>CAZOTE010000049.1:0-14888 GCA_964582705.1 uncultured Eubacteriaceae bacterium | reverse complement strand
TTCCCAGTGTGTTCAAGGGTGTTTTTTATCTGCTTTGCTGCAAAAGTTAAGATATTATGTTCGTTATATTTTTATTTACATACGTAATCTTTTACTTAGCGTTTCGCAATTTCGTTCGCTGGAATATTGTAAACAAATCATAGCTGTGTTATAATTCATACAATGAAAAATTATTACTACATTTTGGAGGGCTTATGGAGGCGAGATTAAGAAAAATAATTGAAATAGTAAACAAAGAAAAGAAAGTAGAAGTAACAAGGCTTTCGAGTTTGCTAGGAGTTTCTCAGGTGACGATTCGCAAAGATCTTGATTTTCTTGAGGATAAGGGACTTTTAATTCGAGAACATGGATTTGCTGTAATAAATGACAGCGACGATTTAAATAACAGACTTACGATTAATTATGATACAAAGGTAAAGATAGCGCGTTTAGGAGCTTCTATTGTTGCAGACGGTGAAACCATAATGATTGAATCAGGTTCAAGTTGTGCTCTACTTGCTGAAGAACTAGCTAAAACTAAGAAAAACATAACAATAATAACAAACTCGACATTCATAGCATCATTTATTAGAAATTATGAAGGATGCAGGATAATCTTGCTTGGAGGCGAGTACCAAAAGTCATCTCAAGTGAATGTCGGACCTTTGATAAATAAATACGCATCTGATTTTTTTGTGGATAAATTGTTTGTAGGAATAGACGGATTGTCTGAGAAATCGGGATTTACTGCCGGTGATTTAATGAGAGCAGAAGCTGTAAAGGCCATGTCACAATCAGCTGACAAAATCCTAATATTAACAGACTCTAGCAAATTTGCAAAACCGGGACTTGTTAAGCTTTTCGATTTTAAGGATGTGGATTTGCTTATAACTGATTCCGAAATATCCACTGCTCATAAAAGCTTATTTGAGAAATATGATATTGAAACCCTCTCCTCCGATTGAACGTTTTATGTTTACTTAGAAATTAAAAAGCCAAAGACTTATTCAGCCATTGGCATATTCCTTTTGTTTGTGAATTTCTCTAGCGGAATATAGAATGTTTTTTGTTTAATAGCTTACCTTTAACTGCCTAAGTATTTTTCACAATCCAAACAAGTCAGATATGTCTTTTTCATCAATCGTCCTGGTGCTTTTTTTGCCTGCATTTTTAAGCATGCTGTCTAACTTCTTCTCCATTGATTTTTTAACTAGCTCTTGTCCATTGATGTCTCTAAGCTCGAAAAAAAGCATGGGGTCTTTGTCGAGCCTTGAGCCTATTCCATACAATGTCGCAGCAACGTGCTTGCACATATAAGCCCAGTCAGGGCAGTTGCAGGCAAAATGGATCTCATCCGGGGAAGGGAACATGCTATAGTTTTTATCCGTGAACAAGACTTCAAGCTCTTTTGGGAACTTTCCTTCCACTAGGCTTTCAAGGGAATCGATTCTATTATTACAAAGTTCTGTGACCTGATCCCATTTTTTGCTGTCTAATGTGTCTATGTTTATTTTTATCTCATAATGCTTTGAACCACTTCCTTGCACTTTGGCCTCTACTGCTCCCTTTTTAATCTTAAGGTCCAATACGCTATAGTTTCTGACATACTGTTTGCCTCTGTCTATCCGATTTGCATAGTCGGCATAGCTTTCCAAATTCAGGTTCCAAGCCTTTCCCCACCAGCTTTTTGCTAGAGCCCTACCTTCAATGATTACAGGCTCGATGTCAGGATTCTTCTTCTTTAATTTTTCAATGGCTTTAAGGGCCTTCGCCTTTTTCTCATCTGCAGACACATATGGCTTATATCCGTAATAACTCATAGCATTTCACCGTCCAAAGCAAACATTTTCATCAATTCCTCGTTGCTGTACTCAGTAATCCAGTTCTCACTGCTGGCACTTAAGATGTCTCCAGCCAGTTTTTGCTTCTCAGAAATAATCTCATCTATTTTTTCTTCGATGGTTCCTTTTGTAATAAATTTATGTACCATGACATTTTTAGTCTGCCCTATACGAAACGCCCTGTCCGTTGCCTGGTTTTCCACTGCTGGATTCCACCACCTGTCAAAATGGATCACATGGTTTGCCGAAGTAAGGTTTAGTCCCACTCCTCCGGCTTTAAGAGATAGAACCATATAGGGAACATAATGCTCCCCATTGAACTTTCCAACCACCTCTGCGCGTCTGTTGACCGGTGTTCCACCGTGAAGAACAAATCCTTCCCTTGAAAATATGCTGCTTAGAAATTCAGATAAAGGTTCCGTCATTTCTCTAAACTGGGTGAATACAATTACCCTTTCTCTCTTCTCGTGTATAGTCTCGCAGATCTCTCTGAGCTGCTCAAACTTCCCACTGTGATCCGGCTTATAGTCTTCTCTTCCCAGATACTGGTCCGGATGATTGCAAATCTGCTTGAACTTCATAATGCTTGCGAGGACAAGCCCTTTTCTTTCGATTCCTTCAGATTCTTCCAGTTTCTCAGCAATTTCCTTCAACACCTGTTTATAAAGGGTTATCTGTTTTTTCGATAAAGTGGTGTATGAATTCATCTCTAATTTATCCGGCAGGTCAGATATGATGCTCTTATCTGTTTTAAGGCGCCTCAAAATGAATGGCTGGGTAATTTTTCTAAGCTTTGCATAACCGGCCGGATCGTCGCTTAATCCTTTAGAAAATTCCGTAAACTCTTTTGTTGTCCCCAATAATCCCTGATTCAAAAAATCAAAAAGTGACCATAAATCGCTTAATCTATTTTCGATAGGAGTACCCGTCATCGCTATTCTCATTTTTGCCGGTAGTGCTTTTATCGCTTTTGTCTGTTTTGTTCCCGGATTTTTGATGGCCTGGGCTTCATCCAAAATCAAATAATCCCATTTTATATCCTTAAGCTCTTCCATCTTGACTGCCATTCCGTAAGTAGTTATATATAAAAACTTGTCATCTTCGATCTGCAAGGCTTCTTTGCTTTTGATACTGCTTTTATGGAGTATCTGGCATGGCAACAGTGGCGCGAACCTTTCAATTTCCTTCTGCCAGTTTCCAATGAGGGAGGCTGGAATTACTAAAAGGGCGTTCTCGGCACCTTCATTTCTGCAACGCTCTAAAAAAGCTATCATCTGAACTGTCTTTCCTAATCCCATGTCATCAGCCAGACATGCTCCAAATCCAATCCGGTTCATCAGGTCAAGCCAGTTGTAGCCTGTTTTTTGATAATCCCTAAGGGTTGCTCTTAGGGTCTCGGGAACTTCTATTCTTTCGATATTACCGGGATTAATCAAGCTTTCCTTTAAGTTCCTTAACCATATGCCGTTTGAAATGGACATATCTATATCATCTGCAACCACGTCAACTATTTTTTTCATGTCCAGCTCAAGCCTTAGCGCATCACCAATTGACAAGACATCTTCTTGAGCAATATTTTTCACCTTTTCAAAAGCCTCTAAAACCGCTTGGAGCTTCTTCTTGTTTACTTCCACCCATTTGCCTTTGTATTTTACAAGCCCTTCTGCCATTTCCAAAAAATCTTTTAATTCTTCCTCCGTCACCGCTTCATTACCGAAGCTAAGGTAAGGAGCAAAATCCATGATTGCGTCCAGTCCCATCTTAGAAGGTTCTTTTTCTCCCACCTTTACAGAAAGTCTTAAAGAATTCCTCTTTTTGCTCCACCAATCAGGAACTCTGCACATTACTCCGGCTTCCTCGTAGATTTCCATTTCTTTAAGAATGGTAAATGCCTCATTTACAGTAAGCCTAATTGGAGAAAACAGCTCGCCGCTTTCAACCAGGTCTGAAATAAAAGTGCTTTTTTCAGCAGCCTTGATTACCGTGGATATCAAAGACAAGAGCTTTTTTTCATCTTTATCAAATTCAGAAAGCGCATTTTTAAGGGGCGTATGCACTGCTTTTTTGCTTTTTACAGGCCTGGTCGTATACGTAGCCATAAATGCAAAGGGACAGTCTTCCTCTTTGCTTTCAACAAGATGAAAAAAGACTCTTCCAACCACATTGATATTTGAATTATGCTCCGCAAAGTATCTGGATACTGTTCCGTCATAGTCTTTTATCTCGACCCTGAACGCACCTAGAAGTCCAGCCCATAAGTTTGCCAGCCACTCATCGTTTACAAACTCCATACCAACGGCAAAAGGCAGCTCCTCCTTGATATTATATAGTTCGTCGTCTGACAAGTCAGCCTGGACATTTTCCCTGCTTATCTCTACATCAGGCTGGTGACTTATTTTTTTAATCAATAACTCTGCAATATGGTGCAGATAATCAACAGCAGGTGAAAACCAGCTTTGTTTCTCTAAAAAGCCCAACTTGAATAAAGCATTATATTTATCCTTGTCAAATAAATCCAACCACTTTTTTATTTCTTCTTCAGTTATGCTATCTCCTTCGTCGATTACAAAGGTTCCTTTTATAAAATAAGCATCCAATTTGCTCATGTCCTGCTTTTTAATTCGCGGCATTTACTTATCTCCTACTTAAAATTTTCATATCATATGTTTTCTTGATAGAAGCGATTACTCTTAAATCCGTGATTTGCTTGCAATGAGTATTTATTAGAGAAGCCAACCGTTTTAATTCAGACTTTATTTTTTCTATCCTTATCTAAAATCTACAGCTTCCTGCTCTAGTTTACAATCGTGAGCGAGCATATGCTCTATCACCTCATCAAAACCCTTTCCCATAAGATCTTTCAGCCTTTTCCTGTCGCTGTCTGTCAATTTCTTGGAAGAATCTTGGTATTTTTTTAGGGTATCTAGATCCATCTTAAACGGCTTGAAGTCAACACTTGTCGCTTTTTTCAGATGGTTCAGTATATAAAATCCACCTGCATCGATATCTCCAAAATGACAATACTCTTTATCGGGGTTCTGCTTGTAAATTTTTTTTATAAACTCCCTCCTGACCATATTATGAAATCCACCAAGATAGATAAAGAAGGTATCTTCATCACAAGCCGTATGAAAGCTTGTCAGGTTTTCTATCGTCATGACCCTGCTTCCTGTTATGTCAATCTTTTCTATATCTTCTAGCATGGAAGATGATATTCCTATGTCCCCTTTAAGTACTTTAATGTCTATTTTTTGACTAGAAATCAAAATAGCTCCTGCACCTTTTACGTTTACGTAGGTCGGGTTTTTTACGATGTTGAGGTTTTCAAGGACTTGGTCTTTTTCCGGGAAGTCTCCATATTCAAACAACAGGGATACCACCTTGGATTTTAACTTTTCAAACTGTTTGGAATCGTTAAAGACTTTTACGGAAAAGTCCCTGCTAAAGGTTTCAGACTCAACCTTTAGCAGGTTTTCTGCGGCAAGCAAGATATTTTCAAACTCCTTGATATCTCCGCTAAAAAACTGAACCGACTTGTTTTCTCCGATTCTTATTATTTGTTCCTTTCTAAAGCTGTCTAAAGTCTGATTCTTTTCGGCAAACCTGCCAAGTGTATTTAGCACTTCTTGGTTTATATTTTTTTTGGGGGTTCTTCCTAAATATAAATAAGCATCATCTACTTTATCTACGTTAAGCACTACCTTGCTGCAGACCTTTGCCCTGTCAAACTTTGCAGACACAAGCTCTTTTCTTGCGATCACATTTATCCCTTCGTTTACGCCTTTAAAAATTTCAAAGTTTGAATGCTCTCCATACTTTGGAAATAGCTTATCCACTGATACCGAAAATCTCTGATTAACCTTATTGTCTCCTGTGAAGCTTTTGCTCTTTTCGTACTTGTCTAAAAGAGCATTCAAGATTTGTTTTTCATATTTATCCCTCATAGTTCGTACTCCTCGATGATGCTGGTTGTTCCCTCACGCATCGCCATCAGTATGGTGTCCACCTTTTCCCCTATTATCTCCATCTTTGCAGGAGGGGTCGCTAAGATAATCTGGAAGTTTTGGCTGTTTAGAAAATCCATCATTGAGCTTATCCTGTTGTCGTCCATCTTGTCAAAAGCCTCGTCAAACATTATTATCCTAATAGTATCTCCGAGCTTATAGAGCTGAACGAAGGATGCAGCTATGGCAACGTAATAAGGCGTCTGGGTTTCTCCTCCACTTTTTTCTCCATAAATCTTCGAAAAACGCTGGAGGCTTCCGTCTGTCTTTTCCACAATGATGTCATAGTCCAGATAGCTTCGATAATCTGTATACTCAGCCAGCACCTTCTCTCCCTTATCGTCGTAGGCTGTAAGCTTGGCGAACAGATCGTCCATCTCTTCCTTATACTCATCCTCAAAGGACTTCGACCAAAGATTAAACCCGGCTTCGTTCTTTTTGGAGATTATCATCTGATAGATGCTCTCTTTTCTCTTGTTGTAGGTCAGCTCAAACTTATAGCTATCCTCGCCGTAGTATATGTCTTTTAGTGCAGAATTTAAGTTTTTAAACTCGAGCCTTGCATTTTCTATGTTTTCCTTAAGCTTTGCCAGGAAAGACTCTCTGAACTCCAAGTGGCAGTTTTCCTTTGCCTTTTCAAGGTCTTCCTCGTATTTTATTATGTCTGAAACCACCAGCTTGTGATGCTCGTCGATATATTCTTGCATCTGCTCATATCCATAGCCTAGATCGCAGTCGTTTTTGCTGCAGTAGCTGCCTTGGAGCTTTATCAGTTCGTTTGTAAGCTCGTTTTTCTTGTTCTCAAGCCCTACCTTTAAAGGCGAGAAGTTCTGCACTATGGTGCCTGGAGATTTTGTCTTTATCTGCTCTTTATATTTTTTTAGACCTAACTGGGATATCTCTTCATCTTTCTCACAGAGGGCATCAAAGATCTTCTTAAGAAACAGGATTTGCTCTTTCGTGACTTCTATCTGTTTGTGATTGCCCTCCACCTGGGCATTTATTCTTCCAATCAATGTATTAGCATCGTCATACTCAGGTTGGAGCTTTCTAAGAGCTTTATCACATTCCTCTATCTGAATCTGAATTTGTATATAGCTCGGATCATTTTCAGCCTTTTCAAGCTCTACCTTTTCTTTTTGTATCAGCTCTTTCGTCTCTTCTAAATTCTTTGGTGCCTCTATCGTTTCCTCTACCACATCCATCTTGCAGGAATTAAGCTTCTCTAGCACTTCGACCACGTTTTGCAAGTTTTTGCTTCCTTTGGCTATGTCATCGTTAAGATCAAAAAGCTCCGACTCTTTGTTCCTGAGCTGGACCTCAAAGGCATATGCTCCGATATATGGGGTCTTATAGACTCTCTCGTCGATTTTTCTCACTGCAAAGTTCTGATAAAGCATGCAATCAGATGTTATCGCCACCTTATGGTCCTTTAAGCTTTGCACATCCTCGCACCTTATGACCCTGTTCAAAAGGTATGTCCCGTAAGCTTTTGCCCACCTGTTGTCGCTTTTTATCACATATGCTAAAGAATCGGGATTGGCAGAAGCTCTTAAATCCAGCTTTCCGGTATTAACAAGGCCCACTGTGTGGACTTCTTTTTTTATCTTGTTATAGGTTTCAAGGGCTATCTTGTAGTGTTTTGGCTCTACCACAATGTAGAAACGCTGGGTATTTAGGTAACCCTCTACTGCATTTTGCCACCTTGGATCTGTGATCTCCAAAAGATCAGAAAATATTCTTGGCTTTGTTTTAATACCCTGACTTAAGAATTCTTTTTCTATGGCGTTCATCAGCCTAACGGTATTATCAGGATATGTGAGCTTCTTGTTTTTTAAATTTGATATCTCCTGGGTCAGCCTTATCTTTCTCGTTTTATAATCTTCAAGCAAATCTTTAAGCCTTACGCTGTCAGTGCTATAGTCTTCAAGAAGTTTTGCCAGCTTCTTTTTAAGGTAATATATACACTCGGATTTTTCCTCGGCGTTCTTTTTCAGAGAGCCAAGAGCTAAAAGTTCCTCTTTAGAAATCAACTTGACATCTAGCTTCGATAGCATAGCCAAAGCCTCAGAGATCGTCTTTAGCATGGCATCTAACTTCCTTGCAGAGTATTCATATCCTTGCCTGTCTTTATCCAGCATTTCTATTCTGTGCTTGGTGTCTCTTATCAGCTGGGTAGTCTCGTTTTGCCCCATGGCTACTTGAAGGCTGGTCTTTCTGTCTCTTTCATTTTGAATTGTTGATGATAACCCTTTTAGCCTAGTCTTTTCCCTTTGCAGCTTGACTGCAAGCTGCTGATTGGTCTTTTCAAGCTCCTCCTCCTTGAGCATTCTGTCTTCAAGTTCTGCTTTTTTTATCATGACCTCATTGGTGCTGATCTCACGCATCTTTTTTTGGATCTCTTCATTTTTTGACAGTATCTTTTCAAGCTCTGATATTTTCTTGCTGGTGGCATCCATAAGATCTTCAAGCTCTTTTAATGATGCGATATTATTTCTGAGAGTCTCTACCTCTATGGGGTTTTCAGGGAGTATGAACTTGTTTATAAAATCCTTAACGTTGTCCATTGGCTTAAATGCCAGAGATTTTGGGATCATGTCAAAGAATCGGTCTTCGAGGTTTCCAAGCCTTTGGCCAAATCTAGCCCTAGCTTCCGATACCTGAGACACCAAATTGACTTTTTTATCCTTCTTCCTGAATTCATCACTTGTGGAAGGCCTGCCTCCAGTTATGAAGTTAAGCTCATCTAGCTTGCATTCTTCTCTGTACCACTTTATGTTAAGCCTGCTTTCTTCATCAGGTGAATCGATTTTGACCCCAATAGTAAAATACCTTGAGGTTTTCTCTTCAAAGAATTCAAGTGCCACATAGGTAATGACGCTACCTTTTCTGATATAGGTGCTGTCTTCATTTCCAACCTTGCACCTTACGTATCCCTTTAGATTCCTGCTGCTTTTTTCATTAGCAGCGGTATTGAATTTTCTGTAGTTTGTGGTAAGCACAAGTTTTATGCCATCTAGGACTGTCGACTTTCCCGCTGTATTTTCACCGCTAATTAGGACCGAGCCGTTGATATTGATGGTTTCATTGACAAAGTAATGCCAGTTTATAAGCCTAATCCTGACCAGTTTCTTCATCATCATTCGACTCGCCTCCCATTGCATATTGATTCAGCCTTTCATTTACAGCTTCATAAATATTGTTTAGATTGTCGTTGGGAATGGCTAGGAGCACTGAAGGATATATCTTTATCCTTGCATCAGCCATGGTCACGTCCCTGTCAATCGGGAAAATCATATTATACTTTTTAAAAAGCCTGGCCGCCTCTCTAAATGTCGTCTTATCTAGGTTAGGCTTTGCTTGAATCTTAAGCATGCTGTACTTTTGATGAATCTCCTCGCTAAGAACCATTACCTCTTCTGTAAGGCTTAGATCCTTTCGCTTTTCAATATATAAAAGCCTTAATATCAGCAGTATTATGCTTTCAATCTTTTTAAGCCTAAGTCTTCCCGTCCCTGTAGAGCTATTTAAAGCTATTACACCCTGTGTCTCGTTTATTACTAGACTATAACCTAAAAGATCGAAATACTCTGTAAACATCTCCTTATTTTGAAGAATAAAGATATAATCGCTACGGGTATCCTCTTTTTTCTTTATTATGAAACAGCTGTTTAAAAGCTTGTTGGCAGCTATTTTGAACTTCTCTTTTTGCACCTGGCTTTCAGCAAATATTTCCATCCCTACTTTTCACACCTTTCGATAAGAAAATCCTTAAACTTAAACTCATTGACACTTATAGCGTCTTCTAGAGGAATAACCCTGTATAAAGATTTTTTATCCCTTCCATATAGACTTACAAAAATCACTTTTATCATGTCTCGCTTCGACTCCAAGGGGAGGGTTGAGGCGAGTACTGCCTTATTATCCTTTAGAAGCTCTTCCACGTAAGCGTTTATGTTCTTTCGGGAGAATCTGTTCTTGCTTTGTTCCTGCAATGCCAGCTTTCTGACAGCTCTTTCTTCTTCGCTTATCCCAAGTCTGTCACCAAGCACTTCGGGCAGAGACATCTTCCGTGAAATCGGCATGACGTATAATGAGTCTCCGTCTATGTAGCTTTGAGGAAATATGTTGAAAATCCCGAAGATCCCTTCTATGAATTCATCATTTAGGTTAATCAACTCATCAGAGTTCAATTCATCGGATATATAGGCAAGTATCCTGTTTATCTTTCCTTCTGCATTGTTTGTATTTGTAAGCAAGAACTTCGCTCTCGCCACTGCGCTGCCTAAGTACTTGGTGTGCTTGTGGTCAATTTCAGATACTATGTCGTCGTAGTTCCTAAAAGCAGATATGATTCCTAGGACCTTGTTTCTGAGCTGATCGTATGCTTCTTTTTCATCTTCGACCTGCTCGATTTCCATAAATCCTGCTACCCCTCTTTTGAAAATTCCCTCATCATTTAAGAACTCGTACAGTTTTTCGATTATGGCGAACCTAAAGTGGGATATGTTGTCGCTGGTCTTAATTCTGTGGTATGCTTTAGATCCAATTTCCCTTTGGTATACGAAAAAATCCTGCACAATCTCTCCTGCTGATTTTTCGTTTGTTATTGCCTCTATGTGCTTTTTGATGTTGGTATTTAGCTTTTTAAGGCCTATCATCAATTCTTCGGTATTTTCAATTACTTTTTTTATGATATATTCATAAGGCTTAACATAGCCCTCCATATTGTACAAGGTAGCGTGAATCTGGGAGACGACGCTTTGGTACTCCATCTCATCATTTTTTATAATCTTGTTGAAGGTCTCCGTCATAGTTGCCGCGTAGTCGTGCATATTCACTTTGATCTTGTAGTCATTCGACTGCTCGTACTCTATCCATCCGCTGTCTTTTAGCCTTCTTAGGATCGCGCTTGCCTTGGCACGAGAATCCTTTGCAATCTCGTCTCCATCTTCGTCAAAGACCATTTCTTCTGTCCTGTTGTCGAAATAGCCTTCCAGCTCGTATAAAATCACTTCCCTCTCAACGCCAAAGGAAAGCTCAGTCTTGTAGGTATTGTAGATGATTCTAAGACAGTCTATGTAAACCTCTTTATATTTACTTGTAAGTATCTTGAAAAAATCTTGTGGGATAATCTGAAAAAGACTCAATCTGCTTCCTCCGTACTTCTTATAAAAAATTCAGCCCTGAATCTGCATTCAAGGCCTGTAGACGTTTTATATGCACTCTCATTAACAATTATAAAATAATCTGATGATTATTACAATGCATAAGAGCGGCTCCGTTTGGGCAGAGTATCTCTTTCTCATAGTCCGACACTTATAACCAAGCTGGTATTTAAAAAGCTGAACCTCAAAGTATATTGAAGTACAGCCACTTTTAATTATTAATTATTTAGTTTCTACTAGAATCTCTCCGGTAACTTCGCTATCTTCATTAACGAAGCTATCCATGATTTCCTGACTTGTAAAGTAGAGATTTCCTTCGATTGTCGCATCAGTCAATGTGAAGCCTTCCGACTCCACGTAAACATCTCCTACGAATGTTCCGCTTTGTATTCTGGTATTTGGGCTTATAACTGTAAGCTTAGGCGCAACAAGAGTATATCTGTCCGTTACATTTCTATCTGCATCCTGAGCGTAAAGAGCGATTTTCCTATAAAGTTCAGTACTGGCATCGTCTCTGTTATAAAACTCTCCTTCAATGACAAGCTCATTTTCTGATGTTATATCATTAAGTATTGCTATGATCCAGGTGCCTTCACTTCCTATCGAAGCTTCAAATACCTCAGCATCCTCAACTAGTGAAGCAGCCGTTACTGCATCGTTGTCACCGTTTGTTGGGTCTGGATCAGAAGTCGTGCATCCAGCGAACAAGACAATGGAAACAACAAGCAATGCGATTATTAATTTTAGTTTCATAATATTCCTCCAAATTATTTTAATGTATTTTATAGAATAAAAGCAACAGCGGTCGTCTCAAGTGGGATAACCCCACTATTGCTTAATTCTAATAAAATGATAACAATTCATTTCAGCGTATGTTATCGCTATACAATCAATATACCCTAAAGTTATGAAGATATTGTGAAGAAAGCTTTAAAATATTCACGTTTTAATTCTCAAATCTTTATATTGCGTATTTATACCTTATAAGGTCGATCGAAGCTCATATCCAATGCGTCATTTCTTTAAGCTGTAAATTGCACTTGGTCGCTTAAGGATTTTGCACATAGATTCAATCTGACTTCTTCATTTCGATAATCAGAAAATGAGAAGTTTTTTCTGCCTTAACAGATATCTCTTCCTCTACTATCTCCATAGCTTCCCTCTCCGCTAGATTAAATCCATTGATGACTGAAGAGCCCTCTAATTGCACTAGGTAGCCTTGCCTTCCCCTCTCGACAGGGAAAGTGATTTCTCTACCCTCATCCAACTCTAAAGAGTAAATATTTGCATCCTGGTTGACTTGTATCTGAGCTTCGCCTTTTTTCCCAGATACCATGTGAAGCCATTTATTCTTCCTATCATCCCAGGCAAATCGGCAATCCCCGTAATTCGGGTCGTGATTTTTTGCATCCGGCTTAATCCAAATCTGTATAAATCTCAACGGTTCTTTTCCCTGGTTGTGCTCGCTGTGGTATATGCCTTTCCCGGCACTCATATATTGAACTTGGCCTCTTGTTACGACTTTCTTATTTCCCATGCTGTCCCCGTGAGTCAATTCACCCGAAACTACGTAGGATATTATCTCCATATCTTTATGGGGATGCGTTTCAAACCCATTTTCAAGCTGGACTATATCATCATTGACTACCCGTAATACACCAAACTCCATCTTATCCGGATTGTAATATTCAGAAAACGAAAAATGAAATATGCTTTTTAACCATCCACGATCGCTTTTACCCATATCAGTTAATCGCAATACCTTGATCATTTTTTTGCTCCTTTCGAGTCCATTTGTGTTTTTTTCATATCGTTAAAACCACCGGTATTAAAATATTACCCTGAATGTGCAAAGTATAATCTAGTTTCAAACTTATTACTTATGTCGGTGCTGACCCTGCAATTATGTGGATCTATATATAAGTCAGAAGCTTATCTATTAATTTGGAAAGTTTGAGTCAAAAATGCTGCATCGAAGAAAATACGGCCAGGAGGTGTCTATAATTATCTGTTTTCATCTTGAGCAAAAAACAATCTCAGTGTCGTATCCAAAGGACACACAACCAAGATTTTGTATTTCCATGATAAATACAAAACTGCTCTGTAAAATATGACAGAGCAGTTTTAAAAGTGTTTAATCTAATTCGGCCAATATTTGAGCTGTTTTGCTTGTACCTAGTCTGGTACAACCTGCTTCTATCAGCTCCAAAGCAAATTTCAAATCTGTTATTCCTCCAGCGGCCTTAACTTTCATTTTATTTGACACTGCATTTTTCATTATCATAATATCCTCTAGAATTGCGCCACTCATTGCAAATCCTGTTGAAGTTTTTACGTAATGCGCCTCAGCTTCTTCGCACAGCTTGCTTGCTATTGCGATTTCTTCTTTTGTGAGGTATGCATTTTCCAATATGACTTTCACAATAGCAGGCGAGGCTTTTACAACTGCTTTAATGTCTTCTCTTACAAAATCATAATCTCCCGACCTCATGGCACCTATGTCAATTACCATATCAATTTCTACAGCTCCATTGTTATAAGCTTCTTCAGTTTCCTTAGCTTTTATATAGCTGGTATGAGCACCTGATGGAAAGCCAACGACAGTACCGACAGCTGTACTGCTACCAGTTAAAATCTCGGCAGCCATTTTAACTCTGTTTGAATTTACACATACTGATACACAATTTAACTCTTTAGCATAGTTACATCCTTCTATTATCTCGTCATTGGTCAACTGTGCCCTTAACAATGAATGATCAATATACTTTGCCAGTTCTTCCTTGGTTATCTTCATAATACTTCCCCCATAGCCTTTTATTGTTTTGAAAATAATTTCTTTAATTAGATCTAATCACTTAATGTTTAAGCGTTTTTTTGATATAATATTTTGTGGTTAGATGAATCTTTGATCTATGTCCTGTCTGCAAACATCATATTTCAAATTTTTGTCTAACCAAATATCCCAAATATTCTTATAAATGCCCATGTTATAAAGTTTGCTCTGTCCAGATTTGCAATCTGCGTCGCTCCTTCAGGAAAATCAATACCTGCATTTTGCGCAAGAACGGTCTGAATCGGCGAGATATCGGTTGCTATTACTAGTACTAGTGCCATAATAATGGTGCCAACCAATACCGATCTTACTATATTTCCTCTACATAAAGCAGCTACCAAACATACAAGAAATGGGATTACCGCTAAGTCAGCAAACGGAAGCACTGTATTACCTGGTATTATTAAAGCTAGAATTATTGTAATTGGAACCAAGACCAAACCTACAGCTATTACAGATGGTTCTCCAAGCGCCACTGCTGCGTCAAGTCCAATATATATATCTCTGTCCCCAAATCTTTTTGACATAAACTCTCTTGCTGCTTCCGAAATCGGAATCAATCCTTCCATAAGTATGGCAACCATTTTGGGCATCAAATACATAACTGCTCCCATTGTAATTGCTAGTTGCAAAATTGCCCCTATTTCAAATCCAGCTAAGAAACCAAGAATAGCACCTATGAAAAGTCCCATCATTACCGGTTCCCCAAAAATTCCAAATTTCTTTTGAACATCCTCTGCACTTACATTAATTTTATTTATTCCGGGTATTTTATCAATTAAATAGTTCAAAGGAATAGCCAAAGGCAAGAATCCTAATGCTGTCAAGTGTGGAAAGGACATACCTGGCATCCCAAAAAATTCTTCGATCAAAGGTGCAGTATAATCTGCTAAAACTAAGGCCAGCGCAGATGCTAAACCTGCCGCTACCAATGCCAATACCAAACTTCCAGTTACAAAGTGTACAGCAGCCCCTATGAATGCAAACTGCCAATAGTTCCAAATATCAACATTCATTGTTTTGGTAAGCTTAAAGGTCAACATTAAAAAGTTGATTCCAAGAC
>CAZOTE010000048.1:0-14957 GCA_964582705.1 uncultured Eubacteriaceae bacterium | reverse complement strand
AAGGAATTAATTAAATCACCATCTAATGATGATTTAATTATACGTGAGTAGTATGATTAAAGAGAAAGTGCCAATAGGTAGCATTCGAAATTCACTAGTGTCGATTTCGCGTTTTAATCGAGGAGAAGCAACTAAGATTTTTAAAGAGGTTGACAAAATTGGAGTTAAATATGTACTGAAAAATAATGAGCCTATAAGTGTTCTTATGAGTCCTTCTCGTTATGAAGAAATGATGGAAGCCTTAGAAGATTACGTGTTGTACTTTGAGGCAGAAAAAAGGGTTGCAGCAGCTAAAGGAAAGTACATTACATCAGATGAAGTTCTGGCAGAGCTTGGAATAAGTGATTCTGACCTTGATGATATCGAGGTAGAAATTGAATGAGCGAATGGCAAGTTGAATATACAGAAGATGCGAATGATGATTTGAAAGATCTTGACGGAAGTCAACGGCTACTCGTTTTGAAGGCGATAAAAAAGGTGTCAAAAAACCCACTGCCCTATACTGAGGGAGGTTATGGTAAACCACTCGGAAATCATAATACATCCAAATTGGCAGGGTATCAAAAGCTCAAACTTAAAGATGCAGGAATTCGTGTTGTTTATAGCATTGTCCGAGATGATAAAAAAATGCGAATTATCATTATTTCTATTAGAGATGATGAAAAGGTTTATAAAATGGCACAAGACAGAATAAAATAAAATTTACGAGCCTTTTTAGGCACTCCAAAATGGGGTGTCTTTTTTCATGCCCGAAAGGAGATTGCACATTAACTAAAAGGGACACTTCTCAACCAGCCGCCAAAAATGATATTAAGGATGTGTAAAAGCATCCTTAATTCACGGCCTGATGATTAATGAGTACGCCGATCAAAAAGTGCACGTTGACCGCTTATTTTAAGCACTCTGTCCGCTCAACGAATGCGGGTCGTCCGGACAGAGTGCAATAGCAAGTAACCTTTTAAGATTTAGTGGTAAACTTATTCATTGACATTCATACATTATTTAAGATCGGCATCATTTGGTGAGACTTGATGAATACCATGGCGCTCTCGCATGGAGATATTCCCTTCTATCATAATCTCGTAGGAGTTCGGAATAATCCGATCAACGATGGCATCCGAAAGGATGGCATCATCTTCACTACCAATACGCGTATACCAGCCTTACATGCTCCAGGAAACCTGAAATCTGCAGATCGAATGAGTCTTTGCTTTTTATTGGATCTGCGTTTGTCCCACTCTTTGTCGACCAACATGCTAAAACGGTCTTCAAATGAAAAATCATCAAAGTCATGAGAGCTGCATTGTTGTTCAAAATATCTTGCCATAGTGGACATTCTCATTTCATGAAGTTTATCAATGGTAGCCTGTTTCAGCATTATTTTTCACCTCCCCTGCAGTATGACGAATTTCTAGTAATACCATACTGTGCAGAGGATTTCGGTTTTTTAGCTTTGGAACTCACCTTGTCTTGTCCATTTTTAAGAATGGTTGTAATATTTTTAAGACTAGGGCTTGGTGTATAGGATAATGCTTTTTCGCAAGCTGCTTCCAATCGCTTTGTTGAATAACGATCGGATAACTTCATCAATGATGCACAAGATTTATATCCTTGCTGTTCTACTTTATGAGAATAAAGAAAATTTTTGATTACAGTTGTTGTCGAATTGCCGATGTCCGTTGCCCATTGAATAAAAGAGTCTGCATTATAATTCAGGTATTTCCGATGATTCTCCGGCATGTGCTCTGGTGTATATATCGGTTCGGGTGAATAATCAACTCGGGTATGAGAAGCAATCCGTAAGTGATGATAGAATACCTCGATGCACTTCTCAGTAGTTCGAATTTCAACCTTTTTGCCGATGTATTCGTAAGGCACTGAATATTTGCAATTGCCCACAGTTATGAGATAATCGGATTGTATGGTGGCATCTGACCAGATCGCTGTTTCATACTGGGAAGCAGACAAAGGCATCAGGAATGGTTTTTCTTCCTGTTCGAAAGCAATACGTCTGCTTCCGTCCTTTTTCTGAAAAGGTTTCTCGTTAAACTCTTCGAGTTTTTCACGGATTGCCTTGTTCAGTTCAGTATAAGAGAAAAACTTTCGATTGCGTAGTGCTGCAACAATCCAAGTAGCCATTACACCAACGGTTCCTTCAGCGGAGGGCTTGTCTTTAGGTGACCTGGGTCTTGCCGGAATAATTGCCGTGCCATAAAATTCAGCCATTTCATGATAGGAACGATTAAGTATCAATTCGGTTCGCGTGTTTTTAATGACGCCTGTCTTAAGGTTGTCCGGAATAAGACGCCTCCGAAGTACTTATAAGCATGGATATGAGCTTCAATCCAGTGGTTTGATTTCATGTCCGGGAAGGCCTCTGCATAACCGTAAAGACTACAAGGAAGGCTTGCTACAAACAGATACGCTTTCATAGCTTCTCCAGTGATGTTGTTCGTTACGTAAAGGGGATCACCGGCCCAATCCACTTGTTGATTTATACTTAAAACTGACCCAGGATTTGAACAGTACCCCAAAAGGTAGACGTTAGATAGTAAATTTTGTATACTTCAATTAAGGGGGGATTTAAGTGGGCGATTCTATAAAGAAAAAAACATACTCAAAAGAATTTAAGTTAAATGCAATTAGGATGTATTTAAGCGGGCAATATGGAGGGTATACTCCTGTTGCTAACATGCTTGAAATCTGTAAATGCGTAAACTTGGGAACCGCCGTATACCGAACGGTACGTACGGTGGTGTGAGAGGTCGGGAAAAATTATTCAATTTTCCCTCCTACTCGATTCTTACAGGTGTCAAAGACAGGGATAAAATGGCACAGTCAGCATCTAACTTATATTTTCAATTCAAACCAGAAGGTGCTTCCTTCGCCTTCTTTGGATTCTACGCCATAGTTGCCCTTGTGCATATCTATTATTGATCTGACTATAGACAGACCAAGTCCTGTTCCAGTCAATCCGCGTTTATGGTTTTTATCTGATTTGTAGTATCTGTCCCATATATATGGCAAATCCGCCAGAGCAATTCCATCTCCTGTATCAGTCACTTCAATTCTAACGGAATCTCCTTTTAATACTTGTGATACTATTATTTTTTTGTCAGCGCCTGTGTAATTAATGGCATTTACCAACAAATTATAAAAAGCTTGGGTAATCCTGGTTTCGTCTCCTTTCAGAGTGACCGTCTCACTAGAAATAAAATCTATCCCGTAACCGTCCTTTTTTAAAAGCTCACACATGTTGTTAATTGATTTTTTAATTGTATCAGTCAGGTTGAAGGATGAAATGTTTGCCAGTTGCATATTTGCTTGAAGCGTAGATATATCAAGCATGTCATTAACCAAAGTAGTCAGGCGTTTAGTCTCGTCTATTATTATCTGAGCATTTTCTGATGTGTTTTCATTCGGCAGATCGCGCATTGCTTCTGCATAGCCGCCTATAAGAGTCAACGGAGTCCTAAGGTCGTGGGATACATTTGCTATAAGCTCCTTTCTTAAGCCTTCAACCTTGGAAAGCTCCTTTGCGGCATAATTTAAGGTGTCTGAAAGCTCGCTGATTTCTTTGTAGCCGCTGCCGTCAAAAAAAATACTGTAATTTCCTGAAGACAATATTTTTGCAGAGTTATTGATTTTTTCTATGGGCTTTGAAACTTTTTTTGCTATTATAAAGGACAAGAGAAGAGAGAAAAAAATCATAAAGGCTGTAATATAGTAAAGCTGAACTCTTAAAGTGTTTACTGTAGCATCTACAGGTCCAATTAGTGTATTTATAATAACCATATATGAGGTTCCGGTTTTGTCGGATACTATTTTTGAAAATATTACAGTTTCAAAAAGTCCTCTGTCCGGTACTCTATCCTTGGGGAAAAGCTTGTTTGGATCAAATCCGCCATCAGGACTAAAGGCGGCAGGATTATAAAAAAGCAGAAGCTCTCCATTGTTTAAAAGGGTTTGTTCAATAAGATTTGTCTTTTCCTGAAAGCTCATTTTTTGAAGTGTAGAATCTCTAGAGGTATAAGTTGAGTATTCAACAACGCCTGTTGATGAAAGGAGCTCAATGCTTATGTCTTTAGAGGTTGACAAATCATCGATGAGGTAATACAAATCTGGATTGTCGAGATTTTTTGCTATATAATCCGCACTGCTTTCAACCTCAGATATTTTGATGCTTCTATAAAAATTGTCTAAAAAAACAACTTGAAAAAGCCATAGTAATATAAGTAATATGGCACAAAATCCCGTTAAATATGTAAAGATTTTAAGTTTAATGCTGGCGTTTTTCATAACTATTCCTCAAATCGGTAGCCGATACCTCTGACGGTGACAATAAGATCGCTGTATTTGTCGAGACTTTTCCTTAAAAGCTTAATATGGGTGTCAAGGGTACGGTTATCTCCGTAGTAATCATAGCCCCATACCTCTGTAATTAGCTTTTCTCTTGAAAGGGCAATGTTTTTATTTGATACAAAATAAAAAAGCAAATCATATTCTTTAGGAGACAATTCTATGTTCTCATTGTCTATAAGTACTTTTCTTGCCGTAAAATCGATGGTTAATCCATCTTTTTTATATATGGAATGATTATCTGACGAAGTTCTTTTTACTCTCTTCATGATGGCATCTATACGCATCATGAGCTCCTTTGGAGAAAAGGGCTTAACAACATAATCATCAATTCCAAGCTCAAAGCCATGTATTTTATCATATTCCTCTCCTCTTGCCGAGAGCCGTAGTGTCAAGTTTGGCACTACGAGTTTTTTCTAAAACTTTTATTTTCAAGGGTTTCACAGCTTTTCGCAATAAAAACGCAATGACCCCCTCATTAGAAGTATAATTAGAGTTACCACACAACCAATTATAAACACGAGAGGTGTCATTGCTATGGATAACATTATACTTCGTTTACTTACCATTATTCAATACCAAAACCAATACATTCGCTGGATGGTTATGTTTATCTCCAAATACATCCCGATTAGACAATGGTCTTACGACGAAATCCATTCCCCAAAATACCAAAAATTCAAGATCGACAAACTTCCCATCATACAAACTTTATTAAAGCAGGACTGGCGATTCCTTCTGGCTTACTACGAGTGGAAGTATGGCAAGAAGATAAAACCTGTTCAGCGTCGAAATGGTCAGTCTATACCTGATGATGTTTCATGCCCCTGCTGTGATGCTACACATCATTATCTGTACGATAACAACGGCGGTATTGGTCAGTTCCAGTGCAAGGTCTGCGGTCAGACTTTTGTTAAAGGTGCGCCGGCCACAAAACCCTTAAAGCTCAAATGTCCTTACTGCGGGCGTATGCTCTCACCAGTCAAACATCGTAGATTCTTCACCATTCACAAGTGCATCAACGACAAATGTTCCTACTATCAGCGTGAGTTGAAGAAGCTTGCCCCTGATGTCATCAAGAACAATGAGAAGCACAAGTACAAGCTTAGATACTTGTACAGAGAATTCTCTGTAGACTTCTTCTCCATGGACCTTGATTCACTGCCTAAAAATGCTTCATCGCTTAAGTTTAAGAAAAATAACGCCCACATCATGTCTCTTTGTCTGACTTTCCACGTCAACCTTGGTCTGTCTCTTAGAAAAACCGCTCGGGCTCTTGATGATCTTTACGGCATCCAAATTTCCCACACTATGGTTGCCAACTACTGTACCACTGCTGCAGTCGTCATCAAACCTTTTGTTGATCACTATGACTACCAAAAGTCCGATGTTTTCATCGCAGATGAAACATATATCAAAGTAAAGGGTATCAAAGGCTATATCTGGTTCATCATGGATGCAGTCTCAAGATCCGTCATTGGCTATCAGGTTTCTGACAACCGAACTGTCGGCCCCTGTATCCTTGCTATGCGCATGGCTTTTCGGAAAATCAAAGAAATCTCCAAAAATTTTAAGTTCATTGCCGATGGCTACAGTGCATACCCACTTGCTGCACAGCAGTTTGCTCTTAAAGATGAGAACCCTCTCGACTTTGACGTAACTCAAGTTATTGGACTGACCAACGACGATGCTGTTTCCACGGAGTTTAGGCCTTACAAGCAGATGGTCGAGCGTCTCAATCGTACCTTTAAAGCTACTTACCGTTGTTCCTGTGGCTACGATAACTTCGATGGAGCAAACTATGCTGTTTCCCTTTGGGTTGCATACTACAACTTTCTTCGTCCTCACAAATCCAAAAACTACAACGTCTTAAATAAAGCAGCTCTCTTGGAGGGGGCCGATAATATGCCTGCTAAATGGCAGTTGCTTATCTATCTCGGTCAAAAGACTTGTCAGTCTCTTGCGCCCTCCTAACTTCTGTTCTTAGATTTTGAGCCGGAGTATAAAAGCCGCCGAAATCTTAGATTTCGGTTTACTCTTGAGGGCTAAATATCAATCAATGCTACAATGCCGGGCTTACGACGTGATGAATTTTCTGTTCTTGAGTTTCTCGCCGTCGTAATTCTTTCT
Source organism: uncultured Eubacteriaceae bacterium (assembly GCA_964582705.1). Taxonomy (GTDB): domain Bacteria; phylum Bacillota; class Clostridia; order Eubacteriales; family Alkalibacteraceae; genus Alkalibacter. The sequence continues at coordinate 8,468 of CAZOTE010000048.1, read as the reverse complement.
CAGCATTGATTTGTATTGCTGTCAAGAGCGGCGCACTGAGTTTTGCCAACTCAATTTTGGGTTTCCTATCCCTTGTTTGGGATATTTTTTCTAGCGTGGTTTTTCATATCCTACTTTACACTACCCCGAGAGCATTATAACTGGAGTACTGCAGCTTTTGCGGATTGCCTTGACAGAAGAAAATCCGTCAAGCTCAGGCATCATTACATCCATAACTATTATATCAAAGGCTTCTTTTCTACAAAGCTCTATTGCGTCCATGCCATTTATAGCCTCTGATACGCGATGACCTTCAAACTGGGCATATTTTTTTATAAGGGATCGTATTTTATCCTCGTCATCCACAATCAATATATTAAACATATTGTTCACCTCGAAATCAATTATACTACACAAATAGTTTCTTTTATATTATTTTTCATAAGCATATATTTGATAAGCATGTATCTTTATCTTAATTTGTTCGATGACTAAAAGTGCTAAGACTCCCGTTTCCATAAACGGGAGATTAACACTGTAAAGTCCCGGCGTAAAGGCTTCTAAGGTTCAGATGGAGTGTAAAACTCCACCCGAATTCAAGAATCTTGTCTATGAAGTAGGCTGTTCTACCGGAGCCTTGTTTTCAGGCATAACACCTTCAGGCCTTGTTTTTCCTTCGCCGGGGGCAGAGCCTCTCTGCTCTCTAATATTTGTAGCAGCACCAGATTCACCGAGATTTGTAACCGCTGCCGATACGGTAAACTCAGCTTCACCTAATATATAAGTCTCTCCGGTTTTGATTTCAGGTGAAGATACTATAACATGCTGGAAGTCTTTCTCAGGGGCGAAGCTAATCAAGATATTTTTAGATGAATCCTTAAGGGTTACTTCTGTGCCAGCCTTTTGTGTTGAAGCATAAGTAAAGGCTATACTGTTTTGAGAAGAGCTGCTCGACGGGGCTTGAGCCATACCTGCGCTGCCTGCCGCAATGAGAGTTCCTCCACTAATCTCAAAAATTTGATCGTAATCCAAAGCCCCATCTCTGCTAGTAGTAGGACCATATACGATTACAACGCCATCGGTCATATAAATGGATCCATTTGCATCTATACCGTCTCCGGCAGCGTTTATAGTTATATTGCCACCATTGATATATATAGCGTAGTTGCTTGAAGATGAAAAAGTATTTTGCCCTGGTCTTCCGTTCATGGAAGAACCGTCGTTGCCTCCCGCGGCATTAATCCCGTCATCGCTTGCAGTAATGTCAATGTTTCCGCCATTTATGGTGATTACAGCGCTTTCTATTCCTTCATAGCTTGTTTTTATAAGTATATCTCCTCCATTGATAGTTATTTCCGTATCTGCATGAATACCATCATCTCCGGAAAAGATTATAAAATCTCCCTTTTCGATAAGAAGAGTTCCGTCGCTATGAATTGAATCGTCGGCAGAGTCAATTGTGAAGGCTCCTCCTAATATTGAAATATCACTGCCTGCCTTGATACCCTTTGCGCTCTGAGAGTCCTCAGCTTCGGCTGCTGTGCTCCAACTGCCCCAAGGATTTGTTTTTTCTGCTTGAGTGCTGCTGTTTTCACTTCCTCCGCCGGTGGTTAAATTAAATACTCCATCGTATATTGTAAGGGAAGTTTCGGCTTGCATAGCATCTGAACCTGCCGTGATCTCAAAATTGCCGTCGTAAATCAATATGTAGCCTTTTTCTGTATCGGAATCATTTGATGATTTTATACCATCATCAGCAGCTGTAATTGTAATGCTGCCGTTTTTTATAGTAACCATGTCCTTGCCAACAATTCCGTCATCGGCAGCATTGATGTATATATTTCCGCTTTCAATATATAAATTATCCTTTCCTGTAATGCCGTTATTATAGTTGGCATTTATCAAAAGAGAGCCCTCTCCAGCTATAATTAAATCATCTTTACTGAACAAGGTGGCATTTGGTTCGTCGTCCGAATCGTTTGAAAAGCTATAGACTTCTCCGTCAGAAAGAGTATTCTCCGTACCATCAGCCAAGATCAGTATTGCTGCACTGGCTTCTTTGACGTAGATAGGAGCGTTGTCAGAGCAATTAATATTTGCATTTTTTAAAACGAGCTTAACAGCTCCTTTTGTGGCTACGTCCACTATTATTTGTCCATTGTCCAGGTTCCCTTCAAGGACATAGGTTCCTGAAGCTGTTATAGTTGCGGTGTTTTCCGAAATTACCGCTCCTGCACCGTCAAAAGACAGCGATGATCCTTCGAGATTGATATAGTTAAGAGTATCATTTTCCCATGAAAGGTCAAATTCGGATGCGGGTATGGTAACTTCTGAAGCCTCTGAAGCTCCTATATCTTTGCTGCTAGAACCGGTTGATTCGTCCGTGCTGCATGCGGTCAATAAAAAAAATAGGCTCACTGCAATGATCAATACTTTTAAGATTTTAATATATTTTCTAAACATGATGTTATCTCCTTATTTTAAAATAATCTTTTATAATTCGTCCTTTGTTGTTTGGCTTTCATTGCAGGATATAGTCAAATTTCCATTCCTGCATCTGATTTCGTCTATAAATGCCTTTTCCAGGGATTTATCCTTCAAATCTATGTGGTAATGAAGATCAAACATGCTTCCAAGATTTGTAGTCTTGACCTTTTCCAGCACAGCGCTTTTAGTATATTTTTCAAACAAGTCATCAAATATAGCTGTATAGTTAAGGTTTTCCGGTATAGTAACCTTAAGCTCTTTTGTTGAGGTTTCTCCGCCGCCAAAATTTGTTTTTGACAATAGAAGAAGTGCTAGAGAAAGTATAACCGTAATTACTGCTGCGAAGGATACATATCCCATACCAGTTGAAAGACCTACCGCCATCGCAAAGAATATTGTTGAAATTTCTTTGGAGCTCCCAGGAAGGGAACGGAATCTTACCAAGCTGAAGGCTCCCATGACGGCAACACCCGTTCCCAGATTTCCGTTTACCATCATTATCACTATCTGCACTAATGCAGGCAGCATTACCAGCGAGATGACAAAGTTTTTTGAGTAGGAGCCGCTATTCATATATGTCAGTGAAACTACAAGTCCCAATATTAAGGACGCTGATGTGGCGATTAAGGCATCTGAAATTGTGAGGCTGCTTTCCGCAGTGCTTAAAATACTTGTAAACATTTTTGCCTCCTCCTGTTTTCTATTAAGTTTTCTTTATATATGTTTCCGTATTTAGAGAATGATTTCGGATATACTGCCAATTCCGATAGAATTCGCACTAGCCATAATGGCATGGAATCTGTTGTTTTTACTTCCATTAAACAAAACCCGTCATTCAAAAGAGTCTCTCCGTAAGTGCCCTTTTCCATATTTAAATCATATTCTCTGCTTCTGATGTTATTATCAAAGGTGATTCTTAAGCTTGGATTCTCTTTGTCAAAATATGCAATCCTGTCATAGGCTAAAAACAGCTTTGGCTCAGGCTTGTAAAAACCAATGAAGTAATCTATCTCATTTAGGATTTGACCTCTTGAGCTTGGCTTGATGCCATTGTTAAGATAGTTTGAAGCTTCCTGGAGAGATAAAGAAATTCTTCTTTTGTAAACAACGCCTTTGTATTTTTTCTTTATTTCAAGAAATACTGTATCCTTTTTTGATGGAGCGCCATAGCCTCTCAAGCGAAGCTTTTCTTTATACACTGGCTTTTCGATGGAATTTCTTATTAAATCATAATTTGGTGTATCATAGTATATATTGCATATGGTCGACAATCCGTATTCATCGGCAGACATGTGATCTGAAATTGATTTTAATAGCCTTTTATATAAAATTTCAGACAACATGTATTTTTTTTCAACTCTTTCGAATATATAATTGAAATTATTGTTTTGTGACATGATTTTCCTCCTTCAAATTGTTCTATAGTCATATTATGAAATATGAAGGTGGATTTTGAATGATGGGAATTTGAACTTTGTGTGAACCTTTCAAGAAGATTAAATAATAAAGGGGACATTTCTCAACCAACCTCCCAAACTTATGTTACGGGTGCGTAAAAGCATCCGTGGTTTGGAGTTTCATTACACATAAAATAGGAGAACGATAAGCAAAACCCACTGAGTGGCTTTATTCTTATGCAACAAACCAAGGAAGATTCAAAAGAGATTCTTGGTTAATTATTTATTTTAAAAATAGAACGATTTTATTTACTTGTGAAGAATAACGTGCTAAAATTAAAAAAAGATGAATAGCAATCAGTTGAATCGCTATAAAATTTTAAAAATAGAACGTTATTCTTCAATCGGGAAGAAAATCATGCCAAAAGTAAAAAGAGGTGAGATGAGTGGATGTATTTACTGAATTGGCGAAGTATCCGGTTTTTACAATCGATGATGTAAAGAAGCTAGCAGGTAATGAGAAGACAGCATATACTCAGCTAAATCGTTTGATGAAAAGAGACCTTGTTAGAAAGGTCAGAAAGAATATCTATTCTGTTGTAAATCCAACAACAAGGCAGCTTGTAGCAACTCGTTATCAAATCGCTTGCGCCATAACCGATACTGCGTACATCTCGCACCATAGTGCTTTTGAATATTATGGGCTGGCGAATCAAGTGTTTTATGAAGTGTATGTTTCATCTGAAACAAAGTTTAATCACTTTGAATATAATCATGTAATTTATAAGTATGTTGCATCTAGAATGAGTGAAGGCGTTTTTGAAGCAAAGAACACCACTGGGGTTAGAATAACTGATATGGAACGGACAGTTGTTGACAGCATAAGGGATTTCAATAAAATAGGTGGATTTGAAGAACTGCTGAACTGCCTTGAAGGGATCCATTACTTGGATGAAAAGAAGCTTATAAGGTATCTTGATATATATGATACCCAAGGTCTTTATCAACGGGTAGGATATCTCCTAGATCATTATCGAAAGGAGACGCAGCTTTCAAAGGAGTTCATAGAATATTGCAAAGGTAAAATAGGAAAAAGCAGACGGTACCTTGTGAGTGAAGCAAAGGAAGATAGCTCCTATAACAGGGAATGGGAACTGATGGTACCTGATGGGTTATTTGAAATGACGGATCAAGGAGGCGACATACTTGTCTAATTATGACATTATATATTTAGGGAAAAAAGCTGAAGAATTAGGATTTGTGAGGGATACACTAGAAAAGGTAACGAGGCTAGCGGACATTCTGAAATATTTAAACACAAATCCAATTTTAAAAGATAGTCTTGCACTAAAAGGTGGGACAGCAATTAATCTTACGATTTTCAACTTGCCACGTCTTTCTGTAGATATAGATTTGGATTATTTAATCACTAGCAATAGAGAAGAAATGCTAGAAAGTCGAGAGGGTATTAATAATACTATTGATCGCTATATGATTTCTCAGGGTTATTCGAAAAATCCCAAGACGAAAAATCCTCATAGCTTGGACTCATGTGTCTATGATTACATGGGAGCGAGCGGGAATAAGGATAATATCAAGATTGAAGTTAATTACTCTTTACGGTCCCACGTTCTTGAAGTGGAAGAAAGACCCATCATAACTGAGCATTTCTCCAGTGAATATAAGGTGAAGTCTCTTGCTCCAATTGAGATATATGGAAGTAAGATGAATGCACTGTTAAGCAGAGCTGCAGCCAGGGACTTATATGATGCAAGAAATATGATTCACTATGGTCTTTTTGATGAATCGGAAGAGGACATGCTTAAGAAGTGCGTTGTATTCTATGCAGCCATATCAGCGAGGAATAAAAATAGTATAAACAAGACCTTTGATACCAAAGGCATGAACTCAATTACTAAGAGGAAGGTCAAGACAGATCTCTATCCTGTCATTAAATCAAAAGATGAGTTTGAATTGGAGTCGGCTAAGAAGCTTGTTAAAGATTACATTTCTGATTTAATGGTTTTGACAAAGGAAGAGAAGGAGTTCTTGGACAGGTTTGAAGGTGGAGACTACATTCCAGAGCTACTCTTTGAAGATGAGAAGATTTTAGATCGAATTAGAAATCATCCAATGGCGTTATGGAAAATAAGAGAAGTAAAATAATAGCAACCCACCTAGAGAGAATGTAGCTTCGGAACGTTAGCAATCTAGAAAATTAAAGGGGATACTTCTATACCAACCTCCTTCCTGTTCAAAGCTAATTTATAGGAGGAATAATATTGAAGTTATTAAAAACGTATGGTTTAACAGACCGATATATAAATGAATCTAGCATCTACGAAGGTTTAAGAATAGCTCGAGTGATTGCCCAACATAAAGGATCGTATAAAGTAATGGCATTTGATGGCGAGCACCAAGCTCAAATATCCGGAAAGCTAAGACACGAAACTAAAGAGCTTTCAAAGTTCCCGGCAGTTGGAGACTACGTGATGGTATCTTATGAAAAAACGAAAGATTTGGCTATCATCCATCACATATTGACTCGTAAGAGTATATTTTTGCGTACGGCAGTAGGCATAAAAAATCAGGCTCAGGTAGTAGCATCTAATATTGATATTGTATTTATTTGCATGTCTCTAAATAGCAATTACAATTTAAATCGTTTGGAGAGATATCTATCTATTGCTTGGGATAGCGGTGCCAAGCCTGTAATAGTGTTGACAAAATCTGATCTATGCGAAAATTTGACACAGGTAATTCAAGAGGTAGAGCAGGTTTCGTTCTATGCAGACATAATTACAACATCTGTATTTGAGGATAACATTGATAAGTTTAAACCCTACTTGAAAGAAGGAATAACTGCAGCTTTTATTGGTTCTTCTGGTGTGGGAAAATCGACGCTTATAAATCAAATGCTAGGTAAAACGATGCTTGAAACAAAAGAAGTCGGGAAAAGCGACAAAGGCAAGCATACGACCACAGGACGGGAGATGTTTCCTAGTCTGCTTGGCGGAGTTGTGATTGATACGCCGGGAATGAGAGAGTTAGGCGTTCAAAGCACAGACCTGTCAAAAACATTTGAGGATATAGAAAGGCTTGCCCAGCTATGCAAATTTAACGATTGCTCGCATAAAAATGAACCAGGCTGTGCTATCCAAAAAGCATTGTCTGAAGGCACAATTGATCAAAGAAGGCTCAATAGCTATATAAAGCTAAAGAATGAGATTTCTTATGAGGGCTTAAATAGCAAGCAGATTGAAAACAAAAAGATAGAGCGTATGTTTAAAGAGTTTGGCGGCATGAAAAATGCGCGGAAATTTGTTAAGGAGCGAAAAGATTAACAGAGTAAAAGGGGACACTTTCCGGATATCTGCAAAAAAGCAAACGATCACAACAAAACTAATCTAGTGTAATGGAAGAGTGAAAAATTTTGGTTTTAATTCTCATTGGGACACACTTGAACAGCTCATTGTATTTAATATAGAGGTTATCTGCATATTTACAGCATAGATGCAATCAGAAGTTTAGTGGGGCAAGCAATATGGAAACAATCCAATGGTGGGAGCAACCGTTTCAGTTGCTTTAGCGATAGAAGAAGCCATGAAATAGATTTCTGATCCATATGCTCCGCTCCACTATATAAGACAATCAGAACTTCATTTTGAGGTTCTTTTTTCATTTTTTGCGCGGCGTGGTCGAACTCACAAGTTAGTCCATATTTTAAAAAACAAATATAATTAAATTAAGTATTAAAAAAAAACACCAATGCCCGATATAAGATATAACAAAGGAAATGAATGAGTATATTTAATTTGTTGATAAGCCGAGGTGATCATAGGCTTGTTATAAATAAATGCGAAAAAGGAAGTTCGCATAACAAAATTTCAAGGAGGAAGAAGAAATGAGAATTAACAACAACATCTCAGCAATGAATACTTATTCAAGGCTGACAAGCGCACAAAATTCACAATCAAAATCGTTGGAAAAGCTGTCATCAGGCTTAAGAATCAACAGAGCCGGTGATGACGCTGCAGGTCTTGCAATATCTGAAAAGATGAGAGGCCAAATCGGAGGACTTAATCAAGGTATCAGAAATGCACAAGACGGAATCAGCCTTATCCAAACTGCGGAGGGCGCATTAAATGAAACGCACTCAATCCTTAACAGAATGAGAGAATTAGCGGTTCAATCTGCCAATGATACCAACACCAATGAAGACAGAGCAGAGATTCAAAAGGAAATGGACCAGCTGGCACAAGAAGTTTCAAGGATTTCAAACAGTACAGAATTCAATACTCAAAAGCTGTTAGACGGAAGCTTTGATGCAAAATTCCATATAGGATCAAATGCTGGTCAAAGCATGGAGCTTTCAGTAAATAATATGGGATCCAAAGAGTTGGGAGTAGAAGGCGTAGCTTATACTAAAGATGTAGGCGTAGTTTCAGTTACAACACAAGATAATACACTAAATGTTGTTTTGTCTGATCCAGGTGGTAATGATGCTAGTTTAACATCTTCCTTTGATGAAGGAACTAATACAATAACAGTAAGTCTAGCAACAAATGGATCAGGAGCAATTACATCTACAGCAGGAGATGTAAA
>CAZOTE010000047.1:0-15004 GCA_964582705.1 uncultured Eubacteriaceae bacterium | reverse complement strand
AACAGGATGGTGGCCAAACGAAACCTTTGCAGAATTGGTAGGCCCTATGATTATATATCTTCTTCCTATTATGATAGGCTATACAGGAGGAAAGATGGTCCACGACGTAAGAGGCGGGGTAGTAGGCGCCGCAGCGACAATGGGTGTAATCGTTGGAGCAGATATCCCCATGTTCTTGGGAGCTATGCTGATGGGACCTCTTGCAGGGTATGGTATCAAGAAAATCGACGGCATGTTTGAAGGAAAAATCCCTACAGGATTTGAAATGCTGGTAAATAACTTCTCCGCAGGAATATTCGCGGGAGCAATGGCCCTTCTAGGACTTATAGGAATAGGACCAGCTGTTCTTGGACTGAACAGAGCACTGGCTGCAGGAGTAGAGGCAATCGTAAACGCAGGACTATTACCCCTTGCAAACATATTCATCGAACCTGCAAAAGTATTGTTTTTGAACAACGCCATAAACCACGGCGTACTTGGACCAATAGGTATCGAGCAGTCTGCAGAACTTGGGAAGTCCATATTTTTCCTACTTGAGACAAATCCAGGTCCAGGCCTTGGAATTCTTCTAGCGTACTGGTTTGCAGGTAAAGGCAATGCTAAGCAGTCTGCGCCGGGAGCGATGATAATTCACTTCCTGGGAGGAATACATGAAATTTACTTCCCATATATATTGATGAACCCAAAATTGATACTAGCGGCTATCGGCGGAGGAGTAAGTGCAGTATTTACATTCACCATATTTGGTTCAGGACTTGTAGCAACACCTTCACCAGGCAGCATATTTGCATACATGGCCATGACACCTAGGGGTGATCATTTAGGAGTTTTGGCTGGCGTGTTGGTAGGTACCGTGGTATCATTCCTTATTGCTTCGGCTCTTCTAAAAAGCGGCAAGACGCCTGATGAAGAAGATCTTCAAAAGGCAACAGAAAAGATGGAAGGCCTTAAAGGCAAAAAGAGCAGCGTGTCACAATTTGTTAAAAAGGAAGCTTCAGAAGTGAAGAAAGTAGTATTTGCCTGCGATGCCGGTATGGGATCGAGCGCAATGGGAGCATCTCTTCTAAGTAGAAAGTTTAAAGGCGCGGGGCTTGATATCGAAGTGACCAATGTTGCGGTAAACGAGATACCTCAGGATGTGGATATCGTTATAACTCAAAAGTCATTAACCGACAGGGCCAGGCAAATAGCTCCAAATGCAGAACATGTATCTGTTGAAAACTTCCTGGGAAGTCCAAAATATGATGAATTGACTGAAAGGCTATCGGGAAAATAGTATGAATGCAGAATAACCAGAGAGATAGCGCGAAATAATCGTGCTATCTCCTTTTTAAAAGATAAAAAGAGAAATTATGGGTATAACATAGTTAAGCCCGCCTCTTCGAAATGGAGGTGATATTTATTGAAGATTAATTCCAGACAGCTTCAAGTGCTTCGATACATTTTAGACAACAAGACTCAAGCGTCAAATGAAATAGCGGATAAATTGGATATACACCCAAGGACACTATATAGGGACTTAAATAAAATTACTAGCTGGATTGAAGAGAACGAGGTTTTGCCAAAGGGAAGAATAAGTGCGGGTTTTGAAACTCTTTGGGAAGGCGATGCCAGAAAGAAAGTAGAAGATTTGATAGAGCAGGATTTGGGGACCACCAAATATGACCCTGAAAAAAGGCGTTTCATAATACTATCAGAGCTTTTGTTAAGCAGCGAACCAGTGAAGATTTTTTATCTAGCTGACAAGCTGAATGTAACAGACAATACGGTCATATCGGATTTGGATAAGGTGGAGGTATTTCTAAAGGATTACAGTCTTGAACTTGTAAGAAAACCTGGACTCGGATTGTACGTGGAAGGGGATGAAAAGCGGATTCGTAATGCGATAATGAATATTTTCTACCAAGGACTAGATCTCAAGGACGTAAGAGAGCTTATAAAGAAAAAGCTTACAGAAACATCCAGTGAAAAGTCTCATGTCAATATAGCAGATAGGCTTTTAGGACTTGTGGAAGAAGAGACTATAATCCGTGTTGAAGAGGTTATTAGAAGCATGGAAAAGGAACTAGGAGAGAAGCTTACCGATGATGCTTACATAGGCCTTTTGATACACACGATTTTAGCAATTTCAAGGTTAAAAAGTGGCGATACCATTAAGGTCTCAGAGGAAGTCTTAAGAAGCTTGAGACCAACGCCTGAATTTGAAGTAGCCCAAAAAGCCGGAGCAAAGCTGGGAAAAGAGTTCGGAATAAAGATACCAATAGATGAAGTCGCATATATAACTATGCATCTGAGGGGCGCGAAAGTAAGCATTGAGAGGCTGCCTACAGAGAAAGGGACATATCTTAAATATGATGTGACAGGCATCGTCAACCGTATGCTCAAGAAAGCTGCAGAACTAACAGGGATAGAGTTTAACAACGACAAGGATTTATATATGGGGCTTTTGATTCACTTAAAACCGGCAATAACCCGACTGGAACTTAATATGCCCATAAGAAACCCATTGTTGGAAGCGATAAAAAAGCAATATAAAGATCTCTTTGATCTAAGTCAGACCATATTAAAGGTCTTGGAGGATGAAATAGGATGCGAAATCCCTGAGGAAGAGACTGGATTTGTAGCCATGCATCTTGGAGCCTATCTTGAAAGAAAAAAGTCTGCAAAAAAGGAACGGGTGCACATATTGGTGGTTTGCCCAAGCGGGCTGGGTACTTCTAGGTTATTAAGCTCCAAGCTCATCAAGGAGATTGGAGAAATTGAGGTGGTTGGACATACGGCGATAGAAGAGACAGAAGATTTTTTGGCAGAGCACCCGGGTGTCGATTTAGTAGTATCCACTATCAATTTGGGAGAAAGGAGCTTTGATTACATCGTAGTGAACCCTCTGTTGACAGGGGAAAATGTAATAGCTTTAAAGAAAAGAATCGGAATCGTCGGCATTGATGATTATAATGTAGATATTAAAAGCCAAGACCAGGTGGATTCATACGAAAAAAAACAGACTTTCGATATGGAAAAGCTAAAAAGGTATATAGAAGCATCGGACAAACTGAACAGGGATTTTTTCTTGAAAGAAAAAATAACGATAAACAACAGGGATGAACTATTGAAATATATCGCTAGATACGTTTCAGGTCAAGACAGAGCCAGAGCAGAGAAGCTCTTTGGAGATATCAAGCAAAGGGAAGATCTTATGGGTACTGCCATCAAATCAAAAAACCTGGCATTGGTGCATGCTAAAAGCGAGTCTGTCGATGAAGTCATCGCAGGGGTATTCAGAACGAAATCACCTGTTTCATTTACTGACGCAGAAGGCAACAAAGAACTAGTTGATACGGTGTTGATGCTGCTTATGGGACGTGATACTCCTAGAGAGCACAAAGAGATGCTCAGCCAGCTCAGCGCAATGATAGTGGAGGCGGAGGACTTTATACCAATGCTTAGAATTGGAGATGAAGAGGAAATTAGGGAAGTAGTAAAGATCTGTTTTAATCAGTTCATTCAAAACTATATAAAAAATTGCAAAGTCTAATAAGATGCAGGAGGAAATAAGATGGATATTCTAAAAAAAGAAAACATAATAATGGGGGCTAAGTTGACAAACCAAGACGAGGCGGTTGAATATGCAGGGAAGCTGCTGGTGGATTCGGGATATGTTGATGAAAGCTATATCGACCTCATGAAAGAAAGAGAAAAGGTAATGAGCACATACATGGGCAATGGACTTGCGATACCTCACGGAGTGGCAAAATCTAGAGAAGGCAATGTGATTAAAAATTCCGGGATAGTGGTAATACAGGTTCCGGAAGGTGTGGATTTCGGGAATGGAAACAGGGCATACATGGTCATAGGAATTGCCGGAAAAGACAACCAGCATTTAGACATTTTAGCAAACATAGCCACTATATTCAGTGAAGAAAAAAATGTGGAAGAAATGATAAGTGCAAAGGATGCGGGTGAAATATACGAAAAATTCACTCAAAGCGTGTGAGGTGCCTGATGGGAAAAATTGCAGTGCATTTTGGAGCAGGCAACATCGGCAGAGGATTCATCGGACTTTTGCTTGCAAAATCCGCCTATGAAGTCTACTTTGTAGATGTAAATGAAAAAATCATAGATGAACTTAACTTAAAAGGCAAATACGAGGTCACTATCGCAGGTAAGGACAATGAGACTTTAACTGTTGAAAATGTAGGAGGCATATCCGGAAGAGATGAGAATGCCGTTGTTGAAAAGCTTCTAAAAGCCGATTTGGTAACTACAGCGGTAGGAGTCAACATACTGCCGGTTATAGCAAAAACTATTGCAAAAGCTATAGAGAAGATGGCTGAATTAAAATGCGTAAAACGGCTGAACTTCTTGGCATGCGAAAATGCAGTGGGAAACAGCGACATATTAAAAGCGTCAGTATATGAAAACTTGACCGAAGAAGGCAAAAGATATGCGGATGAAAATTTAGGATTCCCAAACACCACAGTTGACAGAATTGTGCCCGAAGCAAAAGAGGATAAAGAAGATGTTTTATCTGTAGCGGTGGAACCGTTTTTTGAGTGGAATGTGGAAAAGGAGAAGTTAGTTGGAGACGTGCCTAAAATTGAGGGCATGAATTTAGTTGATAACCTGCCGTCCTATATTGAAAGAAAGCTGTTTACCTTGAATACCGCTCATGCAGTGACCGCTTATCTCGGGTATCAGAATAATTTTGAGTATGTTCACCAGGCAATCAACGACGGTGAGGTTCGCAAGATCGTTGTAGCAGCTATGGGAGAAGTGGGGGAAGCACTTGTTAAGAAACATGGATTTAATATGGATGAGCATCAAAAATACATGGAAAAAATAATATCTAGGTTTGAAAACACAGCTCTTGCAGATCCCGTTGAGAGGGTTGGTAGAGACCCTTTAAGAAAGCTGGGACCTACGGATAGACTGATTGCACCTGCGAGGACGGCCTTAAGCTATGGCATAGTGCCAGAAAATTTGATTGCAGGAATCCTGGCGGCTCTCTCATTTAAGACACAAAATGACCCGAAATCAATCGAGCTTGACAGCATGCTTAAAGAAAAAGGACTTGCAAAGGTATTGGAAGATGTCTGTGGACTTTCTAAAGAGGAAGAGCTTTTCAAACTGATATTAAAGAAACATTCAAAAGTTAATGTATCTTAAGACAAGGACCGAGTTTTATATGAACTCGGTCTTTTGTTATGGAAATATTTAGTTTGCGTTAAGCTTTAGGTTTTGCTTTTCACCTTATTGTATGAATTGAGATAATGTGATATTATATTACCATATTCACTTACGGTAATATAATGCGAGGAGGAAGCTAAATGAGAATCATAGTAATAGGAGCGGTTGCAGCAGGGACTTCCGCTGCTGCTAAGGCAAGAAGAAACGATGAGAGTGCAGAGATAACGATTTATGAAAAAGATGAGTTCATTTCCTACTCAGGATGTGGAATGCCTTATTTCATAGGTGGTGAGATAGATAACCCAGAGAAGCTGACTCCCAGGGACCCGGCTTTTTTCAAGTCTAAATACAATATTGATGTTTTGACTAAGCATGAAGTTTTATATTTGGATGGGGGAAATAAAACAGTTAAGGTAAGAAACCTTGTGACTGGAGAAGAGTTTGAAGACTGCTATGACAAATTGGTTTTAGCCACAGGAGCATATTCAGTAAAGCCTCCTATAGAGGGGATGGATAAAAACAATACATTTAGTCTTAGAAATATAACCGATATGTACAGGATAAAAGAATACTTGGAGGAAAACGCTCCGTCAAAAGCGACGATAGTAGGCTCGGGTTTTATCGGATTGGAACTTTGTGAAAGCTTCAAGGCTTTGGGTCTCGAAGTTGCAGTTGTTGAGATGCTAGACCAAGTAACTCCGGGCCTTGATGAAGACATGGCCGGATACGTTGAGGATCACTTGACTGAAAATGGTGTTGAAGTCCACACAGGGACATCAGTTAAGGAAATTACCAAGGATGGTGTGATCTTATCTAGCGGGAAAAAGATAGCTTCCCAGATGATAATCCTGGCAACAGGAGTCAGGCCCAACACTAAGCTTGCTAAGGAAGCGGGGATACATCTAGGAGAAAGCGGAGGAATCAAAGTCGATAAAAAGATGGAAACCAACATAAAGGACATATACGCCTGTGGAGATTGCATCGAGCATTATCATGCAATTACTAAAAAAACTGTCTATAGACCATTAGGTTCTACTGCGAACAAGACAGGTAGAATCGCTGGCGAAAACATAACAGGTGGAAATCTTGAATTCAGGGGCATACTTGGCACCGGCATATTCAGGGTCTTTGATCTCGCCGTCGGGCAGACCGGTTTATCGGAAAAGGAAGCAAAATCAATGGGCTACGACGTGGAAATCAGCCACAATATCAAACCCTCCAGACCGGAATATATGGGAGGCAAGGAAATCGTCATCAAAGCCATAGCCGACAGGAATACAGGTAGGGTGCTTGGAGTGCAAGTCATAGGTGAAGACGGCGTAGACAAACGTGTAGACGTATTTGCTACCGCTATAACTTTTGGAGCAAAAGCTGAGGACCTATTTCATCTAGACCTGGCATACGCTCCGCCTTACTCTACTACTAAAGACCCGGTAATGTATTCGGGTATGATATTGGACAATGCAATAAGTAAAGGCAGGAAGCTTTTGACGGCCACCCAGGTTGACGAGTTGATTAACTCAGGAGATGAATACGTGATCATTGATGCCAGAGTCGAGGGTCAGTATCAGAAACACCATATACCCACGGCTGTCAACATTCCTCACAACGAGCTTAGGGAAAGACTAGGAGAGATCGATAAGGGAAAAATAGCGGTTACCTATTGCAACAAGGGGGTTACGGGCAATGCAGCGCAAAATATCCTTATATGCAACGGATTTAAAAAGGTATATAGCGTATCGGGAGGTCACAAGACCTACAAGAGATACATGGAAAAAAAGAAAAAATAAAGAGGTGTCGTAATGAAAAAGATGGAAATATATGAACCGGCAATGTGTTGTCCTACAGGTCTTTGTGGAGTAAGCGTGGACAAGGAGCTTCTGAGGATATCTACTGTGGCTGGCAACTTGGAGAAAAAGGGCTTTCAAATCGAAAGGTTTAACCTTGCGAATAATCCTGAAAAATTTGTGGAAAATAAAAAGGTAAATGCCTATATGGCGGACAACGGAATAAAGAGCCTCCCGTTGACGTTGATTGAAGGAGAAATCATTAAGACTTCCTGCTATCCAACCAATGAAGAAATTGCCCTGGGCCTTGAAGTTGACATAACATCATTGGAAGAGGCAAAAACGGACAGCGAGGGATGTTGTCAGGGTAGTGGATGCTGTTGAAGGGAAGGAAGAAGATATGAAATTTAAAAATTACAAACCCTTGGAGAATAACATGACCCAATATTTGTTTTTTACCGGCAAGGGTGGTGTGGGAAAGACTTCTACAGCTTGCGCAACGGCTGTTGCCCTGGCAGACAGCGGTAAAAAAGTCTTGCTTATAAGCACCGATCCTGCTTCGAACCTACAGGATGTCTTTGAGACGGAGCTTTCAAACAGGGCGTGCCCTGTTTTCGGTTTTGAAAGGCTCATGGTGGCTAATCTAGATCCTATCGAAGCGGCAAAAGATTATAAAGAAAGCGTTGTCGGTCCTTACAGGGGAAAGCTTCCAGAGGAAGTCATAGCCAATATGGAAGAGCAGCTATCAGGTTCCTGCACTGTAGAAATTGCTGCATTCAACGAGTTTTCCAATTTCATAACAGACAAAGATGCAAAACAGGATTACGATCACATTATATTTGATACTGCACCAACAGGACACACCCTGAGGATGCTGCAGCTACCTTCTGCATGGAGCGGATTTATAAGTGAAAGTACCCATGGAGCATCTTGCCTAGGGCAGCTATCTGGTCTTGAAAGCAAAAAAGAAACCTACGAAAAAGCTGTAGAAACCCTAGCGGATTCAAGCCTGACCACATTGGTGCTTGTAGCAAGGCCGGAGAATTCTCCAATCAAAGAGGCTCAAAGGGCATCGAAAGAGCTTGCGGATATTGGGGTGAAAAATCAGTGGCTTATATTAAACGGCATGTTGCTGGATTACGATGACGAAATCTCAAAAGGGCTGTATGATAAACAAGCGTCAGCCCTGGAAAATATGCCGGCAGAGCTTAAAAACCTCGAAATATATGCTATTCCCTTGAGAGGTTACAATGTAGTCGGTGCTAAAAATATAAGAGCTTTTCTAAGTGAAGACAACTTCAGTGAGAGTGTAGAGCAGGCAAGCTTTGAAAGTGATCAAAACATTAATGCCATTGTTGAAGATCTTTATAAAAACGAGAAGAAAGTAATCTTTACCATGGGAAAAGGAGGAGTGGGGAAAACGACTATAGCCGCAGCGATAGCATTAGGCTTGGCGGCAAGGGGAGAAAAGGTTCATCTTACTACAACTGATCCCGCTGCCCACCTTCAATATGTCGTTAAGGGGAATGAAAATATTACCTTGAGCCACATAGACGAAGAAAAAGTGCTTGAGGATTACAAAAAAACTGTTTTGGCAGCCGCTGGAGATAACCTGTCTGCAGAGGATATTGCATATATAGAAGAAGATTTAAGATCTCCATGCACTCAGGAAATTGCTGTTTTTAGAGCTTTTGCCCAAATAGTTGAAAAAGCAGATGAAGAAGTCGTGGTAATAGATACGGCTCCTACGGGTCATACTCTGCTGTTGCTTGATTCCACCCAAAGTTATCACAAGGAAATTGAAAGAACACAGGGAGACATTCCGGAATCTGTCAGAAAACTTCTGCCAAGACTTAGAAACGTTAAAGAGACAGAAGTCATCATAGTCAGCCTTGCTGAGACTACTCCCGTGTATGAAGCCAAAAGACTGGAAAATGACCTTGCAAGAGCTGGCATATACAGCAAGTGGTGGGTAATAAACTCTTCATTGTATGCGGCAAAGAC
Source organism: uncultured Eubacteriaceae bacterium (assembly GCA_964582705.1). GTDB lineage: Bacteria > Bacillota > Clostridia > Eubacteriales > Alkalibacteraceae > Alkalibacter. Next base: position 6,026 of record CAZOTE010000047.1, on the reverse strand, counting down.
TGAAAACAAGCTTCTGAAAGCAAAGGCTGAAAGCGAGATTCAGTGGTTAAACGATATAAACAGACACACTGAGGGGAACCTGGCACTTGTTAAGTGGTATCCTGAAGATGTAAAGGAAGAGATGCTTTTAAGCATATGATTAAAGCCCGCAAAATGCGGGCCTTATATTTGCCTGGAGTGTTAAGGCTGTCTCAATCGCCATTGGAACGCTTTGCAGGAATCAACAATACTGAGCAATCTGCGTTTCTGGCGATGTTGTGGCTTACGCTTCCGAGGAACAATTCTTTTACAAAGCCTCTGCCTTGGCTGCCCATTACTATCAATTCTGCCGACGAGGTGTTTGCAAAATCTATTATTTCCTTAAAGGGCGAGCCCAGCTTGATTTGAATGTCTACGTCTTCAGCGCCCTTTTCGAGAAGCACCTGCTTAAGCTTCTCAAGCCTCTGGTAATCCACTTCGTTGAAATCGTCGAGCTTGTCTAAAAGGTATGGAGTGATCTTAGATTGATCCTGAATATGCATCAAAGTAATTTTTTTAGGTCCCGACTCAACTATCTGAGTCAAGTAGGAAAATGCATGATCTGCATTTTCTGAAAAGTCGGTAGGAAAAACAATGTGGGACTTTCCTTGTAAATCGAGAGCTCTGGAGCATGTGGCTCCATCCTCTGACTCGATAAGGCGAAGAAGAAGAACTGGTTTTTTTGCGTGGTGAATTAAATCGTAAGCCAAGCCTCTGAAAAAAGCCTCGCTGGCAGCTGACTGCTTTTGAGCACCGGTTACTATCACGGAATAGTTTTCATTTAAAGCTATGCGGTTTATCTCATTTTTGACCACTCCGGGTACTATCCTGGTTTCTACTTTGTAGCCAAATTCCTCGAGAAGCTCTTTTTGCTTTTTAAGACTATCATCCAAGACTGAAGCGGTATATGACAAGGCGATTGATGCTGTTTCCTGCACACTGAGACACTGAAGCAATAGGCATTCTTCAGTCCCTAAGGGTTTTAGACTGCCAAGGCATTTTATTAGTGCGTATGAAGCAGGTGATAAATCAGTTGCTATGATTACTTTTTTAAACATGCCGTTCTCTCCTTTTGGTATTGGATTTGTTCTTAATATATTGTTACCCGTAATTAGGTTGATGTAATTAAAGGACAGCAAACTTTATTTGCTGTCCCCCTAAATCGTCAGTTGTTGAACCAACCTCGCGTATTGTTGGCAATCTTTACTAAAGTGAGCATAACAGGAACTTCCACCAATACCCCTACTACAGTCGCCATAGTAGCACCGGACTGAAGGCCAAACAGGGATATGGCTACAGCCACAGCAAGCTCAAAGAAGTTTGAAGCGCCAATCATGCCGGCAGGGGCTGCCACGTCGTGAGGAAGTTTCCAAGCCTTCGACCATAAGTAAGCTATAAAAAAGATAAAGAAAGTCTGGATGATCAAAGGTATGGCGATTAAAACTATGTTTATCGGGTTGTTTACAATGATCTGTCCTTGAAAAGAAAAAATTATTATCAAAGTGAGCAAAAGGCCTATGATCGTCACATTGTTGAACTTTGGTATGAAGACATTCTCAAAGTAATCAATACCTTTGTTCTTGCTGATCAACACCCTTGACAGCCAGCCACCGGTCAAAGGGATTACTACAAATAGGACGACGGATAGAAACAAAGTAGACCAAGGAACGATTATATCGCTTATTCCAAGGAGTATGGCTACTATGGGAACAAATGCTACAAGTATTATCAAGTCGTTCGTAGCGACCTGAACCAAGGTGTAGGCGGGGTTGCCTCTGGTAAGGTGGCTCCATACAAAAACCATGGCTGTGCAGGGAGCGGCGCCAAGCAACACTGCTCCGGCCAAGTATTCTCGGGCCATATCTGTAGGGATAAGGTTTTTAAATATTACAAAGAAAAACAACAAGGCTATACCGAACATGGTAAAGGGCTTAATAAGCCAGTTGGTCACCCATGTAACTATAAGGCCTTTAGGGTTTTGACCTACCTGCTTGATGCTGTTAAAATCTACTTTAAGCATCATTGGATAAATCATCAGCCAAATTAAAATGGCGACGGGAATAGATACGCTGGCGTATTCAAATCGACTTAAAAATTCAGGTATCTCAGGCAAGTATACGCCAATCAACACTCCAACTATCATGCACAAAGCAACCCATATCGAAAGATATCTCTCGAAAAAACCTATGCCAGATGTTTTGTTTTTACTCATTATTACTCCTCCTATGCAATTACTATATTCGCTTATAGTCATATACTAGCATAGAAGGTTTTAAATATCAATAGAAAATGAGATGAGTTTAGAAAGCATAACAAAAAATTAACACAATAAAAGGATACCAACGATCACTCTTCTTTGATATTATTATATTATGGAAGCAAAGGAGGTATCTAATTGAAAAGATTAACTGGCGTGATTTTTGATATGGATGGCGTGATAGTGGACAGTGAGCCAATACATTATCTATGCGATACAAAAACCCTGGAAGATTATGGAGTGGCGGTGGATTTCGATGAGATGCAGAGGTACATCGGCGTAGGAAATGAAGCCATGTGGTCGGATTTAATCAAAAGGCATCAGATAAAGGCTACAGTGGAAGAGCTTACTAAACGTCAGGATGACTATAAAAAAGAGCTTTTTGGGAAAGACAACATCGTTGCAGTAAAAGGCATAGAAAGTCTCATAAAAAAACTGCATAAAAAGGATATAAAAATAGCCTTGGCATCATCTTCGCCTAAATATTTTATTGAGAGCATATTAAAAAGCTTAGATTTGTTAAATTATTTTGGGGCCTTGGTAAGCGGTGACGAGGTAACAAGAAGCAAACCTGAGCCGGATATATATTTAAAAGCGGCCGAGCTTATTGGGATCTCGCCGATGGAGTGCATGGCAATTGAAGATGCGGCGGCGGGAGTAATAGCGGCGAAGGCGGCTGGAATGTACACGATAGGTTATAAGAATCCAAACTCGGGGAATCAGGATTTATCTCCTGCAGATTTAATAGTAGAAAGCATTTGGGAAGTTGAGAACAGGCTAAAAGCGATTTTAATAGACTAAAGCTTGTGATGGTGTTATAATGGAATGATGAGGATTCTGTAGTACACGTCAAAATAGTTTTTATTCAGATATAGTCCAGATAATCGACAAACGAGTATGCATATAATTCTTAAAAAATTCAAAGGAATGATAAAATGGAAAAAATGAAGTTCGAAGAAGTAGCCGGTATTAGCAGCGAGATTAAAAAAGCTGTAGAGGATATGGGTTTTGAGGAGATGACTCCAATTCAGCAAATGGCGATACCTTTTGTTTACGAAGGCTTGGATATCGTAGGTCAGGCGCAGACAGGAACTGGCAAGACCGCCGCATTTGGGATACCCACCATCGACAGCATAGATCAAGAAGACAAAAGAACGCAGGCGTTGATACTGTGTCCTACCAGAGAGCTTGCTCTTCAAGTGTCCGAAGAGATAAGCAAGCTCGCCAAGTATAAAAGAGGCATTAAGGTTCTTCCGGTATTTGGAGGACAGTCAATAGATAGACAGATTCAGGGACTTAAAAGAGGAGCTCAAATCGTTATAGGAACTCCGGGAAGAGTCATGGACCATATTAGGAGAAGGACCCTTAAAATCGACAATCTTAAAAAATTCGTCTTGGATGAAGCTGACGAGATGTTGAACATGGGTTTCAGGGAAGATATCGAGACGATACTTGAAAGCGTGAAAGAAGAAAGACAGACGCTGTTGTTTTCTGCAACGATGCCAAAAGCAATATTGGAGATAATCAATAAATATCAGACTAATCCTAAAATGGTTAAAGTAGAGCATAAGGAGCTTACTACGCCAAATGTGGAGCAATTTTACTTGGAAGTAAAGGAAAAAGACAAGATGGAGGTTATGACAAGGCTGATAGATGTCTATAATCCAAAACTTACCATCGTTTTTTGCAACACCAAAAGAAAGGTCGACGATGTTACAGACCTTCTTCAGACAAGGGGATACAGCGTTGATAAGATACATGGAGACATGAAGCAGTCGATAAGATCTTCTGTAATCAGCAAATTCAAGAGAAACGATCTGGATATCCTCGTGGCAACAGATGTTGCGGCTAGAGGCCTTGATATAGACGACGTAGAGCTGGTTCTTAATTATGACATGCCAAGCCATGAAGAGTATTATGTCCACAGGATAGGCAGAACGGGCAGGGCAGGAAGAGCGGGCAGTGCATTTACCATGGTGACTCCAAGAGACTACTACTTGCTTAAAAACGTCATGAACTACACAAAAAAGAAGATTAAAAGACATCCTATACCTAGCATCGGAGAAATAGAAACCATAAAAACCGATACATTCTTGCAACGGATCAAAACCGAGATTGACAAAGGCGGTTTGGATAGATATATCAAGATCATAGAGAAGGTCTTGGAGACTGAAGACTATCAGGCAATCGAGGTTGCAGCGGCTTTAGTGAAATCGGAGCTTGAGCTTCCGGAAAAAGAGAATGTGGATTTCAAGGGCTTTAACAAAGAGCAAACTTTCAAGAAGCAGTCTAAAGGCAGATCAAATGAGCCTATGGCAAAAATGTTTATAAATATTGGAAAAAACCATCACATAAAACCTGGAGATGTAGTTGGCTCCATAGCTGGTGAAACAAGCGTTAGCGGAAACAGAATCGGCAGCATAGATATTTTCGAAGACTATACTTTCGTGGAAATCCCGGAAGAATTTGCCGATGAAGTTCTTGAAATAATGGGACAAAACACTATCAAGGGCAAAAAAATAAGCATCGAGCGTGCGAAAGCAGGCAGAAAAGCCGTGTCAAAAGGAAAGAAAAGCCAATATGACAGAGGCTCAAAAAGAGGAAAGACCAAAAGATACTGATTTATAGAGCGCCTTAACCGGCGCTTTTTTATTTGCCTTAAGGGTGGATAACATGTAATATTAAATTAAGAATACGTCGATTGGGGGTTGTTCGCGTGAGTTCCGGTATTGATTTGGAAGGCCTTGAGCTTTCTACACAGGCATTAGTAAAAGAGGCTTTGATCAGAAACATACAGGTTGAAATATTAGACAGAGATGAAAACTTTATTAGATTGACAAAAGGGATGAAGACTGAGATTATCCGTCAAGCTACAAAGACCTCTGCGGATACATACGTATCTGCAGAGGTAATGGGAAATAAAGAAGTAACCAAGATTCTCTTGAAGGAAGTGGGCATAAGGGTTCCGTCAGGTGTAAGGATAAAAAATTTAAATGAAGCGCGGGAGCATTATGATATATTTTTTGGCAAAGATCTGGTAGTGAAGCCTCAGTCAACGAATTTTGGTTTGGGTGTTTTTGTGATTAAAGATCTAGGCAGTCCCGATGAGCTTGAAAATGCAGTGGAATACGCTTTAGGCTATGACGACACGGTGTTGATAGAGGAGTTCATATCGGGAAAAGAATTTAGGTTCTTGGTCGTTGGCGATGAGGTAGTTGCAATTTTACACAGGGAACCGGCCAATGTCAAAGGGGATGGGACCAACGCAATTGAAAGGCTCGTAGAGATTAAAAATAGAGATCCCAGAAGGGGTGAAGGGTACATCACCCCCCTTGAAAAAATAAAGCTTGGAAGGGTGGAAATGGAGTTTTTGAGAAAGCAGGGTCTCGAGTTGGATTATGTGCCAAAGAAAGACGAAAAAATATATCTAAGGGAAAATTCCAATATAAGTACAGGCGGTGACAGCATAGATTATACTGATCAGGTACACCCAGGTTATATTGAAATCGCATTGAAATGCGCAAAGGCGGTGGGTGCTAAAATTACAGGGGCAGATATAATGATAGATGACGTGGGAAAGGAGCCAAACAAGGAGAATTATGGAGTGATAGAACTGAATTTCAATCCTGCGATACATATGCACAATCATCCATATTTAGGGATGAACAGGGAAGTTGAAAAAAAGGTGCTTGATCTGCTGGGCTTTTAAATGGGGGGATTATAATGCAAAAGAAATGGTTTCGTCTGGATA
>CAZOTE010000046.1:0-15760 GCA_964582705.1 uncultured Eubacteriaceae bacterium | reverse complement strand
CATTTGCTGATTTGGCTGGGATTCCTTTTGCGCTGATATATGTAGTTCCAATCTGCAAAGGAAATGCATTCAGAACCTTTATTGTAGGATTGGCGATTATATCTGCGGGTTTATTAATCGCAACCAATTTGGCACCTCTTCATACACAAGCGGCAATTCAGGCAGCTGTTGAAATACCTGAGGGAGTTGAATACATTTCGTCTATATGCGATGGCGGGAATCCATTGCCTTGGGCATTCGTCAGGATTGCAAAAATGCTGGGAAGCACTGTCAGCGCAGCAGTGTTCGCTGTTGTTGCCGTTTGCATGTCCCTATGGAATCGAGCCAGAATTCTTAGGAATGCTGAGAAATAAAGGACAATGATTTTAAACTATAATTCATATAACATCGACACAAAGCTTAAAGACAAATAAAATTTTAATATAAAACAATCAAGGGGGAAGGAATAATGATAGTGACAGTTGTAAAAGTATTTGTTAAGGAAGGTTATGCGGAGGACTTCATAAAAGCAACAGTTGAAAACCACAACAAGTCGATCCATGAGAAAGAGAACCTTCGTTTTGACTTGCTTCAAAGCAAGGAAGACCCAAACCTATTTACGCTTTATGAAGCGTATATGACTGAAGAAGGCATAAAAGCACATAAGGAAACGGAGCAGTATCTTACTTGGAGAGAAACCGTCGCAGATTGGATGGCTAAGCCGAGAGAAGGAATGACATTTGAAGTTGTAGCACCTGAAAATATCGACTCATGGAAGACGTTGAAATGACAAGCTTTCTGAACGAATGTTACGGGAAACGAGCAGGAGGACAATTATATGAATCAAGATGAAAAAAGAAAATTTATAATTAATCTTTACCAAAATAGGTATACATGCAAAGGGTTCGATCCTGAAAAAAGGGTCTCAGACGAAGATTTTAATGCGATTATCGAAGCAGGAAGGCTTGCACCTAGCTCTATGGGATTTGAACCGTGGAAGTTCGTATTAATAAACAACGAAGACGTAAAAGAAAAGATTAAGCCACATGCTTGGGGTGGCGAGAAAAGCCTGGAAGGCGCAAGTCACTTTTTGGTGATACTGACCCGAAGCCCAAAGGACTTGAGATATGATTCTGATTACATAGAGTATATACAAAAAGACATCCAAGGGTTTTCGGATGAACTGAGAGAACCTAGAAAGATAAAGTATAAGAACTTTCAGATAGAAGATTTTAAGCTTTTTGAAAGCGATAGAGCCCTGTTTGACTGGGCATGCAAGAATACCTACATTGCCCTTGCAAATATGCTAACGGCGGCGGCGATATTGGGAGTGGATTCAACTCCCATCGAGGGATTTCACAGAGACAATCTCGAGAGGGTCTTAATAGAAGAAAGGATAATCGATCCTGAGCATTTTGGACTCTGCTGCATGGTGGCATTCGGCTATACTAATAGGGACCACAGGCCAAAAACCAGAAGAAAAGTTGAAGAAGTTTTAGAAATTATAGAATGACAGAAAGCTCCGGTTACCCCGGAGCTTTAATCTGCTGCTATCCATGGTTCATATTCCCATGTCGGCTATCATGCTATCGTCCGAAGTTGCGTATGAAATCTCCATGTGTTGAGGATCAAGCTGCTTTTCAAGCCAGAACAAAACATCCCCTATTACTTCATCCCGGCTATATTCGTTAAATATTTCATGATAGAGCTTTGCGTATATTTTTAATGTCTTGTCTTCTGAAGCTATATCTCCATAAAAATCTCTGGAATCCTTATTGCTGACAAGACCGTCATTTCCTCCGTGTAATATTATAACCGAATCCAGAAATCTATGTCCATTTTCTTTCAGCCAGTCAAGACCGTTAAAGAGAGAATAAAAAAGTCCTGCAGAGATTTCTTTTTCCACCAAAGGATCCTTGACATAGGCCTCTACCACCTTGGGATTACTACAGATTCCAGGTCCTAGCTCATTTGGAAAGTATGTCTTTGGGTCTAGGTCTCTATCCAGTTCAGCGCCAATATTTGCATTGTTGCGGGTAAGGGCTCCTGATAAAATATAGCCGTCAATCTTGTGTGGGTAATTACTGCCATACAACGCCGCAGCATACCCCCCCATGCTGTGGCCAATTAAAAAAACAGCTAGGTGAGGATTTTCGTTTTTTATCAATTCCACGACCACATTTACATCTTCAAATATTTGTGTATAGTCGTCGTAGTAAATTTTGGGACCTTCCGACTTGCCATGACCTCTGTGGTCAAAGCGGTAGACACCGAAACCTTTCTCATTGAGCTTTTGAGTGATGTAATTGTATCTGCCTTGATGCTCACAAAGTCCATGTACAATTAAGACGATTGCCTTAGGGTTTACAGGCACATCTTTTTTCAAGAAGAGTTTGGTTTCATCATAAGACGAAATAATTTTGCTTTCCATTTCTATCCCTCCAATAGTAGACCTTTTAACTTTCGTATACCCATTTTGAGATTGCCAAAACTCAAAAATTAGAGTGGCTTTTATTTCTAATCAAAAGTTTTCATTTAAGAGCTTGAAGAAGAGAGCCTTGGCAGCAAATTATAATTTAAGAAGAGCTGATCCATAATTTTGGGGAGGGTTTTGTTTTTTACGGTATCTACCGGCGGTTATTTTCTACGGTCGAGGGTATAATTATACCAATAAGAAGTTTGGTACTATTGCCAGGGAGGAAGGAAAAATGAATCCAGCATTAGCTAAATTGATAATGATAATTGCAGTTTCCGGCCTGATCGTAACGGGGTTTATGCTCTTTGACCAATCAAGCAATAATCAAGATGAGAATGAGTTGTCTCAAGAGGATATCCTGCCGGATTACGATAACAGCAGGTACAAGAGTATTTATTTGGCGGGAGGCTGTTTTTGGGGAGTGGAAGCCTACTTTTCAAGAATAATCGGAGTTGAATATACCAGCGTAGGATATGCAAATGGAATAGGAGAAGACACGAGCTATCGCAGGATCGACTCCACTGGACATGCGGAAACTGTAAAAATCGTCTACGACCCCGAAAGGATCACACTGGAGAATTTGGTGACTTATTATTATGGGATAATTGAACCGACAAGCCTGAACAGACAGGGAAATGATAGAGGAACCCAGTATAGAACCGGGATTTATTATTCGGACGAGGCAGATTTGGATACAATCCTGGGGATTACTGAGAAGGAGCAGCTAAAGCACGCAAAGCATATTGTGACAGAAATAGAAGCCTTGAAAAATTTCGTTCTGGCTGAAGATTACCATCAAGATTATCTTTATGAGAATCCCGGAGGGTACTGTCACGTGAACTTGTCAGTGATACCTAATGAGAAGCCAGTTGTAAATCCATTGGACTATCCCAAGCCTGGAGAGAAAGAAATAAAGCAGATGCTTACGCCGTTGCAGTTTGAAGTCACCCAGAGAAATGGAACTGAAGCGGCTTTTCAAAACAGGTACTGGGATAACAAGGAAAAGGGTTTGTACGTAGATATCGTAACTGGGGAGCCTTTGTTCTTGTCGAAATACAAGTACGATAGCGGCACCGGGTGGCCAAGCTTTACGAAGCCTATATATAAATACACAGTAAAATACTACAGGGACCATAAGCTTGGGATGGAAAGAGTAGAAGTAAGAAGCAGAGTCGGAGGGTCTCACTTGGGGCATGTATTTAGAGACGGACCTGTGGAGGAAGGTGGACTGAGATTTTGCATCAACAGTGCTGCTTTGGATTTTATTTCATATGGAGAAATGGACGAGAAAGGATACGGAAGGTTAAAGGTTTTGTTTGAATAATACGCAGATAAGCTGATCGGAGTGATTATATGAGAACAATGCAAAGACTTACCGAAGCATATGAGAATGCTCTAAGAGTGGAGTTTGACGATGATTCAAAGTTTATAATATTCAGTGATGTCCATAGAGGGGACAATAGCCTTTCAGACGAGTTTTCTCATAACCAAAACATATACCAGCACGCGCTTAACTATTACCTGGAAAATGATTTTACATATATAGAAGCCGGGGATGGGGACGAACTTTGGGAACATGAGATTTTTAAATACATAATCAGGGCTTACGGAGACATATACACCTTGATCAGTGAATTTTACAGAAAAGACAGGTTCTATATGCTATATGGAAATCATAATATGGATCTTAAATTCGAGGATTATGTAGAGGATAATTTATACAAGTTTTACGATATATATGAAGACACCTTCGACGTGTTATTCCCTGGACTTAAAGTGTACGAAGCTGTAGTGCTCGAGCACTCAGAAAATAAAAAAGAGATATTCATAGTGCATGGGCATCAAGGGGATTTCTTAAACGATCATATATGGCCCATAACAAAATTTTTAAACAGGCACCTTTGGCACTACTTTCATATAGTTGGTTTTAGAAACCCCTCAAGCCCTTCAAAGAATATGCATAAGTGCCACAAGATAGAAAGGAATTACTCAAAGTGGATACGACAGCACGAAATAATGCTAATAGCCGGACACACACACAGACCTAAATTTGTAAGCAATACAGGGGAATCTTATTTTAATACAGGAGCCTGTGTTTTTCCTCTTGGGATAACAGGCATTGAAATTCAAGGCGGAACTATAGCTCTGGTCAAATGGCATATCAGACCTGACCCTATAGGATCGCTTACAGTTCAAAGAAGCGTGCTCAAGGGTCCGAGCCCACTTATGGATTTTATGTATTAAAAAGCCTGCGGCAAGCACAGGCTTTTTTTATGCCTTTCGGCCAAGTTTTTTAGTGATGCTTTTTTCCAGTTCAACGGCCACTAAAACTCCAAAGCCGCAGATGAGCGGTAAAATCCAATCGGTAAGATTTACACCCAAGGTGCCAAACCAGATATTCATAAAAGGCAGATAAGTAAAACCAACTTGGGCAATGACTACTATCAACGCTGCGCCCAAGGCCACCCTATTGGTGAAGAATTTACTGCTAAAGGTAGTCTCATTGATCTTCCTACAATTAAATAAATAGAAGATCTCTCCAAAGACCACAGTATTAACCGCAATTGTCTGAGCAGTTTCCAAGTTGCTGCCATTTCCGATTTCACTTTTGAAAGCATAAAGGGTAAATCCGCCTATAATCAAAGAAACAAATAGTATCCTAAATATAAAATAGGTACCAAGTATGCCTTCTTTAGGATCACGAGGGGGCTTTTTCATAGTATTGCTCTCAGTCGGTTCAAAGGCAAGGGCAAGGCCAAGGGTGACTGCTGTAACCATGTTTACCCAAAGTATTTGAACGGGAGATATGGGAAGGGTCTGCCCTAATATTATTGCAGATAGAACTACAAAAGCTTCGGCTCCATTTGTGGGCAATATGAAAAGCAAGGTTTTTCGTATATTGTCGTATATTGTCCTTCCTTCCTCAACGGCAGCGACTATGGAAGCGAAATTGTCATCGGCAAGGACCATCGCTGCACTGTCCTTTGTAACCTCCGTTCCTTTGATTCCCATTGCTATGCCGATATCCGCCTTTTTAAGTGCGGGAGCGTCATTTACCCCGTCACCTGTCATGGCGCATATTTCACCATTTTTTTGAAGTGCATCCACGATTCTTAGCTTATGTTCCGGGCTGGTACGTGCAAAGATATCACAATCCTTAACAGCTTGTCTAAGCTCAGTGTCAGACATATCTTCTAGTTCGCTTCCGCTTATTACTTTGTCATGGGCATCTATACCCATTTTTTTACCAATCATCTTGGCTGTAAGAATATGGTCGCCAGTAATCATCTTTATCCTGATACCCGCGTTTTGGCTTAAGCGTATAGCTTCTATAGCCTCGGGACGAGGAGGGTCCATAACCCCGGTCACGCCTATCAAGATAAGACCTTCTTCAAGGTCTGAATGGGTAAGCTCGGTTTTTTCTTCATCAACCTCTTTGTAAGCGCAACCGAGCATCCTAAGACCTTTTGAAGCACCGTTTTCGATACGTTCCTGCCAGAGATCTTTTTTAAGACCCTCAGGCCCTGATTTGCCCAGCTGCTGCAAGCACATGGATAACAGCTGGTCTGGAGCTCCGTTTACAAATATGAAACTTTTCCCGTCTACTACATTTAAAGTTGACATGTATTTATACTCGGAGTCGAAAGGAATCAGCGCCAAACGATTGGTTTCAAAGTCAAGTTTTCCTGATTTTTTGGAAAGAGCCATCAAGGCGCCTTCTGTAGGGGTACCTTTGACATCCCAGTTTCCGCTTTCATCCTGCTTGAGCTGAGAATCGTTGCAAAGATAAGCAGACTGAATCAGCTTTTCTAGTATTGTATCTGTAGATAAATCTACAGGGGAACCATCTCTGATAATAGATCCCTCAGGTGAATAGCCTGAGCCTTTAACTGTATACTCACCGCCTATGGTGTAGACGGTAGTTGCGGTCATTTCGTTTTTCGTCAGCGTGCCAGTCTTGTCAGAGCAAATGACCGTTACAGAACCTAGGGTTTCTACTGAAGGCAGGCGCCTTATTATAGCATCCCTTGAAGCCATTCTCTGAACGCCTATTGCCAGGGTTATGGTAAGTATGGCAGGAAGCCCTTCGGGAATAGCCGAAACCGCTAGGCCAATAACAGCTAAAGAAATTTCGGCAACGGTAAAATCACGCAGGAAATAACCAAAAGCGAATAGGGCTAGGGAAAAGATTATAATAAAAATGGATAAAAATTTTCCGAATTCATTTATTTTTTTGATTAGCGGCGTGGCCATGGTTTCTGTTTCCGATAGCATCTTATTTATTTTGCCAAGCTCGGTATCTGCTCCGGTTGCTGCGGCAATCCCTTTAGCGCTACCCGCTCTTACGGTGGTTCCCGTATAGACCATTGACTTCCTTTCCGCAAGAACAGTTCCTTCAGACACTGGAGCAATGGATTTTTTTACTGCTTCGGACTCTCCTGTAAGAGATGCTTCCTCCACTCTGAAATTGGCAGTGATTTCAGTCAAACGAAGGTCTGCGGGGATTTTGTCTCCTGGGGATAAAATCACGATTTCCCCTGGAACGATTTCCTCGGCGGGAACAGTTTGCCGGCTGCCGTCTCTTAGAATGGAAGCTTTTAAAGATAGCAGATGCTTGATTCCATCGAGTGCCTTTTGAGCCTTATCCTCCTGAATGTATCCTATTAATGCGTTGATGATAACAACTCCAATAATTACCCATGTGTCTATCCAGTGGCCTAAAACTGCAGTAAGGATAGCGGCTGCGAGCAAAACGTAAATGAGGGCGTTGTTAAATTGCATCAGAAAGCGTTTTATAGCGCTAGGGCCTTTTTCTTCAGGCAATTTATTCAGGCCGTACTTTTCAAGTCTGGCTTTTGCCTCGTTATCGGTAAGTCCTTCCAGGTCAGTGTCCAGCTTTCTTAAGATTTCCTCGACGGATAGAGATTCCCAAAAGACGTGGGTTTCGTTGTTTGCGGGTTCGTCTCTCCCCATGTTGAATCGCTCCTTTCACTGCTTAAATGTCTACTAAGTACTTTATACCTCTATTGCGGGTATTTGTAACAAAAATCTGTCTAAAATTTTAAAACAGTCCGCTTTGAGCGTAAGTATGTGGATTTCTTTAGGCCGCCTGTGTTTTTCCTGCGCCTAAGGGTAAATAGTATTAAAGGATACAAAAAAATAAAAGTGAGGAGTCAATCATATGAAAGGTTCTATTGTAATAGGCAAAATAAAAGGAATAGCAATCGAGATCAACATCAGCTGGCTTGTGATTTTTGCGCTTCTTACATTCATGCTTGCAACAAGCTATTTTCCGGTAAATTTCCCCGAGTGGGATGCGACTTTAAATTGGATACTGGCGGCTATTATGACTGTGATGTTCTTTGCCTCAGTGCTTCTTCACGAGTTGTCACACTCTCTTGTATCCATCAAGCTAGGCTTAGAAGTTAAGAGGATAACCCTTTTCATATTCGGTGGCATGGCACAGATAGAAAAAGAGGTCGATGACCCTGTAAAAGAGTTAAAGATTGCCATAGCTGGTCCAGCAATGAGCGTAGCCTTATCAGCGCTGTTTTTTTTGACAGCTAATATTCTTACTGCAGTCGGAGCACAAGAGTACTTTGTGGTGCCATTTACTTACCTGGCAACTGTAAATATAATACTTGCTATATTTAACATGGTTCCGGCATTTCCGTTGGATGGTGGAAGGGTCTTAAGGGCTATAATATGGAAAGTAAAGGGTGACATGCAGAAGGCTACAAAAATCGCATCTTCCCTAGGAAGTTTTTTTGGGTATTTTCTGATTTTCAATGGTGTTTTTTTGGCACTGGCAGGGAATCTCTTCAATGGGATATGGTTTCTTTTTATAGGATGGTTCATAACCCAGGCGTCACAATCGAGTTACCAGCATGTGGTAATGAACGACATGTTCAACAAGATATGTGTTAACAAATTTATGACTGAAAATATAGTTGCAGTGGAATATTACGTGAACCTTCAGCAGCTTGTGGAGGAGTATTATTACAAGTATAAGTTTTCAATGTTTCCTGTAATGAGATTAGACGAGGTTATGGGAATCGTTACTATCGATGAAATTAAAAAAGTGGATAGGGCTATTTGGGACGAAACGACAGTTGGAAGCATATCCCGAAAGTTAACAGAGGATTTTGTAGTATCTCCTAGGGATACTGTTTCAACTGCCATGGAGAAGGTATTCAAAAATGGAGTCGGACGGGTGCTGGTTATGGAGGATGGCAATATGTTGGGCATAGTTTCCCGTACGGATATCTTAAACTACATAAGAATACATACGCAGCTTGATGGCAAGGAGAGATAGATGTGGATAACAGGGAAAGAATAAAAGAGCTTTTCAACAGGCTGGATAGAAGCCTGTTTATGGTGGAATGCCAGGAGTTTGCACATGTTGACGGACCCTTTCCCATTGGATATGGTCAGACCATATCACAGCCGTCATTAGTGCTCGCAATGACGATCATGCTAGATTTAAAGCCGGATTCCAGGGTGCTGGAGATAGGTACCGGCAGCGGCTTTCAGACAGCGCTTCTTGCAAGCGGAGCAAAGGAAGTTTATACTGTAGAGAGAATAAAGGAGTTGCACGATAAGGCCGTTAAAAGACTAGGAGAGATGGGGTTTGACAATATATCATTTAAGCTTGGAGATGGCACTATGGGTTGGAAGGAAAAAGCGCCATTTGATCGGATAATGGTTACTGCTGCGGCAATGATGGTTCCCCCTTCCCTAATTGCTCAACTGGGAGAAGAGGGGAAGATGGTGATTCCGATAGGCAATGGAAGAGTGCAGGAACTAACGCTGATAGAAAAAGACTCAATGGGCAAGCTGGACACTTC
This sequence comes from uncultured Eubacteriaceae bacterium, assembly GCA_964582705.1. Taxonomy (GTDB): domain Bacteria; phylum Bacillota; class Clostridia; order Eubacteriales; family Alkalibacteraceae; genus Alkalibacter. Next base: position 6,457 of record CAZOTE010000046.1, on the reverse strand, counting down.
TGTTAAAGAATATGTAAGTTTCGTTCCCCTTGTAGGAAAGTACGAATAGATGGGAGATAAAATGTGAAGAGAAGTCATTGGCTAACCGGACTTGTAATATTGCTGTCATTTTTTTTAATGATGACGCTTCTAAATAATGTAATTGAAATGGGTGAGAGGTTAAGTTCTGTTCATCCTTATTTATCGTGGGTGTTTTATGTCCTGATTGGCGTATTCGCAGTATGGATAGGGACTGTTCCCATATGGTGGATTATCAAATCGCCGGTATATGATTATTCATCTCTGTTAAGAGGTGAAAATGCGGAGCCGGATAACAGCGAGCTGGAGAAGTTCAAAAGAGCATTGTCTAGAGACGAAGAAGACATAAAAAGGCTTGAAGGCAAAAAAGGAGATGAGCTCAAAGAGGCTTTGGTGAGAATAATTGCGGATAAGGAAAGACAAGCTGACGAAACCATAGTGCAAAGCTCCCTGCTCACTTTTTTGACAACAGCGATATCTCCAAACGGATTAATTGATGTAGCAGCCGTAATTTACTATAACGTAAAGATGGTGGGAAGCATGGTTAAGCTATTTGGAATCAGACCAAGCGTGACGAATATAGCCAAAATTTTCAGGAATGTATTCTTAACTGCATTTGTGGTAAACCAGCTTGAGGAACTTGAGATAAATGAATACTTAGAAGAGATGCTGGAATCATTTGGAGACGTAGCCGCAGGCAAGATTCTATCAAAGACTATGGATTCGCTCATACAGGGTACATTAAGCGCATTTGTCACTCTGAAGATAGGGTATGCGGCGAAAACAGCTCTCCTGGATCCAAACAAGACTAAAGCTAAAGGCTTTAGGCGATACGTAAGAAGGCGATCAAGGCAGACGCTGGTCAAGGAGGTACTGCCTAGGAGCGTATCTGCAGTGCCGAGAGGATTTGGAAAAACTATCGAAATGATGCTGCGCAGAATGACAAAAGACAGCAAGCAAGGAGCCTGAAAGGCTCTTTTGGAGGTTGGATATCCCATTGAATTAAATATTAAATTTTTTATATAACGGGAGGAGTTATTTTGATGAAGAAAGAAAGAGTTCTTGATGCTATCAACCACAAGAGAACAGACAAAATTCCCCACACCATTGAATTTACTAAAGACATACTTGAAATCCTTTGCAGAGAGCTTGATATGACCCCGGATGAGATTTTTGACTATGCAGACAACCATATTGAGAAGATTAACCTAAACGCTGGAGGAATCTGGGTAAGAGATGGTTTTTACCAAGACGAGTTTGGAGTTGTTTGGGACAGGACGGGCCATGACAAGGACATTGGAATGCCTGTTGATGTAATCTATAAGAACCCGAACATTGATTTGTATGAATTTCCCCAAGTTCAAGAAGAGCTTTTGCGACAAGAGATAGAAAAGACTCTTTCAAATGGGAGGGACACCTTTAAAATTTGCAAGATAAGCTATAATCTATATGAAAGGGCTTGGTCGCTAAGAGGCATGATGAATATTTTGATGGATATGATAGAAAATCCGGAGTTTACCTACGCCCTGTTTGAAAAAATATTTGAGTTTAACATGAAGAGAATAAAAATAGCCATGGAGTATGATATAGACGGATTTTATTTCGGAGATGATTATGGACAGCAGAGAGGTCTGATAATGGGGCCCACTATGTGGCGAAAGTACATTAAGCCGGTACTGGCAAAACAATATGAAGAGGTTAAGAAAAAAGGCAAAGTCGTAATACAACATTCCTGTGGGGACAACAACCTGATACTGGAGGATTTTATAGAGATTGGACTAGATGTGTATAATACTATACAGCCAGAAATATACGATTTAAAAAAGCTTAAGAGCCAATACGGTAAAGATTTGGCTTTTTGGGGAGCCATTAGCACCCAAAGGCTTCTGCCTTATGCATCGCCTGATGAGGTAAAAGCTAAAGCAAGGGAAACCATGTCTATTTTAGGGAAAGACGGAGGATATATTGCATCGCCTACTCATAGGATGCCTCAAGACATACCAGTGGAAAATTTTTTGGCGTTAGTAGACGTTTTCAAGAATCAATAACATGCTTACAAGGTGATTTGGAGCATATCATTACGTTTGGTTCTATAGTATAATGTTTGGGTAATGATTTAATATGAGGAGGACTAAAATGGAAAAATTATTATGTGCTTCAATGATGTGCGCCGATTATGGCTCGCTCAAGGATGAGGTGGCGAAGCTTGAGAAAGCTGATATTGACGTATACCATGTAGATATTATGGACGGCAGCTATGTTCCGAACTTTGGAATGGGACTTCAAGACCTTGAATTTATAAGGAAATCTACAAATAGGTTGGTAGATGTACATCTTATGATTGAAAATCCTTCTAAGTATGTGGATTTTTTTGCAGAAAAGGGAGCGGATATAATTTATATTCATCCCGAGGCTGATACACATGCTGCGAGAACCTTGGACAGCATAAGAGCAAAAGGAGTTAAAAGCGGAATAGCTCTCAATCCGGGAACATCCGTAGAAGCGATAAAGCCGCTGCTCAATATAGTAGACTACATATTGATTATGACGGTTAATCCGGGTTTTGCAGGACAAAAGTATCTGGATTACGTGGACGAGAAGATAGAGGAGCTTGTTGGGCTCAAAGAGAAAAAAAACTATGCCTACGAGCTTGTCGTGGACGGGGCAATATCTCCTGAAAAAATCCATAAGCTTTCACTAAAGGGAGTAAAGGGGTTTGTACTTGGAACTTCTGCACTTTTTGGAAAAGGGGACTACACAGAAATAATTCCGGAGTTGAAAAAGCTATAACTTTAAAAACCTTCCCTTTGATGCAAAGGGAAGGTTTTTAAGAGTGGAAAAATATTTAAAACTCCTCTGTACTTACGATAATGACATGGTCACCGAATATTTCGTCAAAATCCTTGATAAAGGATTCTGTTTCGTTGCCGTAGGAGATAGGTATCTCGATTATGCCAAGATGATAGCCTTGGTTTAGCTTTTCGAGAGAAGCATCTTTAAACCACCTTTTGTACAAGGCTATTCTGTATGACAAGCCAATAGCGCTTCTTTCACTGACGCCCAATGAAGCAATGACATCTGAAGGGCTTTTGATGGTGGATATGAAATGATTCGAAAGTTCGGTATAGATTTCCGGATCTAGCTCCTTGTATGCTACAAGCAATGCTTTGAATTTCGTGTGTGATACTGTTTTTGTCAATGTAATTCCTCCTTGAAAGGTTTTGTTAGAATTTTAACTATATTGATAATTATATCACAATAATTCCCCATTAACAATTTATCAGACCACTTTTTTAAAGATATAATAAAAGTTTTTATCTTCGGAGCCTTCGTTTGATGTTTTTCACAGGATACATAAACGGATCGTCGATATTTTTTGTTTCAATTAGCATGGCATTTAACTCCACACCCAGCAGTAGAATCAATGAAGTCAGCAAAAGCCACAGCATCAAAGCTATCACTGCCCCCAAAGCACCGTAGAAACGAGAGTAGTTGGCGAAATTGTCTACGTATTTTTGAAAAACCAATGTAAATACAGTCCAGGTAAAAGTAGAAAATATAGCGCCAGGAAAAGCATGTCTGAATTTGACTTTTTTTGCCGGAACAAATATGTAAAAAGCTAAAATAAGAATAAAGATAAAACTGACGGGCAGTATGATTCTAAGTAATTTTATAAGGCCCTCAAAAGGAAGTCCAGGGAAATAATACGATGCAAGGTCGAGCAACTGCTGTCCAAACACTATGCCTATCAAGGCTAAAAGTATCGTAAGTGCAAATAAAATGACCCAAAAGATAGATAACAGATACTTAAGTGGCAAAAATCGCTCGTCACTGATGCCAAGTGCCTTGTTTGTTCCTTTCATAAAAGCTCTGAACCCCCCGGATGCGGCGTATATAGATAGAAAGACAGACAAGGACATAAGCCCTCCTCTTTGGCTGTCGACTATATCTGTAACTATGTCGTTTATCATATTGAATACGTTGTCAGGCAGGGAGCTGTCCAAAGTGGATAAAATGGCACTGGAGTCAAGGTCGCTGTATCCGATTAAAGTGAATAGAAATATTAAGAATGGAAATACCGCAAGGAGCAAGCTGTATGTAAGTTGATAAGCAAATGCGACTATATTGTCTTCATCTATTCGTTTTAACAAGGCCAGTAAAAATTTCTTGGGGCTGTTGATTTTAACCATAAGAGTACCTCCCGTGAGATATTGTACTTACAGTTTAACATAAAGTTCTAAAGCCTGCCATTTTCAGCAAAGCTATAATAGAGCTCGCCTGCCACTATTATATGGTCAACTACCTTTATTGAAATTGCTTCCATTGCAGAGATGATCCGCTTTGTGACTTCTATATCTGCGTTGGAGGGCTTGAGGCTTCCGCCGGGATGGTTGTGGGATAGTATTATGCTATTGGCTTGATGCCTTAAGGCCGTCTCGACGATAAGCCTGGGATAGACGGGAGCTTCATTTATGGTGCCTTCATGCACTTTGGCTGCATGGCTTGCCTTGTTTTGAGAATCCAGGCAAATGATATAAAAAGCCTCGTATTTAAGACCAGTGAAGAGAGAAACCGCATACTGTCCAGCCTTGGTGGAGCTGTTGAGAAGTGGCTTTTCTCCCCACCGTCCCTTGAAGTACCTTTTGGCCAAAGAGGGAATCATAGAAACCAATACGGCTGTATTTTGGGTAACATCGCATCTGCGAGAGATTTCTTCCGGTGTTGACTCGAAAAGGGTGGAGAGGCTTCCGAATTCTTTAAGCATCCTGTGAGCCAACTCGTTAGTGTCCTTTCTGGGAACAGAAAAGAAAAGCAATATTTCTAAAACTTGATGGTCTTCAAAATGATCCAGCCCTTCTTTGAGATATCTGTTTTTCATGCGTTGCCTATGACCAGTATGAATTTTTTGCGACATAGAGATCTCCTGTTAAATTATTTTTTTATATGTCTAAGATATCATAATATGACATAGAAGGCAAAAAATAATAAGGAATAAACTTGCATAAACTTAAAAGCTTAGCAAGTTTTGATAAAAAAGTTAATCAGAATGAGCAAAAATAAAAAATCACCCTGTATAAATCATTTGCTTCCTTTTTTACTTCTGGATCTGTGGTATTTAAGGTCGATAAGCATAATGATCTCTTCCCTGTCTTCGTGGGACAAGCCGCGGAATAGATCCAGCATGCTTTTTTCGGTTTGGCCGAGAGCTATGGTGGTCACATTTTCATCGCCGGTTAGAAGCCACTCCATCGATACAGTAAATACCCTTGAGAGCTTGTACAGCGCTTTGGTATCCGGGACTCTGTTGCCGCTAATGTAATTGCTCATGGCATTTTTGGATATTCCGGCAGCGTGGCACACATCCACTTGCTTTAACTTGTTTTTTTTAAGTAACTGGCGAAGTCTTTCTCCCACGCCGGAAAATTCGTTGTTCATCTAATTACCTCCCAGGATAGTCATGCTTTATCATTTGTGAGAACGAAATAATTGACACGTTCACGAGTGTAGGATAGAATGAAAACATTAAAACCTATCTATTATCTATCATTTTATCACATTTTATTAAAAATAATAGCTCAAATATTTTGCGAAAAAGAGAAGGAAAGTTGCTTTTTTATGTGTGGGTATAGAAAAGACAAAAGGGGTATATGTAACTTATAGTCAATAAGGGGGGATGTTTTATGGCGGAACAAAAATTGACTCCGTTTGGTATTGAAGTAAAAAAGAGGCTTATTGAATTGGGAAAGACTCAAAACCAGCTTGCCAGTGAAGTAGGCACAAGCAAGGTTTATTTGAGCATGATACTATATGGAAAAAGATCAGGGGAAAAATATCTTCCGCTGATCAAAGATGTGCTGGAGATCTGGTCTAAATAACTTTACAAGATCTTTTTAAAAACGATCTTATTGAAGCCGAGCTCATCGATAACTTCTATTTCATAACGATCAAGGCTGTTGAGGCAAATGCTTTTGCCGACACGTTCTTTTAGCCTGTTTTTGATATGTTCAAAATCGCTCCTGTCGTTGCTTACAAGGGTATATACAATCTTGTTCTCAAATTCTTCTATCGTAAATGCGTCATATTTGCCGCTGATCATACTTATAATACTATCAAACATGGAAACCTCCAAAAGGATTTATGTACTTCATTATACCATAAATAAATTGAATCTTAAAATGCCATCCTGTAAAATTGTCATCTCTTCTATGACAGTTTTGCAGGAACTTTTGATTATATGGTTATTTACCCGGTGATATAATTCAGTTAAAGAAAAAACTTTAGGAGGTATAAACTATGAATGACAATGTGGAAAACAGATCCGGAATGTCGGTAAAGATTCAGAGCTTTGGAAGATTCTTAAGCGGAATGATCATGCCGAATATTGGAGCATTTATTGCTTGGGGACTTATAACAGCACTTTTCATACCAACAGGATGGT
>CAZOTE010000045.1:0-15761 GCA_964582705.1 uncultured Eubacteriaceae bacterium | reverse complement strand
TCTGATGAACTGGCCGCTTGTTTTATTGTTTACATGCGATTATTGACCGCTTACCAAACAAAACCGGTGAACAATATAAATTCACCGGTTTTGTTTGATATTTAATGCTCATACATACTAAATTGCCATGTTATCCCATATTTATCTACTAGTGATCCGTAGTATTTGCTCCAAAATGTTTCTTGAAGCTCCATCTCGACTTTACCTTCCGCTTTTAACTGATTAAAGGCTTCAGTAATTTCATCCATATCATCTGTGACCACTGTTAAACTTATGTTGTTGCCCTTTACAAGGGGCATGCCTGGAAAGGTATCTGAAAACATCACTATGTCTCCACTGATTATGAGCTGGGTATGCATAACGAGATTCTTTGACTCCTCTGGCACACTGAAGCCGGGATCCTCCGGCGCATCCCCAAATGTCATGATTTCCGGCTTATCGGTTTTAAAAACTTTTGAATAATACTCAACAGCTTCTCTACAATTGCCATCAAAATTGATATAAACTTGCAAGCTCAATGAATTCATCTCCTTAAATTTCGATATCTGATTTTTACCCACAAACTCTCTAGTTTATTCAATGTTTTATAATATAACGATCGAGCTTGACCTATAATAAAATCAAACCACAATTTCCACATAACTCCCCGATGCACTTTTTTTGACGATCAGTTTTTTATCTATTCTTTCTTTTAGTTCACTTACGTGAGATATTATTCCCACTAGCCTGTTTCCGCTGCTCAAAGCGTTTAAAACATCGATAGCCTGTTCCAGGGATTCGCTGTCTAAGGCTCCAAAGCCCTCGTCTATGAACATTGCATCCAACTGGATTCCTCCTGATACGCTCTGTATCACATCAGACAGTCCCAACGCCATTGCTAAAGACGCTTTGAATGATTCCCCTCCGGAAAGAGATTTCACACTTCTTATCCTTCCCGTATAATTATCCATTACATCCAGCTCAAGTCCTATTTGACTTCTTAGGTTATCCGATTCGTCCTGTCTCAAAAGCTCATATCTTCCATCAGTCATTTTTGAAAACCTCTTGTTTGCTTCTCTTATGATCTTGCTGAAATATGCTCTTTGAATGTACATTTCAAATTTGATTCTCTGCTTGCCCTTAAGGTCACCATTGGCAGTCCTTGAAAGATTCTCAACCATTGCATATTCCGTTTCGCTGTTTTTATACTCTTCGTAGCGATTAACAAGTTTTTCCCTTATGCTTTTATTTCCTTTCAAACGATTATAAAGATCTCTGTAGATTCTTTCACTTTCCTTTCTTTTTTCAATGATTTCGGCTAGCATCTCTCTTGATTCGATTATATCGACTCTCGATTTGTCGATGGTTTCTTCTCTGATAGTTTTAATATTATTATGAATTTCTTGTAATTTATCAAAATATTCTTTGGAGCTTCTTTCAAGGTCCTTAATAACCTTTTCTGATACAAGGCAACTCTTAAAGCTTTCCTCTGAGTCGAAACCTCTCTTCTTTAGCTCTTCATTATATCTTATATGATGCTTTTCCTTTTCATTTGATAATGAAACCTTTTGTTTATTTAGTGTTGCTAAAACAGCCTTGTACTTATCTAGCTTTTCCTTATTATCAAGATACTTTATTTGTGCAGCTTCATAGTTTTTTTTCATTTGGGTATATCTGTTTCTATTCTGATCATATTCTTTTACAGCCTCTTCTTTCGATGGGAATCCAAGCTGTTTTTCAATCGTTTCTTTTTTCCCTTCAATGGAACTGAGAAACTCTTTTAGTCTGGAGATTTCATTGCCTGCCTTTTCAAGCATTTTTTCTATTTTGCTTACTTGTGTTTCATTCTCTTGCTTTTCTTCATTTGATTTTTTAATTTTTTCCATGTCATCTTTCAAAAGCAGTTCTTCTGCTCTGATTGATTCTTTTCTCTTTTCAGCCAAGGTCCTCTGCATGACTATAAAATCTGCTGCATCGTCGATTTCGATTTTTTTATCAGACACATCGCATATCAGTGATAAAACCGACTCTTTCTTTTTGTTTTTTTCTGTCTTTTTGATCGATCCTCTTTCACTTATTGCATATAGCTCTTCCTTGGCATCAAAGGCTGATTTTTTTGCTTCTTTCAACTCATCTTCAGATGGAGCCTCGTCTTTTAGCGATGCAGGCCTTGGGTGTTCTTCAGATCCACATACCGGGCATGGCAATCCATCTTCTAGCTTTTGTGCGATTATTCCCGCCTGTTCTTTCAGAAAAAGATCTTCTAAATCTTCGAATGCCTTTATTTTTTTTGCCACCAATTCTTTTTGAGATAAATATTTATCTTGTAGGGTTTTGTGATCATTTTCTATTCTTCTATACATCTTCATTTCTGAATCAATTTTATTTATATCTTTAATAAATCTAGCTAAATTTTCCGAATCTCTACTGTTTTTTTCAATTTTTATAGGCAAATCTTTATAACTTTCGGCAAGTTGCAAAGCACTTTGTATTTTATTCAGGTACTCTTCTTTTTTATTCTTTAAATTAAATTCTTCCTCTAATTTTTGTTCTACTAATACCTTTGTATCTTTTGTTTCATTTGTCAGTCTTTCAAAAACATCGTAGATATCAAGTTGACTTTCAATTGATGCTATTTTTGTGGATAATTGCTGTCGACATTCATCTAAAGATATTTCGTACTCATATTCAGATCTATAAATATCCACTTTAGGCTGAAGTTCATGGACATCGTTATTTTTATTGTTTATTTCCTCCACAATATCTTTTAACTTTTTGTTCTCAGCGTTGAATTTATCAAAAGCAGGATTAACGTGATACAAGGCGTTTTTTCCCGATTCTATTTTTTTCAACTCTTCTTTTCTGAGCGTTTTCTCCCCTTCAAGGATTTTTATCTTTTGAGTCATCTCGTCAAGCAAGTCAAACCTTTTGTTAGTGGCTTCACCCTTCAAGATTTTTTCGGAAATTCTATCGTATTCCAACTGCAATCCATGCATTTTTTCCGTAAGTTTTATTTCTTCTGTTTTATCTTCTTCTATCAGCTCATTCAAACAACTGATAACCTCGTCGATTTTATGTATATCCCTTCCCACCTGGTCAATTTTATAACCCAACTGACTTTCTTCAGAGTAAATTATATCCTGCACATATTGCAAGAGGCTGATTTTGATCTCATCGTAGGCGTTTCTTTTCCCTGAGGATAGTCTCTTTAATTCCTCTTGAAAATTTCTGTAGACACTTGTATTGAATATTTTCCTGAATATGTCGATGCGGTCGTTGTTTGAATCTAAAAGCAGCTTCAAAAAGTCCCCTTGTGCTATCATTGCAATTTGTGAGAACTGGTTTTTATCTAATCCAAACAGTTCTTTTATCTCATTTGTGACTTTATCATATCCAGCGATTGGATTTTTGTCTTCATAGAATACGAGACTAGCGTTTTGTTTTTCGGTTGTTGTTCCGTCGCCACTTTTTTTATTGCGTTCATAAGCCGGATTTCTTGTCACTGTATATTTTTTGTCTTTGTATATGAAATCAAGCTCGACGAATGTTGGCATATCCGAAGATGCAAAGTCGCTTCTGAGCATAACCGGTTTTCTGTTTTCTCCGCTCGCCTCTCCATACAATGCAAAACAAACAGCATCGAAAATAGTCGTCTTCCCTGCACCGGTGTCACCGGTTATAAGATACAGACCTGACTGTCCCAGTTTAGAAAAATCTATCTCTTTATTGTCTCCATAAGGACCAAAACCGCACATCTTAAGTTTTAAAGGCTTCATATGACTACCCCCATATTTTCCAACAAAACCCTTACAAGTTCCTTCTGTTTATCTTCCATTTCTTCGTTGTTGTTAATCTTGTAAAATTCCTCAAAGAGCTGAAAAGAAGTCTTTTCTGTTACATCTTTTGCCACTGAATCAGCTTCAACTGTCTTGGTCCGAGAATTTTCAAAATCTATTTTCATCACATTAGGGTATACACTTCTGATCTTGCCTATAGCATCAATAATTTCTTCCTTATCAGTCAGTGTAGCGTGTATGTAGTTGTCAAGTCCTAGGTGCCTGTGGTTCTCAGGATCCAGAAGATCCTTCAACGGTCCTTTTATTTCAACCATGTCCCTTAAAGGGGTCAGTGGGATCTTTGATATTTTAATATTCTTCTTATCTTTCATTTCAATTATTGTTACACTTTTCTCTTTTTTTGCTCCAGCTTCTGAAAATGAATATTTTAATGGCGATCCTGCATATCTCACAGCATCTCTGCCTATGCTTTGTGGGTGATGAAGATGTCCAAGAGCTACATAGTCGAATATATCAAAAACTGATGCCTCGACGTGGTCCAAGCCTCCAACTGATATGTTTTCAGAATCAGAGCGCATAGGCTCAGCCCCGGATGATACTACAAATTGATGCGCTATCAAAACGTTGCGCATTTTATCTTCAACCTCTGCATTGTCTATAACTGTCTTGACTGCTTGAGTATAACTATCAATTTCATTTTCTGGAAAGTACTTTTTTACATGAAGTGGTTTAATAAATGGAAGCATATATATATTAACTAAACCAAAATCGTCCCTCAGACTTAGAATATTCATTTTACCATTGAATACACCCGAAACATACACGCCTTCTGATTGCATAAGCTTTCTTCCAAAAGCGAGCCTTTCAGGGGAATCATGATTCCCGCTTACCACAACTGCTTTCATTCCATTATGTGCGATATCAGTTAGAAATTCATCTAATAACGCAACAGCTTCCCCAGGAGGCAAGGACTTGTCATATATATCTCCTGCTAGAAGTATTACGTCCACTTTGTTTTTTTCAGCTATACTCAAGGCTTGTTTCAGTATATATCTTTGATCCTCCAGCATATTGAACTCGTTGACCCTTTTACCTATATGCAGATCTGCCATGTGCATGAATATCATCTAAATTTCTCCTCCTTGTTATCATATCTATATATTTTATCAGAGTTTGCGCCTCTATGGAATTCTATTTATTTACATCTTTAAAAAACCTATGGATTGTCCAGCACTGAACTTACCATAGGCTCTTATTACTTGGTATCATTATTAGAATTTTCGTCTTCATGGGCTTCATTCAAATTTACATTCTCACTACTTGACTGTTCTGAATATTCGTCTTCATCCTTAACGCTGTCCTTGTTAAAATTTGGATTCTTCTCAATTTTGAAATTATTATCATCAGCTTTTTTTTTGCTGTTATTCACTATGGAATTCAACCCTTTTTTCCTATCCTGATTCTTTTTCATACTATTAACCATGAAACCTCCTTTGAACTTTCTAGGTTCATATGAAATGATAAACGCTCCCGGTTCATAATCGTGGACAATCTCAAGAAGTTCGTCCTCTCTGTTCCTCTTTGTCAGAATCTCCAAACGGTATCTAACGCTGTCCCTGCCTTCTCCTTGATAAACTGTTACTCCAAAGCCTTCACTTCTTAGTTTATCAATCAATTCCGGATCTCGATTAACCAGATTTACCATGAAACTGTTGTATCCTATTGCCAGCTTATTTTCTATTATCCCACCCAGCTGCATGCCCACTCCAAACCCCACTGCATAAACAACCATTGCTAAGACGCTTTGATCTCCGCTGAATACCAAGGATAACCCAAACACATACACCAAGGCTTCTATAAATCCCAAAAAAGATGCTATTCCTATCATGTTTTTCACTAAAAATAATGTTCTCAGGGTAAAAACCGGAACATAAATCAACTGCATTAGAATTATCAAAACTATTTCTCTCACGCTACCGATACTTCCTTTCTTATGTCTCGATACACTTATGTTAACACAACATACAAAAGATTTCATGGATCATGGGAGAAAATCAAAAATTCTAATCAATTAAATTCAATATAATGTCAGTGCATTCTTCAACATGGGTTTCCATTGCCATGTGACCAGCACCTTCTATTGTATATAGATTGAAGTGCGGCAAAATCCTCTCCACCCTATCTGCCTGATCCAACTCAACCCATTTGTCTTCAGTACCCCAAACTCCATAAACCGGTACAGAAATATTTTTATAGCTGTTAAAATCTATGCTGCCGGCACTTTTCACCATATCGACTAGCGCTCTCTCTGTACCCTCTATTTTTAACGGTATCAAATATCCGTTCACTTCCCTTTCATCAGGTTGCCTTCCATAAGCTGATAAAAGTATCTCTTCCACTCGTTTCTCATTTATTAACAACCTATTTAAAAGCACTTCCATCCATTTTGAAGCTGGAGGGTATTTTAGAACCAGTGAAGTTAAGCTCCTGTCCCTATTAAAAAGAGCTCCTGCTACCAAGATCACCTCTTTAACCTTATTTTCTTTCGCAACAGCCATAGTTGCCACTGTTCCTCCTCCCATCGAATGACCTACCAGAGTCCAACTCACATTGTGACCAATCAGACGGCTATTTTCAATTTTATCGACAAACTCCCATAATAATTCGCTTCTGTTTTCCTGGCTGTGATCAAAACCTGACTCCCTGCTACTGTATCCAAATGCCGGCAGATCAACTGCTACCACAAAGTATCCATTATCATTAAGTATTTCCGCAGTTTTTTCCCATGAAAAAGTGGATCCACCCAAGCCGTGAACCAAAAGTATATTTCCTCTTTTGTCCTCGCTTTTCCAAACCCTGTAATGAAGCCTAGTATCGGCTACATCCACGAACATGCTGTTGTAATATGGTTTTTCCAAGTTAAATGTCTCAGATTGAATTGTTATCAAATATGGTATAACGCTTAAAATCAAAAAAATAATGATGGTTCCGCCAGCCATATATTTCACTATTTTCATTTATCATCACTCCCAATTGCTTCTCATCGTAATATTATACCCCTAAAATCTTTTATAATTCGCATTTATGATTTAATTCAATCTTGATTAAGTGTAACTATGCCTATTTTCTTAATTGACTTTAAAATGCTTAACTATCCCAACATAGGGAGATTTCCAGTTGACAATTTAACCGGCGATCTATCAGGCATCTAAGATATATTCTGCATTAATTTATGATATACTATCAGTGTAAGCACATTGACCCGCAAAAACCGGGTGAGCGCAAGGGACCGACGATGCTGTAGCATCTGAGGTGAAATCTAGGGAGGTGTCTTATGCTGCAAAGAATAAAGATTATTTATGAAAACAATAAAATCTGGATTTATCTTATCAGACATCTTTTGATTTCTATGGTTTTCGCGGCAACCGCTATACTCATCGACACCGGATATTTACCTCTCATGGATTTTATCCCCAGCGTGTTTGCAACAAATATTGATTTGGCCCGCAGCATTTTAGCTACACTCGCAGGGGCACTTTTGACCATAACTACTTTTACTTTTTCTACAATTATGGTGGTCCTGACTATGTACTCGTCTAATTTTTCGCCTCGAGTCGTCGAAAATTTTCTTACAGATAAAGTATCGATAAAAGTTCTTGGAATATTCGTTGGGGGATTTTTATACTGTATAACCACGTTGCTTTTTATGCGTGACACCATGCAAGACTTACCTGTAATTTCAGCTACGATAGGCGTTATATATTCGATTTTATGCATAATATACTTCATAAAATTTATTTATACTGTATCAGGTTCCATTCAAGCTTCAAAACTTATAAACAAGTTGTACCTCCAAGCTTATGAAATGATCGAAACGGGAATGAATTACAGACAAAAATTTGAAAGAGTCGACGTCTTTGATGCCGACCAGTTTCCTGAAAGTTTTGACGTGCATTCAGCATCTTCAGGTTATTTGGAGCTTATAAATTTTGAAGGTATAATGGATTTAATTAAAAATATTGATTGCAAGGTCGTCGTACGGCCTTGTATCGGAGACTATATGGCTAAAAACATGAATCTTTTTTCAGTTTACTACAAAGAACAAAGTCAGCTAATGGATAACTTCGATAAAAAGCTCTATAACTGTCTCAGCTTGACGAGTCAAAGAATGGCGCTAAGCGACTACAAGTTTTCCATTCAAAAAATAGTTGAAATTGCGTTAAGAGCCATATCTCCCGGAATCAACGACCCAAACACAGCTATACATTGCATAAAGATTCTTGGTGTGTTGCTTAGCAAAATAAGCGAATCAGATGGCAAATACACTTCGATTCAGTTTAAAGATTGCAAGGGCAAGCTAGTTTATGAGGACTTTAATTTTGAAAAAGATCTATACGACACCTTCTATCAGATAATCCACTATGGCAAAACAGATTTATCTGTGGTCTTTGCCTTATTTGAAGCGCTTAAGATCATTATGCTCAGTTGTTCCGAATCAAGTCTTTATAGCGTGAAAAATTTTGCAAAATATCTATTTGAAAGATGTGGCGAGTACCATCAAAACGACTTTGACAAGCTAAAGCTTGTAGATTATATAAATGAAATAAAATCTTTCAAATATCAAATAAATTAGAAAAGCTAGGAGAAAATTATGCTCACTATCGAGAACATTTCAAAAAGTTATGGCGTGAAAACTCTTTTTTCTGATATCACATTTACTGTGGACAATGAAAAGGTAGGACTTATCGGGATTAATGGTACAGGAAAATCAACATTATTAAAAATCATAGCAGGTATGGAAACATCTTCTACCGGCAAGATTATAAAAAGTTCAGGCATGAAAATTGAGTACCTCCCTCAAAATCCTGATTTCGATCTTGATTCAACTGTTATAGAGCAGGTCTTAAAAACCAGATCTCCTCTTATGGATGTAATAAGAGATTATGAGACAATCCTGGAAAAGGGCGCTAAGAACCCAGATGACGATAGTTTAAGTGAGGAAGCGCTGCATCTGACATCTAAGATGGATTTGCTGGATGCTTGGGGTGTAGAAAGCCGAATTAAAACAGTACTGACCAAACTAGGCATACATGACTTTGACAAAAAAATATCTGAGCTGTCTGGGGGGCAGAAAAAAAGAATAGCTCTTGCTTCTGCATTAATTACGCCATGCGACTTATTGATTCTTGACGAGCCCACCAACCACTTAGACAACCTAATGATCGACTGGCTTGAGGCATACCTTAAAAACTTGAAATCATCACTTTTGATGGTTACCCATGACAGGTATTTTCTAGACCGAGTAGCTGAGAGAATAATCGAAGTCAGCGATGGTTCCCTCTATTCATATCCAGGTAACTATTCATATTATCTGAATAAAAAAACTGAAAGGCTTGCACTTGAAAAAGCAAATGAAAACAAAATGTTAAATTTGTACAAAAAAGAACTTGCTTGGATAAGACGTGGAGCAAAAGCCAGAACTACCAAACAAAAAGCTAGAATCCAAAGGTACGAAACTTTGAAAGATTCTTTAAGCATCACTGAAAACAAAATCCTTGAAATAACCTCAGCATACAGCCGTTTAGGAAATAAAATAATAGAATTGAATAATATAACAAAATCCTTTGATGATAATGTAGTTATTGATAACTTTACATATACTTTTCAGAGTGATGACAGGATTGGAATTGTTGGCCTAACGGAGTTGGTAAATCAACTTTGCTGAATTTGATAAACAGGAAAATCAATCCTGAATCCGGCTCTGTGGAAATAGGCGAGACCGTCAAGATTGCCTATTTTTCTCAAGAATCAGAGCATACTGATCCTAACCTAAGAGCTATCGAGTACATCAAGGAAACTTCTGAGTATGTCACCACTGCTGATGGAGCAAAGATCACCGCATCCCAAATGATGGAGAATTTTCTTATTCTGGCGGATCAACAGTACAGTAAGATATCTAACTTATCCGGTGGCGAATTGAGAAGACTATATCTTCTTAAGATACTAATGAATGCGCCTAATGTTCTGATATTAGACGAACCAACCAACGACCTGGATATCGATACCTTAAGTGTTCTCGAAAGCTATATAGATGGGTTTTCAGGCCCTGTGATAGCCGTTTCTCATGACAGATATTTCTTAGACAGAGTTTGCAATAAAATCATGTCCTTTGACGGCAACGGAATCATCAACCTGCATACAGGAAATTATTTCGATTATCTTGATGATATAAAAGAAGCTCAATCCATAGAACCTTCTATTTTGTTGTCAACTGATGATGACATCGATATTGATACCAAAGGTCAACGTACAGGGCGAGAAAAGAAAAAACTCAGCTACAAGGAACAACGAGAATATGAGTCACTTGAAAGCGAAATCGGCAAATTGGAGAGTGAATTGGAAAAAATTGATTTGCTTATCAAAGAAAATGAAACAAATTTTGTAAAATTGCAGGAACTCTCAGATATGAAGGATTTAATAGAAGACAAGCTTATTTATAAGTTGGAACGAGAAGAATATTTTAAAAATCTCATCGAAAGCTTTAAATGAAATATAAAAACCTTATTTCGATCAAGGGGGAAGCCTTTTAGAAATAAGGTTTTTATATGCTACTTATAAAGGTTTTCGTAATTGTCAGCACGATTTTTTAAAAACCCTACAGATTCAAACAGCGGAGCCAGAGCCGCAGCTACAAAGCCCCCTGAAAATCCGTTGTTGTATAGATTCATTCCCCCATGGAGGTAAGATACGTTCATGGTCATTGACATGTGTAAAAAACCTGCAATGATTCCATGTATCGGACCGTAATGACCTGCGATGGGAGCTAATGTCGTGCCGAAAAGTGCAGCCAGCAGGGCCACTGTGGAAGCTGTGTCATATACATTGAAAAGAGATGCTATGTATACGCCCAGCAATATCGGAACTACATTTCTTAAATGCTTTCCATATGCCCCAAAACCTACTACTGTGAAAATCCCACCTATTACAGGACCGTTTAAATCTCCTCCTAAGAGTATCACATAAAACATTGACAGAAATCCAA
Source organism: uncultured Eubacteriaceae bacterium (assembly GCA_964582705.1). GTDB lineage: Bacteria > Bacillota > Clostridia > Eubacteriales > Alkalibacteraceae > Alkalibacter. The sequence continues at coordinate 4,943 of CAZOTE010000045.1, read as the reverse complement.
GTAAAGACATATTGATCAAGACTATCCCAAATCCGACTTGGGATACAAAATCAGAAGAAAGTCTACCTGACAATTTAAATAAATCGGATAACCCCTTAAAGCTAAACTGATTTAAAAACAATCCAATAAATAGCATAATACTGAACATTAAAATCAAAAACATGGAAAGGGGTTCATTCATGCCGCTTAAAACATGAACTGCCGTTTCAGTCTGAAATCCAAGACCTCTAAGAGCCGCCATAAAGAACATTCCTATAATCCCTGCCGTAAAGCCTATGTTGTAAATACTATATCCCTGATGAAACAACAGAAAATGAGAAGCGAGTGGAGGCAAAACAAAACCTGCCATAAATCCTGCTAGGTTGCCCAATAAAATCCCCTGAATAAGATTAAGCTCAATCCCAAATGTTATGCAGCTGATCAAAGGACCTAATGCTGTGCTAAAGAGAGCTTGGACTATGTATTTATCAAATGATTCTTTTTTAAAAACAGAATATGTGTACACACCGGCCATTATTCCCCATGTGTTGTAAAGATTCTTGCCGAAAAATGAAAAGCCTGCCAATGTCAACAACGCCGCTATCATAGGACCGTTCATTTCTACTTTGTTGACTCTGGCCACTATTATTCCCACCATTGTTATTAAAGCACTATTAAACAATGACGATCCTATGTTTGCTATCTCAAAATAGTCGGTGACAAGAGTACTAGGTGATACTATGATGAGCTTCATTCCCGACATTATTTCTGAGGGGGTATTGAATACCAAAGATGAAATCAATAAAAACAAAGTCATCATTGTCATAACCATATACTTAAGTTTATCTGTTACCATAACATTGTTGATATATAGAACTTCTTCTTCTATTAAGACATTCTCGCTCGATTCTATGGCACTGTTATCTAAAACTGCTTCTCCATCCTGGATTAACTTATCCTTGAACTCCATATTCTATAAACTCACCTCAGAAATTATTTATTAGAAATCATTAGTTGATTACATATTGTATACAATATTATTATACACTATGTAATCAATATCACATTGTATATTTGACACAAAAAATGGATTAAATTTTGTCTAAAACTTTACAAACGATTACAACGAAAATTCTAACATGTCAATCTTTACTGTACCTTTGATAATTCCAAAATTTAATGATCTTTTTATATACTATTGAACTATGGTTTATGATAAAATCATATAGATACAAAGATAAAGTACAGGAGTGATAACGTGGGTACAGACAAAATATGGAAGTCATCAAATTTTATTTACAGCATCATCGAGGAAGATATTAAAAACAATACATTCACAGATAACAGGGTTCATACCAGGTTCCCACCTGAACCTAATGGATACCTTCATATAGGGCATGCTAAAGCTATCTTATTGAACTATAATACGGCTAAAAGATTCAACGGAAAATTCAATCTGAGATTCGATGACACTAATCCCGTGAAAGAAGACATCGAGTATGTTCAATCTATAAAAGAGGATATCGAGTGGCTTGGCGCTAACTGGGATGACAGGCTGTTTTTTGCATCCGGATACTTTTATCAAATGTATTCATATGCAGTTGAATTAATAGAAAAAGGCCTGGCATATGTAGACGATCTTTCCCCGGAAGAGATCAAACTTTACCGTGGGACATTGACTGAACCAGGGAAAAATAGCCCATACAGAGATAGGACTGTTGAAGAAAACTTAGAATTGTTTGAAGGAATGAAAAACAGAAAATACGATGACGGATCAAAAGTCTTAAGAGCGAAAATCGACATGACCAGCCCCAACATCAACATGCGTGATCCCATAATTTACAGAATATTAAGAGCATATCACCACAACACAGGAGATGCATGGTGCATATATCCAATGTATGATTATGCTCACCCAATAGAGGATGCCCTTGAAGGCGTAACTCATTCTTTATGTTCCCTTGAATTTGAAGATCATAGACCATTTTACAACTGGGTTTTGTCAAATATCGACGATTTTAAAAAAGAGCCTCCCAAACAAATCGAATTTGCAAAATTGTATCTTACAAAGACGATTGTAGGAAAAAGATTTCTTAAACAGCTTGTGGACGAAAAGAAGGTTGACGGCTGGGATGACCCTCGGCTGATGACAATAGCCGGAATGCGCAGAAGAGGAATAACTGCTGAGGCTATTCAAAATTTCTGTGATGAAATTGGAGTTGCAAAATCAAATAGTACCGTGGATATAGCTATGTTTGAACATTTTGTCAGAGATGATTTAAAGCCTAAAGCATCAAGGTGCATGGCGGTTTTAGATCCAATAAAACTGGTTATAACAAATTTGCCTGATGACCATTTAGAATGGCTCGAAATTAAAAACAACCAAGACAATGACGAATTAGGCAATAGAAAGATGCCATTTACAAAATATATATATATAGACAGGGATGACTTCATGATCGACCCTCCAAAAAAATACCACAGATTATATCCGGGAAATGAAGTCAGGCTTATGGGCGCTTATTTCGTTAAATGCCACGATTATAAATTAGACGACCGTGGAGATGTAACAGAAATACACTGCACCTACGATCCTGAAACAAAATCAGGAAGCGGATTTACAGGAAGAAAAGTTAAGGGCACCCTTCACTGGGTAAGCGCAAAGATTAACACTGAAGCTGAATTTAGAATTTATGATTATCTGATTGATGACCAACCTAATGATATGGAAGAAGATGCACAAAAACATCAATTAAATCCGAACTCCCTAGTTATTAAACGGGGATTTGCAGAAACCTATTTGTCTGAATCTAAACCTATGCAGCGGTTCCAATTTGTCAGACATGGATATTTTTCAGTTGATCCTAAACACACATGTGAGTCAAATCTGGTTTTCAACCTTATAGTCAACTTAAAAAGTTCATGGAAGCCTGTGTGAAAAAGCCGCAAGAGTCATTTTTATGATTCTTGCGGCTTTAGCTATTCAAAAAAGCGTATATGATTAAAAGAATAAAGCTAATCATTATCAGCACAGCCATATTTGACTTAACTGAACTCTTTAAAACTCTGAGAATTGCAATATGATATGGAATTGCATAGATGCCTGCAAGCTGATCATAAGCGTAATTGATTCTTTTAATCGAATCCTGTGATATGAAAGCCAAAACGCCGTTGCTCAAGCCTACAGCGATTGCACCACTTCTCAAATCTTTGATATATACATCTAATGCAATTTGCTCATCTCTTATATACCCTTTGCTGCCAAGACCAGGTCTAAACGATTCACCCTTGTTCTTTCCGAAATAGAAAAACTCAAGAAATGTATTTTCTTTCTGGATCTTCGTTCCATTTATCAATATATTTCTATCCTCAGGTTTTACGATTCTGGTTAAAACTTCAATCTCTGATTTTATATCTTTTGATGTAAAGTACCTTCCCTCAAATTTATCGTTCTCTATTCGTATTTCATCGAACTTCTTTATCAAAAATTCTTTTATAACTTCATTTTTCAAGTCCGTTTCATTCACAAATTTCAGGGAAACGCTCATAAATTTTTGATCCTTTAAGTTAATCTCAGCCGTGTCATTCTCAGATATCGAAATTTTATAATTTACTGCTTCAATTCCTTCTTGTTCAAGGTATTCATAGTCGAGCAATGTCAAGACTTCTCCGTCAGATAGCTTAAAATTCACTTTAAGATCGTCAAATAGCTCTATATCCTCCGTGTTCAAGAGCATAATGCCTGATTTATTATTTGACATATTCATAATGTTTTCTTGCAATCTCTTTAATTCATCGTTAGCTGATGTCGCCTTGAACTCATGAACTTTCTTTCCTTTAGCCCCAGCCAGCTCTATTTCAAATGACTCTAGCTTTCCTTTAACTTTGGCATCTTCAGGTTTATTAGACGATGTTTTCATGACATCAGTAGGTGTCATGCGCATTTTAAACCTTGCACTTTCCAGATTTCCGTCCTGATTTTCTATTCCAGCTTTAATCTCGTCGGACAGTTTGGTAACCACTTGAGGTCCTGCTACTTTATCTGCTGATGGCTTATCTGCGGTTCTTACTATTATGTCATTTAGATACTCGCTAACGATTCTTTGTATTCTCATCTTTAGTACCTCCCGACATTAACAGTATCGGCTTATTTAATACTTATTTAATACATGTATACCCTAATTTTAATCAAATAATTAAGACTCAGATTCCTTCGGCTTGAATTCTAGGAATTCCCCCAATAAAAAAGCCGAAGACAAAGTCTTCGGCAATATGCTTACTCAGCAAGCTTTTTGTATGTCGCCATTTTTTCTTTTGCATCCATCTCGGCTTTCTCAAACAGCTGTTCAGCCAGTGCCGGGAAGGATCTTTGAAGTGAAGTGTACCTTACTTCGCTTCTGATGAAATCTTGGAATGATTTTGTAGGCTCTTTAGAGTCAAGAACAAATGGATTCTTGCCTTGCTCCTTAAGCTCTGGGTTAAATCTGTACAAATGCCAGTATCCGGTCTCTACAGCAAATTTAGTCTGCTCTTGAGTTTTACCCATTCCGCCTCTGATACCATGGTTGATGCAAGGAGCATATGAGATTATCAATGATGGTCCATCATAATTCTCAGCTTCGATCAAGGCTTTCATAAACTGGTTCTTGTCTGCTCCCATGCCTACTTGAGCTATGTAAACATTACCGTAAGTCATGGCTATCAAACCAAGGTCCTTTTTCTTGTTCTTCATTCCTGATGCTGCGAACTTAGCTACTGCAGCAATAGGAGTCGCTTTAGATGCTTGTCCACCTGTATTTGAGTAAACCTCAGTATCAAATACCATGATATTGATGTCTTCTCCGCTTGCAATAACGTGATCCAATCCTCCGAATCCGATATCGTAAGCCCATCCGTCTCCACCAAATACCCAGACAGATTTTTTAATCAAGAAATCTTTTAGATCTAGTACTGTCTTAATGCTT
>CAZOTE010000044.1:0-15803 GCA_964582705.1 uncultured Eubacteriaceae bacterium | reverse complement strand
TGTTTATTTTTTTGCATCTTTTTGTTATACTATTAGACAATCAAATATTTTTAAGATAGAGGTGCATCTTTTATCAGTACTAACAGGAACGGTTTCAGGATCTGATGAACTGGGATGAAAGGGTAAGATGCCGAAGTTTTCGATTCCCTGAAGTCTCGAATGCTGGTTGCCTGGTGAATAACCTTGCAATTGTCATCCAAAAGATGGAGCGCTATCTGAAACTGCCTGAGATATACATTTTTTATGCATGTCTTGTCAACGTTCAGCTAGTTTATATTAAACTAGCTTTTTTATTAGAGTTTTGCAGTTTACTTAAAAAGTCTGCATCAGCAGATCAACCATAAAAACTTAGGAGGTTTCAATTAAAATGAAAAAGTACAATGTCGCCGTCGTCGGTGCAACTGGAATGGTTGGAAGAAAGGTTCTGGAACTATTGGAAGAAAGAAATTTCCCAATTGAGAATTTTTACCCATTGGCATCGGCTAGATCAAAGGGCGAAGAACTGACTTTCATGGGAAAGACCTATACGGTACAAGAATTAACTGAAAAATCATTCGAACAAGATATTGATATTGCAATATTCTCTGCCGGCGGAGGAACCAGCGAAAAGTTTTCACCTATTGCTGCAAAAAATAATGTGGTGGTAGTCGACAACTCTTCAGCATTCAGAATGGATCCTACAGTACCACTGGTAGTACCGGAAGTAAATCCGGATGATCTGAAATGGCATAAAAACATTATTGCCAACCCTAACTGCTCAACCATTCAAGCAGTAGTGGCATTAAAGCCACTTCATGAAAATTACAAAATCAAAAGGATTGTATATTCCACATACCAAGCGGTTTCAGGATCAGGCATCAAAGGTTACGAAGATCTGGAGAAGGGCGTAAAGGGTGGAACAAACGAGTTTTATCCTCATCAAATCGCTTTTAACTGCCTTCCTCACATCGATGTGTTCCTAGATAACGGGTACACCAAGGAAGAAATGAAGATGATTGAAGAAACACAGAAAATACTCGGTGACGACTCACTTAAAATCACGGCTACAGCGGTAAGGGTTCCGGTATTTTATGGACACAGCGAAAGCGTCAACCTTGAATTCGAGACACCTTTTGAATTGAAAGAAGTACGTAGCTTGCTTTCAAACTCACCGGGCATTGTGGTAGAAGACGACGTCGCCAACAACGTTTACCCGCTGGCAAGAAACGCAGAAGGCAAAAATGAGGTCTTTGTCGGCCGAATCAGACGCGACGAAAGCGTGGAAAACGGCTTGAATCTCTGGATAGTGGCAGACAACATCAGAAAAGGCGCAGCTGCCAACGCTGTTCAAATTGCAGAATTGCTAATTAAAAATAATTTATTAAGCAGGTGATGATATGAGTGTATTTAAAGGATCAGGAGTAGCAATCGTAACACCATTTAAAGACAACAAAATAGATTATCCGAGGCTAGAGCAACTGATTGAATGGCACATCAAGGAAGGCACCGATGCAATCATTATTTGTGGGACTACGGGTGAGACGCCTTGCCTCTCTGACGAGGAGCAGCAAGATGAGATCAAGTTTGCGGTAGACGTAGTTAAAGGCAGGATACCAGTCATTGCAGGCACCGGAAGCAACAGCACCTTCCACGCTGTTGAGATGTCAAAATATGCAGACCAAGTGGGAGCAGACGCAGTACTCGTTATGAACCCCTACTACAACAAGGGTACTCAAAAGGGAATCGTCAAGCATTTCGAAGCAGTTGCAACCAGCGTATCTTGCCCTGTCATAGTCTACAATGTTCCCAGTCGAACGGGCCTTAACATTAGCGTTGACACCATGGTTGAATTGTCAAAGATAAAAAACATAACCGCTGTTAAAGAAGCTAGTGGAGACATAGTGCAAGTAGCTGAAATAGCTAGACTGTGTGGGGACGATTTTGCCATTTATTCGGGAAATGACAACCAGGTGGTACCTATCCTATCTCTCGGAGGCATCGGAGTCATTAGCGTCAGTGCAAATATAATTCCTAAAGACATGCATGACATGGTTGCAAAATATCTCTCTGGAGACGTAAAAGGCAGCCTTAGTCTTCAACTTAGAATGAATGGCCTTAATGATGCATTGTTCATAGAAGCAAATCCAATACCTATAAAAGCTGCTTTAAAGCTAATGGGAATGGACACGGGAGAACTTAGAATGCCTTTGACAGAAATGGAAGAGGCTAATCTGAAGATTCTTGAATCAGAGATGAAAGCTTACGGAATACTTTAATTTGGAGGAAACAAAATGAAAATTTTACTCAGTGGATGCAACGGTGGAATGGGAAAAACCATATCGTCTCTCGTAGCTGAGAGGGATGACATGGAAATAGTTGCCGGGTTTGACTCGTCACAATCGCCTGAAAGCCCCTTTACCGTTTATACCGAACTGAAAGATGTACGAGAAAAGATTGATGCGATCATCGATTTTTCACACTTCAGTGCGTTCGACAAAATAGTCGATTTTGCAGAAGACAAAAAAATACCATTGGTAATGGCTACTACCGGATTGAGTCAAACTGATGAAGATCGATTAAAAGAAGTATCGAAGTCAATTCCGGTATTTAGGACAGCAAACATGTCCATAGGAGTCAATGTCCTTCTCGGGCTTGTATCTCAGGCTGAAAAGATGCTGCAAGGCTTTGATATTGAAATAATCGAAAAACACCACAACAAAAAAGTTGATGCACCAAGCGGCACTGCACTGATGCTCGCAAATGCGATAAACGAAAGTGCAGCAGAAAAGTTTACTTTTACTTACGGCCGTGAAGGCACCTCTGCAAAACGCCGGGACAAAGAGCTTGGAATACACGCCGTAAGAGGTGGTACTATTGCAGGCGAACATACTGTTTTGTACGCAGGTGACGATGAGAATATCGAAATCAAGCACACTGCGACTTCAAAAAAGGTTTTTGCCAAAGGAGCGGTCGAGGCTGCTAGATACATCGCCGTTCAAAAAAACGGACTTTACGACATGAAAAAAATGCTAGGTTTATAATTGAGAGGAGAAATTAATATGACTACAAACGAAGAATTAAAAAAACAATTTGATCTTACCAACCCATATGAGATTGCAAAATACATAAAGGCGGTGCAAAAACAAACACCTGTAAAAGCCTATATCAATGGTGACTTCACAGAAGCAGACCTTGAAGGCATGGAATACTACGGTCTTCCCACTTCCTTCACATTATTTGGGGAAAGCGATATAGTCTTGCCTTTTATTGATAAAAACAAGGAGAAAATCAAATCCTGCAGAGTCGAAAATGACAGAAGAAACTCAGCAGTTCCCATGCTTGACATGACTGCTGTGGATGCTAGAATCGAACCAGGCGTCTTTATCAGAGAAGGTGCACATATAGGGAAAAGCTGCGTTTTGATGATGGGTGCGGTTATAAACATAGGTGCAAACATAGGCGACGGAACCATGATCGACATGAATGCCGTAGTAGGCGCTAGAGGCCAACTAGGTAAAAACGTACATCTTGGAGCAGGTGCTGTGGTAGCAGGCGTATTAGAACCCCCAAGCAAGACCCCTGTTATTATCGAAGACGATGTAGTCATAGGAGCAAACGCAGTTATATTGGAAGGCGTAAAAGTTGGAAAAGGCGCCGTGGTGGCTGCCGGAGCAATCGTAACAAAAGATGTTCCCTCAGGCACCGTGGTAGCAGGATCTCCAGCAAAAGTCATAAAGGATATTGATGATAAAACTAAAAGCAAGACAGAGTTGCTTGATGATCTTAGAGGATAACATTACAAAGGAGCTAAAATGAATATCGTAGTGCAAAAATACGGCGGAACTTCCGTCGGAAATATAGATAGAATTCAAAATGTAGCAAAGCGAATTATAAAAAAGAAGGAAGAAAATCACAAAATAGTGGTGGTAGTTTCAGCTATGGGCGACAATACCGACAAGCTTTTGGAAATGGCCTATCAGATTTCAGAAAATCCGCCAAAGCGGGAAATCGACATGCTTATTTCCACGGGAGAACAGGTATCCATTGCCTTATTGTCAATGGCTCTAAACAGCATGGGACATCAAGCAATATCACTGACAGGATCACAGGTGGGAATAAAGACCACAGGTCACCATACAAAATCCAGAATTGCAGACATTGATGACAGCACGATAAAAAAACACCTAAAGGAAGATAAAATAGTCATAGTTGCTGGATTTCAAGGCGCCAACGAAGAATCAGACATAACAACCTTAGGTCGTGGCGGCTCGGATACATCTGCTGTCGCCATAGCCAGCAAGCTACAGTGTCCTTGCGAGATATACACCGACGTAGACGGAATATATTCACTGGATCCGAGAGTTTATCCCAATGCAAAAAAACTAGACGTCATCAGCTACGAAGAGATGTTGGAAATGGCAAGTTTGGGCGCAGGCGTAATGCATACAAGAGCGATCGAGCTAGGCCAAAAGTACCATATCCCAATCATAGTTGCATCCAGCATGGGGGAAAAACCAGGTACAGTTATCAAGGAGAGTGAAAAGAATATGGAAAGCGCGGTTATAACGGGCTTGGCAATTGACAATAACGACGTAATGATTACACTGAATCATGTTCCCTACAGTATAAGAACTACTGCAGATATCTTTGATTCACTGGCTAAAAAGGATATCAATATAGACATGATAAGTCAGACTTCCCCACAGGATAATTCGGTTAGCATATCATTTACTACGCCAAAAAGCGAATTGAGCGATGCCAGGGACATCTTGGCTTTCATTGCTAAGAAATACCCTCAAATTTCTTATGGTATAAATGAAGACATATCTAAATTATCAGTTGTGGGAATTGGAATGCGAAGCCACAGCGGAGTTGCAGCTCAAATATTTGTGCTTCTTGCCAAAGCAGGCATTGAGGTCCAAATGGTTACAACCTCAGAAATCAAAATCAGTTATGCGATTGATCCTGCGGATCAACAAAAAGCAGTCAACCTTATTGCTGATGCATTTGAACTTTAAAAAACTGCCTGGAGCAAATGCTCTAGGCAGTTTTTATTTTCTATCGAATATCTCCGGCGTACTTTCTAATTAGATCAGTGTCTGTTCCATTTATTAGATCCTGATAAAAAACAGCAATTGTGTTGTTAAAATATGGCATGACATAAACGTAACCAAGCCCCAATGTCACTGCTGAAAAAACAAACCATCCCATAAAACTCATAAGCAAGTTAAAGTACCTTCCCTTGTGACCCTTCATAATGTCCTTGCTCATGGACAGAGCATCCATTGCAGATAAGTTTTTATAATCCGCCAACAGATAATATGCCATGGAATAATTGATAGCTGCTATAATTCCCGGAATTATGAAAAGCAGGCTCCAAAGCACTATAAATATAGTTTGCATTAGGCCACAAAGAAAAGTCGTTCCAAATCTCTTGAACCCGGTAAAAACATGAACTATTTCACCTTCATTGCCTCTTGCTGCATTCAGAAAAAACAAAGCTACTCCATAGGATATTGGACCTGTAAATATTATCGATTGAATCCCAGCAAAACTGGTAAGGTTTCGAGCTTGAGTTCCAAAAATTTCGTGCATAACTTGAAAATAACCATCTATGAATGATATCGAGCTTAATATAAAAAAACTGATGATAAAAACAGCTACAGAATTAAGCCAATTTTTCCTCATTCTCAAAATTCCCATATTTTTCATTTGATCAGTTGAATAAAATTCCATTAAATCATCTCCCGTTAATATTTATGCATCATTTGTTGCCTGTATGGTTTTTGGGACAAATGCTCATACAAATTCCGCACACGACTCCCCTTCCTATGTCTTTGAAAGCCTCCTTCATGTAATCGCTGCATGCCCTTGCGTCATATAGCTCGTTTCTTTCCATTCCTGCTTTCCACTCTTTTCCTTCTATAGCCATTGCCGGGCAGCTTTCAACGCATATCCTGCACGATCCACACCGACCTGATCTGATCGGAGAAGAAGAAGATAGCTTCATATTGGTAAAAATCGTCCCCAATCTCACAGAGGGACCCAGCTTTTCGTCTATGAACATGCCGCTTTTCCCTACCCATCCCAGGCCGGACAAAGTGGCCGCAGTTCTGTGTTGAAAAACTCCACTGATTTCATTTTTCTCGCTTACAGTTTGTGATGCTGGTATGGGCACAGCTTTAAATCCCATTTTTTGTAGATATAGCACTATTTTGAGTGAGACCTCGTTTATATGATAGTTGACGCTTCTATAATGGGCAAAATAAGTCTTCGAAGGACCCTTTTTTATGTCATCGACGATAGGTTCCGACAATTTTATCGAAAATGATATCCCATATTCAAGCTCTTTCCAATTATTTGGCACTACGCTTTTTGCACCAAAGAAACCCAGTCTAGATACTCCCAAAGATTCTATGTAGCTTATCAGATTATCAGTCATTTTATTGCTCCTTATTGTATTTTGCACTTATATGAATTACCCTTTTCTGTTATAATATAAACAGAAAGTAGGTGTACCAATTGTATTTTGACTCGGAAAACATACTTGAGAATAAACTAATTATATTATATGCACTAGACCAATTCAAGGTTCCGGTAAACAAGGAACAAATTAGCCAAATCATATTGGAAAACGTTCAAATCAGTTACTTTGATATACAGTTTTTAATCAATAGCCTATTAGATGATGAATTTCTATACAAGATGAATGACAGCGATATAGACTATTTTTCTATTTCTGAGAAAGGTCGGGAAACCCTGTCTCTATTTTCTGACAGGATACCTTTATTCATAAAAGAAATATTAGATATATTCATCCGCCAAAACAAGGATAAAGTTTTAAGGCAGGTAAAAAATCTGGCCACTTACAAGCTTACCGGAGACGGCGAGTTTGATGTCAGCCTTAGATTAATGGAAAATGATGTTTCTCTGATATCGATATCCCTTAATGTCCCCAGCAAAACCCAGGCCAAGTATATATGTTCAAATTGGGAATCAAAGGGACAAAATATTTATACCGATATAATTGACTCCTTGATAAAGGAGTAAAAAAAACAGCCTAAGCTGTTTTTTTATTGTAGCCCTTTTACCTTTGGATATCATCGAATCTTAGTTTTCATATTTTTTGATCATTTCCAAAACATTGTCATACATCTTCTGATACTTTTCCTGTTTTGCCTTTTCTTCTTCTACAACCTTTTCTGGAGCTTTTTTTATAAAGCCTACATTTGAAAGTTTTTTGACAACCCTGTCTATTTCTTTAACCAGATTATCTTTTTCCTTGTTCAGTCTTTCAAGCTCCTTTTCCTTGTCTACAAGTTCATCCAAAGGAATCATGATTTCGGCGCCATCAATCAATGCCGCAGTGGCATTTTCCAAGCCATGATCTTTCCTTACTGCTTTCACGCTAGATCCGTTGGCAAGATTTTTTATATAGGATTCATTTTTTATGATTATCTCTTCTATCTTGCTGTCAAATGGAACCACAAATATGCTGACCTTCTTTGAGGGAGGGACATTAAGCTCTGCTTTTATGTTTCTTACGGCTCTTATTGCATCCATAACAAACCCTATTTCCCTTTCTTCCGCATTAAAACAGTGGACTTCCTTCCATTCTGGCCATCTAGACAACATCACTGTTTCTTCCTCGTCCTGTATAGCCAAAAACAGTTTTTCTGTTATGAAGGGCATAAAGGGGTGAAGCAGCTTCAATGAAGTTTTCAGCACATGCTTCAATGTAGCCTGAGCAGCTTTTTTAGAATCGTCATCACCATACAACCTGCTTTTTACAAGTTCGATATACCAGTCACAATACTCGTTCCATAAAAAGTCATATAATTTTTGAGCTGCTATTCCCAGTTCGTACTTTTCCATATTTTCATTTACTTCTTTTGTTATTTGATTCAGTCTGCTCAAAATCCACTTGTCCATAGACAACAAATCATCTTTTACGTCATCTATTTCTAAAATGACGTCATTTTCCGTATTCATTATGACAAATTTCGAAGCATTCCAGATTTTATTGGCAAAGTTTCTGTTAGCTAGGACCTTCTCATCGTGCCATCTTATGTCGTTGCCTGCCGCATTTCCTGTCACTATGGTAAATCTAAGCGGGTCCGCTCCGTATTTTTCAATAACTTCCAAGGGATCTACTCCATTGCCAAGAGATTTGCTCATCTTTCTCCCTTGTGCATCCCTGATCAATCCGTGAATATAAACATCACTGAAAGGAGTCTCCCCCATCTGTTCGATTCCTGAAAAGATCATTCTTGCTACCCAAAAGAAAATAATGTCGAAGCCTGTAACGAGAAGATTATTTGGATAGAATTTATTAAGGTCTTCAGTATTTTCCGGCCATCCTAAAGTTGAAAATGGCCAAAGCGCAGAGCTAAACCATGTATCAAGCACATCTTCATCCTGCCTAACATTTTCCGACCCGCATTTGGCACAAGAAGTTACTTCATCTTTGGAAACCATGACCTCGTTGCAATCGTCACAATAATATGCGGGAATCCTATGTCCCCACCACAGCTGCCTAGATATGCACCAATCTTTTATGTTTTCCATCCAGTTGAAGTAAATCTTGCTGAATCTTTCAGGCACGAATTTCGTTTTTCCATCCCTTACCACATCTATTGCAGGCTTAGCAAGTGGCTCCATGCTTACAAACCATTGCCTTGATATAATAGGCTCAACCACGGTGTCGCATCTGTAACAGGCTCCCACATTATGCACATGCTCCTGGATTTTCTCGACAAGCCCTAAAGCCTTGAGATCTTCCAAGACTTTCTTTCTCGCTTCGTATCTTTCAAGGCCCTTGTAATCTCCTGCACGCTCATTCATGATTCCAGAGTCGTCAAGGACTCTAATCTGTTCCAGGTTGTGTCTTAAGCCGACCTCAAAGTCATTCGGATCATGAGCAGGAGTCATTTTAACTGCACCTGTCCCAAAGTCCATATCGACGTAATCGTCAGCGATTATTGGGATTTTCCTATTCACAAGAGGCAGCATCACATTTTTGCCTATTAAGTCCTTGTATCTTTCATCGTTGGGATTTACGGCCACTCCGCTATCTCCCAACATGGTCTCCGGTCTCGTCGTTGCTACGACCAGATATTTGTCGCTACCTTCTAGAGGATATCTCAAGTGATAAAGGTTTCCGCTTTTTTCACTGTACTCCACCTCGGCGTCAGAAAGTGCAGTCCTGCAGTCAGGACACCAGTTTATTATTCTGTTTCCCCTATAGACAAGCCCCTTGTCATATAGCCGTACAAAAGTTTCCACAACCGCCTCGCTGCAGCCCTCATCCATGGTAAACCTCTCCCGGTCCCAATCGCATGAAGCACCCAGCTTTTTGAACTGATCCACTATTCTTTTTTTATAAACCACGGCCCAGTCCCAGGCTCTGTTTAAAAACTCCTCTCTGCCAAGCTCTTCCTTTGTTTTTCCTTCATCTTCTTTAATTTTTTCGACTACCTTGACTTCTGTAGCTATGCTCGCATGGTCTGTTCCCGGAAGCCACAAAGCGCTGAACCCCTGCATTCTTTTCCATCTGATAATGATATCTTGTAGAGTTCCATCAAAAGCGTGTCCCAGATGAAGCTGTCCTGTTATGTTAGGAGGAGGCATCACTATTGTGTAGGGCTTGCCATCATTGTTCGCTTCCGGTTTGAAATAGCCCCGTCTTTCCCAGTTTTCATAAATTTCATCTTCAAATTCGATAGGATCATAAGATTTAGATAATTGCTTTTTGTTCATTTTTTCCTCCTGGTTACATATTATTTCAAAAAAAAATCCCCTGCTAATCAGCAAGGGACGATATCTACCGCGGTTCCACCCTAATTGGTTTATAACCCAACTCCAATTTTAACGCATTTGCGTCCCTGCTTACTATATCTTCAGCAAGGCGGTTCAGAAGCTACCTTCTAAAAGCCTTTGACGGAAAATCTCACAGCCTTGGATTCTCCTCTCTGTAGCCCGGTCTTTTATACTCCTCTTCATCGTTACCTTTTAATATTAAGTTGAAAACACATATACATTCTACATGAAAATCTTCTTCTTGTAAATCATCAATTATCCGCTAAATTCATTTGTTTTCATGTAAATCAAAACTAAAGCATACACCGTCGTTTTTGTTCTCAGCCTTGTACTTTCCATCGTGAAGGCTTATGATGTTCTTGGCTATTGAAAGTCCCAAACCGACACCTTTTTTGCCTTTGCTCTTGTCTCCCTTGAAAAAGCTCTCCCAGATGTAATCCAGTTCATTTTCGTTTATCTTTTCCCCTTCATTGAATACCCCAGTTGTTATTATTTCTCCATCGTGCTTAACCGATAAAATTACTCTGCCGCCCTGCCTGACGTGATTGAATGCGTTGTTTAGCAGATTATTCAAAACCTGTTCCAATCTGAATTCATCTCCATCAATATGATACTCATAGCCTTCATCTGCAACGAGCCTAAATTCTACGTTTGAATCTCTTTTCTGGTTTGAGTATTTTTCATGAACCTGCCTGACAAGATCGGAATAATTGAACTTTCTTTTTACCAGTTTATAGCTTCCAGATTCAAGCTGAGACAAATCCAAAAGGTCTTGAGTCATCTTGCTGATCTTGTCAGCCTCTAAGGATATTACCCTCAACGCGTTATCCCTGTCCTTTTCGTTTGCATACACCTTGTCTTCGATTGCTTCAATATAACCCTCTATGACAGTAAGCGGCGTCTGTAGTTCATGGGAAACCCTTGCGACAAATTCCCTTCTCATCTTGTCTAGGTTTTTTTCTTTTTCAAGCTCTTCCGTCAACCGCCTGATGGTATCTTCAAGTTTTACCATCAATTCGTTCAATGTTTGTCCCAGCTGCCCTGTTTCATCTTGGGACCTAACGCTGTATTTAGCCTTAAAATCAAGCTTTTTCATCCTCTGAGCCACTTCGTTAAGTTCTATCAACGGCTTCGATATACCCTTAGACAAAGGATATATAACGGCAGCAGACAGTATAAAAACCGGCAGGGCGAGATAGATCATAAAACTCTTTAACGCCTCAATCGTCCTTTGAAAAGACTCATAGCCGGTCCTAATCACTAGATAGTTGCCGTCACTTAATTCTTGATTGAAGATAAGCCAGTCTTGCTCAACAGATGCGTCGTTTGCATTCATCCTATAAAACCTACCCTGCCCCATCATCATATTCATCATATGCCTCATATTCCCTGCCCCCCCAGATTCGCTCCCGGAGTACAGTACAGTTCCACTATCTGTAACTATTTCAATAGTCATCCCCAAGCTTAATGAGTAAGCTGTTAAGACATCCTCAATATCGGCATTGTTTTCATCATATGATTCCTGAATTTCCTCTGCTGCTTCTCTCAAGGAATTCTCCTGAGTCATATAATAAAAATCATCAAGAAAAAACTCCACCATAAAAGCGATGAACCCGGAAATAACAAGGATAAGTATAGCCATGTATATGAATATTCTGTTAAAAATGCTTTTTTTCATCGTCACACCTCAAATTTATAGCCTAACCCTCTCACTGTCTTGATATAACCTTCAGCTGCTCCCATTTTTTTTCTGAGCCTTTTTATTGCTGTATCCACAACCCTGTCATCGCCTTCAAAATCTACCCCCCAAAGCCTGTCAAGGAGCTTTCCCCGACTTATGGGTATATTTATATTTTTTGCCATATATGCCAGGAGCTCATATTCTTTGTGAGAAAGCTCAATCAACTCTCCACTGACTCTAGCTTCCATTTTAATCAGATCTATAGTCAGTTCTCCATATGTCTGGAGGTACTCTTCCTGGTTTCCTGATCTTTTAAGTATGGCCTTGGCCCTCATCACCAGTTCTTTCATGCTAAAGGGCTTTACTAGATAATCATCTGCGCCTGTTTCAAAGCCCTTTATCTTATCTTCAAGTTCTCGTTTTGCAGTAAGAAAAACAACCGGAACCTTGCTGTCCTTCCTTATGTAATCAAGCACTTCATATCCGTCAAGGCCCGGCATCATGATATCAAGAATTATTATATCCGCCAAGGAGTCCCTCCACTTTTCTATAGCTTCAAGACCATTTTGAGCAGTAACTACCATAAAGCCTTCTTTTACCAGATAGGCTTCTATCAGATTCCTTAGGCTTTCCTCATCTTCGACCACAAATATTTTTTTCATAAAATCACCCTATATCTGACTTTTGATTATATTATAACCTATTATTGTGTCGTTATCGTGTCTTTTTAGTTGATATCTTAATATATAATAATTATAATAGATACGTCGACTTCAGTGTCACTTATTACTATATGGGTATAGAAATTACAGGAGGTGCTTACGATGAAGAAGCTGTTGGAACTTCTCAAAGAGAAAAAATTCAAGGATTTAAGAATTCATATTTCTACCCTTCATGCTCCTGATATTGCAGAAGCAATGGCGGAAGTCAGCCAAAAAGAAAGCCTCCTGATCTTTAGACTTCTTCCAAAGAATTTGGCTGTGGAGGTTTTTTCACATATGGAGCCCTCATATCAAGCTGAATTTTCTCAGCTCATTAATGAGGATGAACTTAAGGAGCTTGTCAACGAGCTGAATTTTGATGACAAGATAGACTATTTAGAGGAGATTCCTGCGAATCTCGTAAAAAAAATATTGCAAAACACTCCCGAAAACGAACGAAGGCTCATAAATCAATTCCTCAACTACCCTGAATATTCCGCCGGAAGCATAATGACTATAGAATTTGTGGACTTGAAAAAGCGCATGACAGTCAAAGAAGCTATCAATCGAATCAGAAAAATTGGCGTTGACAAAGAAACCATATACACCTGTTACGTTACAGACAACGAAAGAAAGCTAGAGGGTATAATATCCCTTAAAGAGCTGATACTATCCTCAGAAGACTCAAAGGTGGAAGCTATAATGAATAAAGAATTCATAAGCGTCGAAACCCACGACAACCAAGAGGATGTTGCGGATAAATTCTTAAAGTACGATCTTTTGGCAATGCCGGTAGTTGATTCTGAGAACAGACTTGTAGGCATCATAACAGTTGATGATATAATGGATGTAATGGAAGAAGAAACCACAAAGGATTTTCATATGATGGCTGGTATGCAGATTTCCGAGGAAAGCTATCTCGAATCCACTGTTGCAGGTTTATTTAAGAAGCGTTTTCCTTGGTTGGCAGTATTGATGATTTCGGCAACATTTACAAGCGCTATAATGGAACACTACCAAGCTTTAATTGCCAGCATGGCAATATTAAGCGCAAATATCCCCATGCTTATGGGCACCAGCGGAAATGCGGGGGCTCAAGCTTCAACTTTGATGGTCCGTTCCATAGCTGTCGGGGATGTGGAATTCAGAGATCTTTTCAGCATTATATGGAAGGAGTTTAGGGTAAGCTTTCTAATCGGCCTGAGCCTGGCATTCTTAAACTTCATCAGGATGTACATAATTGGTAATTATACGTTTTTGCTTTCGTTTGTAGTCAGCCTTACGCTGATCGCTACGATTACGCTGGCAAAGCTTATAGGAAGCACCCTACCTATGTTTGCGAAAAGAATCGGACTGGATCCTGCAATAATGGCTAATCCCATGATCAGCACCATATTGGACGCTTTAGTCCTGATCACCTACTTTACCATAACCTCGTTGTTTTTTCATTTTTAAAAACACACGTCTTGCCTAGGAAGGCATCACGAGTGTTTTATTTTCATACTTGCCCTCAATATTTTTTGCGATAAGTTCGCTTCCGAGAGCAATTATTCTATCAATTGATTGTTCCTTGGCCATTTCAGACATATTCTGAGCCATATTGTCGAGAATGTCTTTGTTATGGACCAGGTAGTCTACAACATTTGTCAAATCCTTGATTTTGTCAACTTTGATAGCCATTCCTGTTTCAACTAGAAAATCGGTATTTTCCTCTTCCTGCCCCGGAATATAATATGGAATAATCATAGGTATGTTCTTGATTATGGATTCTGTAGTCGTCAATCCACCGGGCTTTGTTATTATAACATCGCCCCTGTCCATGAGCTCAGGTATATTTTCTACAAAACCATATACCTCTACGATTTTATTTACATGCTCATCTTCCATAATTTTGTCGATTCTGCTTTTAACTTTGTCATTTTTTCCACAGACCACGATTATTTTTAAATTGTGCTTTGAGCTTATAAGGCTTAAAAATGCCTTTTCCATGTGGGCAGTTCCCATTGAGCCTGCCATCAGCAATACAGATAAATCAACGCTGTAATCCTTGACGGCTACTGTGGTATGATCTAAAAAGGATTTTCTCACCGGGATTCCATATGTGTGAATCTTCTTTTCATCCACGCCTTTATTGATAATCGTTTCTTTTGTATATTCGCTGCCTGCAACATATGCATCTATTTGATCGTGAATGTATGCGCGATGTATCATATAATCTGTTACAATAGATATGATAGGAACGTCAAATTCTCTATCTTCTTTTAAGGTGCCTAATACATTCGTAACCAAGGGATGTGTGGCGATTATAAGGTCCGGTTTATTTTCGTTAATTATCCCCATCATATTTTTTTCCATTACGTCTGTAATTAGTGCTACGATATAGTGACTGAGCGTCTTGTTGTTGGCAGCTCGGTACATTCTGCCGTAGGTTCTGGGACTTAAGCTTAATATCTTTTCATATCCTCGGGATATTACCTTGTCCAACAATAAATTTGTTTCCTTAAAAGCATCAAATATTGCTGTTTCATATCCACTAGCTTCAAAATGCTCCTTTAATGAGTTCGCGGCGATATTGTGTCCCCCGCCTGTTGAAGCGGTAAAAATTAAAACTTTCTTCATAAAATCAACCCCGTAATAATTTTTAAAGTCTAATATATTTTATCCTATAGGGATTAAAATATCATTAAAATTTAGTTTAATTTTTTGGCAATACGTTAATTCTACCATATTCTCTTGCTTCCTGTATCTAAATGTACGAAACTATCGTAACTAATCCCGCATCCTCCATGGGAATTTATATCTACTACCAACTTTCCCAGTTCTTTAACCGAAACTCCAGGGGATCTTATATCAGCCGCTCTGCCTTTAAGATGCAAAGAAGATTTTACACCCCCTGAATTGATATTGTGTCTCTCACACCTTAAGCCTGAAGTGATTATCACAGGCCTTTTCAAGCTGTTTCTTATTCTTTGTAGCTGGGTGACAAGGTCTTCATCTATTTTAGCTGGAAAACCGTCGCAATAGGCTCCTCTACATTTACATTTAAATTCATGGGAGTTGAAATTTTGATATTTTAAAAACATTATTTCTCTGCTTGTTTCATCTCCAACTATTCCATCAACCTTTAATTTATTGTTTTTCTGAAATTCCACTACGGCAGCTCTTGTCTTAGGTCCGAATATCGAATCAATTTCCCTTTTATCCGGCAAGTATCCCTCTTTGACCAACATCTCTTGAAGGCTTCTTACTTTAGTTCCTCTCGCTCCTATACTTATCATCTCTTCAACTCCCCGTTTTCCTCCTTTAGGTTCCGCAAAACCCTTCTCATAAAGGCAGGCATTGGAATTCCAATCTCTCCTGCGTTTTCCATAATCGATATCCCTTCATTGCCGATATAAAAAATAATCGTGCAATTTCTTAACAGCAATGAATCCGTTTCGAATATCATATCCGTGTGATGGGCCAGAATGACGATAAAAAATATTATGCCTTTTTTTAGAATCCCTCTGTAGCAAGCTTCAGAGCTTAAGTTGTTTTTATACAGAGCCAGTATCACACCAGTGACATAATCGATGACTATAAATAAAACCAAGGTCTGCATCGATTGGTCGAATCCTCCAACA
>CAZOTE010000043.1:0-16942 GCA_964582705.1 uncultured Eubacteriaceae bacterium | reverse complement strand
ACCCTTTTAGCAAAGGATCCTTAGATTACAGATGGTGCCGAAGGCGGGAGTCGAACCCGCACGAGTGTTACCTCACTACGCCCTGAACGTAGCGCGTCTGCCAATTCCACCACTTCGGCGATTACTAAGTCATAATAACATAAAAACTGATAATATGAAAGAGTAATTGATATCGAGATAGATAAAAAAATTCAAAATTGAAGTTTTAGCATCATTAATCGTTTATAATGTAATTAGTATTAAATGGGGGGATAACAAAAATGGGAATAGAAAAATATTATATTGACAAGGACTCCTTAAAAGAATTTGATTCAAAGAGTGATCAGCTGATGGAGTTGATGAATAAATATATGAAGGACGATAATGATAGAAGAAATCTTATCGGAAATAATTCCATTGACGTGATGTACGACAATCACAGGCATCACGTCAATTTCATGAAATCTGTTTTTGCACTTAGAGATTCTAAGATGTTTAATGAAATTGTGGAATGGGCATATTTTAGTTATACATCGAGAGGATTTGACCCAATATACTTTCATACAGCAATTCCTATGTGGATTAAAACCATAAAGGAGACATTTTCGGAAGCAACGGCAAACCAGGTTATACCGTACTATGATGAGATTTTAAATATTATCGCAAATATAGATGTAGATAGGATAACTCATGAAAAAGACCATTCGAAAGTAAAATCTTCATGGAATAAATTTCAAAAAGATTTATACCATATTTTGATTAAAGGTGATTTTAGACTTGCGGTAAAGTTGACAGACACAGTGGTTAGCAATGGAGAAGATTTGAAAAGCACGTATTACGATGTGCTAAGGCCTGTAATGTACGAGATAGGGTTTTCTTGGGAGAAAGGGCTGATAACGACAGCCCAGGAACACTTAGCCACTTCAATTATTATAAGGTTGATGACGACCTTGTATATGAAACTTTTTGGATTAATAGATTATACAAAGGGCAAATTTATAATGAGCGCGGCTCAAAACGAGTTTCACGAGGTAGGGGCAAGGATGATATCTGATTTATTGGAACTTGACGGGTGGGATGTGGAGTACTATGGCGCAAACACACCTATTGATTCTCTTTATGAAAGACTAGTATCAGATAAGCCTGATATATTAGGAATATCGGTGGCAATGCCCTTTAATTTGCCTAAAGTAATAGAATTTATAGAAAGAATTAGAGAAGATGACAGACTGAACAGCGTGAAGATCATGGTTGGCGGTTATGCAATATCAAATATGAGCAGCAAAGAAATTATACCTGCCGATTTGGTGGTTGGAGGAACTGAAGATCCTATAGTTCTTGCTGGAGAGTGGTGGAATAAAAGATGGACTTTTTAAATTTATTCAAAGATGAAATACTGAATTATCTGAAAGGTGATTCTGAAATTCCTATTATCGTAATTAATTCAGAAGGTGAGATATTCTACGCGAATAATGCCTTTTATTCTCTTGTTTCAAATAGGCTGGAGGTAAAAGCAGCACATTATATAAACGAAATTTTTACCGTAGTTATGGAAGAAACAGCAAATTCAAAAGAAATTACCTTGATCCGTACTGACAAACACAATTCTATAAAAATTACAGGTAAAACTATTCAAAAGGAAAATAATATATTGGTTATCTTTGAAGACTATGTATTCAACGATGATTCAATAACGGAAAAGCTTACAACTATGAACATTGAAATGTCAAATATAACCAGGGAGTTGGCGAAAAAAAATGCAAAGCTGGAACAGGCAAATAAAAAAATAACTGAGCTTCTTAACAAGGATTACCTGACCCAAGTGGGCAACCGCAAGTACTTCTACGAAAGGCTTGAGGAGATGATATCCTATTATAAAAGAACAAAAAATGGCAAGCTTGCGCTGGTTCTTTGCGATATTGACAACTTTAAGAATGTGAATGATACTTACGGCCACGATGTGGGAGATTTGGTCTTGGTTAACTTTGCCGGGACATTAAAAGATAAACTTAGAAAAGAAGATGTGGTTGCAAGATTTGGAGGAGAGGAATTTATCGTAATTTTAACTTGCAGCGATGAAGAGGACGTAAAAGAAGTGGCAGAACGACTAAGAAAACTAGTATCGAAGATAACTATTACAGGTCATGATTTAACCGTGACAGCAAGTTTTGGAGCTACAGAATATCATTTTGAAGATACGGTGGACTCAATAATTAAAAGAGCTGATGAAGCGATGTACGAAGCCAAGGATAAAGGTAGAAATAATGTTGTATATAAAAGCAGGCTGGATGGAACAAAAAACAATTAATTGCGTCTAAATGTATGAGGGGGTCAAAGTGATGGGCATAAATGAATCTAATCTCATTAAGGATCTGAAAAAAGGCAAAAATGAAGCGTTTGAATTGATTGTAAAGGAGTATGGAAACAAAGTTTATAATCTAATTGTTAAAATGATTTCAGACAGAGAAGACGCAAGAGATCTAACCCAGGACGTATTTATAAGAGTTTATAATAATATTGATTTTTTCAGAGGTGAAAGCAGCTTCTATACATGGATATACTCAATTGCAGTTAATTGCTCTAAAGACTACTGGAGAAAGAAAAAAGAGTATTTTTCACTGGATAACATCAGGGAAATTTCAGATGGTGAGAATAAGACAGAGTCAACTGCTGAAACAAATGAGTTGAGGGCTATTATATTTGCTGAGATTTATAAGCTGGATACTAACCATAGAGAGGCAGTAATTCTAAGAGACATAATGGGGTTTTCATATTCGGAAATTTCAGAGATTCTTGGGGTCTCCCAGGGGACAGTGAAATCAAGAATAAGCAGAGGCAGATATAAGTTAAGAAGTTGTCTCCAAAGTCTGAATGTTTATGAAGGAGGTAACAAAGATGGATCATGAAAGATATATAGACTTGATCAGCAGAGATATTGACAAAGACTTGAGTGAGGATGAAAAAAAAGAGCTTGATTATCACTTGCAGTCATGTGAAGAATGTAGCAGCTATTATCAAGATTTGATGGCAGATAAAGCGATTTTAGATGGCATGGTGGTTCACGAGCTCAAAGATAAGGATAAAAAACAAATTGAATATAATATGAAAAACATTAAAAATAGAATGCATAAAATGAAAAAATACCTTCCATATGCTGCTGGGCTTATAATAGTTTTGGCCATAGCAGGAACCACTCTAAGCAATTTATTTATGATGGGAAGAAGCGATGACTCAGCGTCAGACTCAGGAAGCGGATATCCTGGCTTCGAATCTCCTGAACAATGGGAGGGAGAGGCGTCTCAAGAAGACATCGCAAGAAACAGCGACGGTGGGAATCAGTCGGATGTTGAAAACGTTGAAATCAGCAGAGAGTTCGATGTTTCAAAAATAGTCTATCGAGGGAATATCAGTCTTTATACTGAAGATTACAAAGAAACAGCGGACAGGATAAGCACACTAGTCCTTAGTCAAGGTGGATTCATTCAGGAGGCGAGCGCAAATTACTATGATGTGGCTGCCGAAAGAAGTGAAAAAGCGGGGTATATGATAGTCAGGGTGCCTTCTGAGGGGTTCTCTGAAACGATGAAGGAAATAGAAAGCTATGGGGATGCGGTGAGATCGGGCATCGCTTCTACAAATATAACACAGCAGTACCAAGATATAGAGGGGGAACTGGACAGCTATTTTATTCAGGAAGAAAGGTTGCTTGATTATCTGTCACAGGCTGAGTCAATAAATGATATGCTGTCGATAGAATCCGAGCTTACAAGAGTGCGCAGGGAAATAAACCATAGATCGACTATGCTGAAGAACTGGGACAAAGAAGTTGCATATTCTACAATTAATATCAATATCTACGAAAGGACATTGCCTACAAGCAAGGTTCAAACACCGTTTGAAGACTTTGGGAGAAGAATCAGGGAAGCTTTTATACAGTCTGTTAACTATCTTTTGAAGCTGATAGTGGATGCATCTATAATGATTGTAAGGTTAATGCCATTTGCTGTAGTGGCGGTTGGAACGGTTTATATTGTCAGAATTTTATTGACTAAGTATAAAAAATAGATATTCAAAATCCTTCGCCTTGTGGGCGAAGGATTTTGAATATTATAAGCTTAAAATGTTATAATATGTGTTAAACTATAGTGGATATAAATTTAGAGAAGAAGGTGAATTATGGAACAAAAAAAATTGATTATAATTGACGGTTACAGTTTAATATACAGGACATTTTATGGAGTAAGGCCTATGGCAACTAAAGACGGTATTCCAACTAATGTTATTTTCGGCTTTGCAAATATTTTAATTAATATTCTTGAGAACTATAATCCGGATTATATAGGTGTTGCATTTGATGAGAAAAAGCCAACTTTCAGGCATGATTCTTATGAAAACTATAAAGCGGGAAGAATGCTCATGCCTGAGGACTTGGAGAAACAGATAGATTTAGTTATGGAAATGCTGGTGCTTATGGATATTAAAAAAATATCCCTGCCTGGCTATGAAGCGGATGATTTGATCGGCACAATCTCGAAATCTTGTTCAAAAAGTGGAATTGAAGTCGATATTTTGACAGGAGACAGAGACTCGTTCCAACTGATAGATTCAAATATAAAAGTGTTGTATACAAAAAAAGGCATCAGTGAAGTTGAGATATATGACGAAGGAAAGATAATGGATCAGTATGGAGTATCTCCCAGAGACCTCATAGATGTTAAGGGACTGATGGGGGATAAGTCAGACAATATACCGGGCGTAGCAGGTATTGGGGAAAAGACAGCCATAAAGTTGATAAAAGAGTATGGTGATATAGAGGGCGTTTATGCCAATATCCACGAAGTAAAAGGCAAAATGCAGGAAAAGCTTCTGAATGATAAGGAAAATGCTTTTTTAAGTAGGCACTTGGCAGAAATAGTTACCCATGTGCCTTTGGAGTTCAATATCGGAGAATATGAAACGTTGAATTATAAATCTAAAGAAGTCGTTGATTTTTTTGAGAGGCTTGAGTGCTTCTCAATAGTTGCAAAAATTGCAGGTAGTGATTCTCCTAATCAGGAAAATGAAGAAATAAATACCAATAAAATTACAGAAGTTACAGATAACAAGCTCCTGCAAGAGGCAATAACTGTAATGAAAAAAGCCAGAGAAATTTATATTGCATACGTTGCGGAAAGAGATTATGAAAGTTTTTTAAAAGCGATTGCAGTATCAGTTGAAGGCAATTGTTATTATATTTCATCAAATATATTTGGTGAATATCAAATTGCCCAGAACATTAAGGGAGTGTTTGAATCAGAGAACATTAAAAAAATAGGTCATGATTTTAAAAGGCTCTATTCATGGGCGTTAAAACAAGGCATTAATCTTCAAGGTGTCGAATTTGATGCTTATTTAGCCGCTTATCTTATAGATCCTTCTGATAACAGATACAAAATGAATGATCTGGCATCGAAGTATTTAAACAAAGAAATAATTTCAGATGAGGAGCTGTACGGAAAAGGAAAATCAAAAAAAACCTTTGATAGTTTGGAACAAGAAATCGCAATGACTACGATGTGTACTCATGCGGATTTGATGGAAGACTTAAAGAGGCTCTTAGCCGCCCAGATTGAGGAGTACGCAATGGCAAGCCTATACAAAGATATCGAACTGCCGCTAACAGAAGTATTGGCTTTTTTCGAACATGAAGGCTTCAGAATTGATTTGGAAGAGTTAGACAGGCTGGATGTGGAATTTGATGAAAAGCTGGGAAACCTTAAAAAAGAAATTTATTCTTTATCGGGACAAGAGTTCAATATAAACTCGCCAAAACAATTGGGTGAAGTGTTGTTTGAGAAATTGATGCTACCTGTGGTAAAAAAGACTAAGACTGGATACTCAACAGATGCTGAAGTTTTGGAGAAGCTAAAAGGAAAGCATCCGGTTATTACCCACATCTTAGACTATAGGACTGTATCCAAACTCAGCTCGACATATGTTAAAGGATTCAAGCAGATAGTCAACTTCAAAACCGAGAAGATACATTCAACATTTAACCAGGCATTGACCACCACGGGAAGAATCAGCAGTTCAGATCCAAATCTACAAAACATACCTGTAAAGATAGAGATAGGAAAAAAAATCAGGAAAGTATTTATTCCTTCGAAGAAGGATCATGTATTGATCGATGCGGATTACTCACAGATTGAATTGAGAATCTTGGCCCATATTTCCGGTGACGATACTCTTATAAGTTCATTTATAAATGAGGAAGACATTCACACAAGAACTGCATCTGAAATTTTTGGAGTGGAAATAGAAGATGTCACATCAACCCAGAGGGTATATGCTAAAGCCATAAACTTCGGACTTATTTACGGAAAACAAGCATATGGCTTATCCCAAGATCTGGGGATATCCAGAAAAGAGGCACAAGATTATATAGACAGGTATTTTGGAAGATATCCCAAGGTGGAGGATTATATGAAAAATATCGTTAAAGAAGCTAAGGACAAAGGATACGTTACAACATTGTTTGGCAGAAGAAGATACCTTCCAGAGATACATTCACGAAACGCTATGATTGCAAAAAGCGGAGAAAGACTTGCTTTGAATACGCCAATTCAAGGAAGCGCAGCGGATATAATTAAAATTGCTATGATTGACGTATACAGAGAGCTCAAGATAAAAAAATCAGATGCCAAATTAATATTGACTGTACATGATGAGCTGGTGATCGATTGTCCTCTAGCAGAAGTTGATGAAGTGAAAGCAATAGTAAAAGATAAAATGGAAGGAGCAGCCAGTTTGAAAGTTCCGATGACAGTGGAAATATCTCAGGGAGAAAACTGGTATCAGGCAAAATAGGGCAATGAAAGAAATAAATATTACAAAGAACGAAGAAAATCAAAGACTAGACAGGTTTATGGGTAAGTTGTTGAAGCAAGCTGGTAAGGGTTTTGTACTCAAATCTATTCGCAAAAAATATATAAAAGTAAATGGAAAAAAAACATCGCCTTCTTACAGGCTGGAAGAAGGCGATGTTGTCAGCATTTATCTCGCTGAAGCCACTGTGGACAAATTCTCGGTAAAGGACGGGGAATATTTGGGGGAAAATTGCGAACAAGATATAATTAATGATAATGATATCCTGTATGAAGACAAAAATTTATTGGCAATAAATAAAAAGCCAGGGACCTTAACTCATGGGGATCAAAATGGCATTGTAGAAATTGCTAAGAGATATCTTGTTAATAGAGGCGATTATGATCCGAAAAAGGAAATAACATTTGCGCCAGCGTGCTGCAATCGCCTTGACAAGAACACCAGCGGTATAATTTTAATTGCTAAAAACAACAAGACTTTGATGGAGACTAATAAAAAAATTGCCGACCACAAGATAAAAAAAATTTACTTGGCATTTATCGATGGCTGCATAAAAGATGCTATGGATTTAAAAGGTTATATTCTAAAAGATAATCGAGTGAACAAATCTCAGATATTTGAGACTTTCATGGAAGGATCAAAATACGTAGAGACTATAGTAAAGCCCATTAAGACGGGACAAGACTTCACTTTGGCTGAAATAGAATTGATAACTGGAAGATCACATCAAATCAGAGCTCACTTAAGCTATATAAAAAAGCCAATAGTTGGAGATATGAAATATGGCAACAGGAAAACCAACGATTATTTTTATAAAAAATATAAAATAGAAGGTCAGATGCTGCATAATAGCACAGTGGTTATAGATGATTACTTCAGTTCGGGGAAAAGTTTGAAAATCTCAGCACCAATTCCTGATAAGTATGTGAAAATAATAAATGATTCATTAGGAGAGTGATAGAATGCCTTACTGGAACAGCAGGGGACTTAGAGGCAGTACTCTTGAAGAATTTGTAAATTTGACGAATGAAGAATATTTGCGATGTGGGCTTGCAGTAATTCAGAAGCTGCCCACGTCCATTAAGCCGATTAAACTGGATAAGCAAAAAGGCGTGATTACATTAGCATATTTCGATCAGAAAAGTACAGTCGATTATATGGGGAATATACAGGGGATTCCAGTTTGCTTCGACGTAAAAGAAACCAGTAGGGACAGTCTCCCCATCTCCAACATCCACGGTCATCAGATCGAATTCATGGAGAAATTTGCTAAGCAAAGTGGACTATCATATATTATAGTGTTTTTTTCAAAGATTGATAGATATTTTTTGATACCCTTTGAAGATATAAAGTATTACTGGGACAAGTCTAGGCATGGTGGAAGAAAGTCAATTCCATGGAAAGTCCTGGACACCCAATTTGAAATAAAAAGGGAAGGAGTATTTCTCCTCCATTACCTACAAGCGGTAAATGCGTATCTGAATAAAATTAAAGAAGATGAACATAAATAACGAAGCGGAGTTGAAGCAATGAAAGAAGTAATAATATACACCGACGGAGGCTGCAGGGGGAATGATTCTTCAATGGACAATGTTGGTGGAATTGGTGTCGTGCTGATGTACCCATCTAAGGGACATGTTAAAGAAGTCAAAGAAGGATTTAAAAATACTACAAACAACCAAATGGAGCTTTTGGCAGTAATAACCGGCCTAAGGCTGCTGAAGGAAAAATGCAAGGTAAAAGTTTACAGCGACTCCGCGTATGTCGTTAATGCATTCAATCAAAATTGGGTTGATTCATGGAAGAAAAAGAATTGGACAAGGGGAAAAAGCGGCGAGCTGAAAAATAGAGAACTCTGGATTGAATTATATGAGCTGGTATCAAAACATGATGTGGCGTTTATAAAGGTAAAAGGACATAGCGACAATCCTTATAATAACCGAGCTGACCAGCTTGTTAATGAAGCTATGGATGAAATATCATAAAGAAAGTGACGATCAAATATGGATAAAAAGTCATTAAGGGAACAAATTATAAACAAGAGGGCTGGATTTGACAGCAACTATGTAAAAAATGTAAGCAAGAGGATTTTCGATGCTATAAAAAAGATGGATATCTACAAAAAAAGCGATGTAATAATGGTCTATGTTAGTTTCATGAATGAAGTAAATACTCATGATTTCATAATTTATGCATTAAAGGAAGGCAAAACTGTTATAACTCCAATATGCAACAATGAGAATAAAACTTTGATGCTGGCAAAAACTTTTGAATTCCCAAAGGGGTTTAAAAAAACTAAGTATGGAATTCTTGAGATACCAAAAACTAAAGCGGTTGTGGTTGATATTAAGGACATTGATTTAATAATTACACCGGGACTGGCATTTACTTCGTCAGGCAAAAGACTAGGTTATGGCGGTGGTTTTTATGACAGGCTTTTGTCAGAAAAAAGAAGTGATGCTTTAACGGTCTGTCCGGCTTATAAGGAATTTGTACTTAATGACCTACCTACCGACGAGCATGATGTTGGAGTTGATTATTTGGTAACCGACGAAGAGATAATCAAATGTTAAAAAGAACCGAACATGTATATACAAGGATGTGTGAAGTTGGTATAATAAACAAGTACAAGGCATCTTAATATTAAAAATGTAATGAAGATAAAAATGAATACGAAAATTTTCCAAGTCAGGTGTCGTCGGTGCTATAAATCACGGATATCAAGTTTGCTTGACAGACATATTCAAAAGGCTCTATAGGAGTTTTTTTAGGGAATTATATTCAATTTACAAAATATATATAAATCATAGAATAATATTTGTAGCAGTTAAACGATATCAGTAATAAGAATTAAGAAAATACAATAATTTAAAGGATATTCAATAAGCTGTTTTGGGGGTTAATGGATGAATGAAGCACTTATAAAGGCGATTACAGATTTAAACGAGGACAAAGTTAAAAAGATGGTCAAAGAAGAATTAAAAAAAGGAGTCACGCCTGAGGAGATACTTGCTGTTTTTCAAAGGGGGATGGATAGCGTAGGGAATCTTTATGAAGAAAGTGAATATTTCATTGCCGATCTTATAATGGCGGGAATTATTTTTCGTGAGATACTTGATTTAGAAGAAATGAAGTTTGACAAAACTATAATTCAAAAAAATTCTATAGGAGCTATCGTGCTGGGAACCGTCAAAGGAGATCTTCATGATATAGGAAAGGATATATTCTCTGATATCGCCACTTCAGCAGGGTTTGTCATACATGACTTGGGTGTTGATGTGGATCCTGTTAATTTTGTGCATAAAATAAGGGAAACAAATGCAAAAATAGTTGGAATGAGCGGAGTATTGTCTTTAGCGATAAGCAGCATGAAGGAGACTGTAGATGCCATTGAAAAAGCGGGACTGAGAAACAATGTGAAGATAATAGCAGGAGGAAATTTATTGAATGAAGATGCCAACCAATTCATAGGGGCAGATTCATTTGCCAATAATGCCACGGAAGGTCTGAAGATATGTAAAAAATGGATGAATAAAGATAGATGAGGAGATAAATAATGGGATCACCGATTTACTTAACAATCGTAGAAAATATTAAAGCCAAGATAAATTCAGGGGAGATAAAGCCAGGAGATATGATAAAATCCGAAAACGCTCTTTGTGAAGAATACGATGTAAGTAGGATGACCGTGAGAAAAAGTCTAACTGTATTAGCAAGTGAAGGTTATATATACTCTGTTCCCGGTAAAGGAAATTTTGTCAATGAACCAAACCAAGACAAATATATCCTCTACTTCAATGAGATGAATTCCATAGAGGGGAGCATTGAGGATACTCAGTTATTGGATGTAAATATCGTGAAGCCGACCATTGAGATAATCTTCAATCTTCAGATTCCGGAAAATAAGAGAGTTGTGCTTATAAGAAGAGTCTTTATAAACGAAGGAAATCCGGTGGCATATGATATCAAATATATTCCATACTATAGAGGGATGCCAATCGTGGAAAAAGAGATACACTACTCAACATTTCCGGAGATAGTATCTAAAAAAAAATCGTTGTTTGCAATAAATAAAGAACTTAAAATAAAAGTTCAAAAGCCTGATGGAAAATTAAAAGGGATTTTAGGCATCGAAGATACCGAACCGGTAATGGTCATAGAGCAGAAGCTTCTGGACGAGGGCAACAAACCCATTGGTTGGGGAATTACATATTTCAAGGGAGATTTTTTTCAATTGCAGGCAGTTTCTTCATTTGTAGACAAGTCGAATATAATATATTAGACATATGTTATGCTGCAACGTGAGATCACCCTAAATTGTCAAGTGCACCCCAAAAGTTATAAAATATTTTTGAGGTGTACTTTTTATTTTATAAGTCTATCTAGAATCTGAGTCAATTCTTTGATCTTTGCATCTTCATTACCTTCTTTGATTGCTTCTTTGACGCAGTGCTGAATGTGGTTGTCAAGCACATCCAGGTTGGTTTTTTTAAGCAAGCCCTGTACGGCTATAATCTGGTTTGATATGTCGATGCAGTACCTGCCATCTTCAAGCATTTTTATGATTCCGTCTATTTGACCTTTTGCGGTTTTTAATAAATTGATTTGGTATATTTTATCGTGAGACATATTGACCTCCTTAAGCTACAATCCGTATCCCCTCTGCGGGGGGGGTAAGAACATTGTATCAATTATTGGTGTATAATGTCAAGAAATTTGAAATTTTGCCCAATATGGGGGTTGAATTATTTTATATGTTGAAAAAAAAATCAATATTGTATAGAATATAATTTGATAATCAAAGTATTTGGAGGAATCAAATGGATGAAGTCAAATCGATATTAAACAATGCCTTAGTTCTTTTATTCAATCTGGTATTAAAATCAGAAGAAAAATTTTTACGAGAAGTGGGATGCAAAGATTTGTCTATAAACGAGATTCACGTCATAGATGCAATTGGAAAAAAAGAAGATCAAACTATGGGTTGGGTGGCAGGAGAGCTCAACGTCACTTTGGGTACTTTGACAAAGGCAATAAACAACTTGGAGAAAAAAGAGTATGTCAAAAGAAAGCGAAGCACCAAGGACAGAAGAGTTGTCTTTTTGTCACTTACAGATGAAGGCAGGAAAATATTTAGTTTGCATCAAGAGTTTCACGACAACATGATAAATGAGATTGTCGAGAACTTAAGTGAATCTGAAGAGAGGGCTTTAATGAAAGGTTTAAATAATCTAATAGATTATTTCATGACAAATTATAACAATTAGAAGGGTGGTTCAAAATGGGTATTAGAATAGTAACAGACAGTGCTAGTGATCTTAATGTGGATATTGAAAAGAAGTTTGGCATCAAAGTCGTACCATTGACGGTGAATTTTGGTGAAGAGGAAAGCTACAAGGACAGGTATGAAATTACATCGGATGAGTTCTTTGAAAAACTAAAGAGCACTACTCAAAATCCGTTTACATCTCAGGTTAATCCAGCAGAATTTGAGGAGGTCTTCAATGAAATATTAGATCAAGGTGATGATATCATCGGGATGTTTTTATCTTCTGAATTAAGCGGCACTTTCAACTCAGCAGTCATCGCCAAAGAATCTTTGGAGGACAAGGGAAAGAGGATTCACTTAATTGACTCCAGATCAGTTAGCTTGGGACTGTCGCTTCTCGTTTATGAAGCAGCACTAAAAGCAGCTGAAGGCATGCCGGCAGCTGATGTTGTAGAGCATATAGAGGTCATAAAGGGAAAAGTGGAATCTGCCATTGTTATCGATACGCTTGAATATTTGAAACGGGGAGGCAGGCTTACAGCGGGAGCGGCATTTATTGGAGGCATGCTACAGCTAAAACCAATTTTGGAGCTCAAGGATGGTAAGTTGGTCCCTAAAGACAAAGTAAGAGGTAGAAAAAAAGCCCTTAAGTGGATCAAGGACTGGTTGGAAAGCAATAACTACGACCTGACAGACAAAACAGTTTATCTCGTGCATGCTTCAGAAGAAGGATATCTTATTGAGCTTAAAGAGCTGTTAGAGGGAACCTTAAAACCTAAGGAGATAATAGAATCGCAGGTTGGAGCCATAGTTGGAACACACTCGGGACCAGGAGCGATAGGCATCTGCTTTATCAATAGTTAGCATCAATAAATTGCAGTATATCCTTGTATACTGAAACATGATCGATTTCATTTATTATTTCATGGCGCATATTGCCATAAACAATAGTGTCTACACTGCCCTGTTTTACGACAGGGTTTATTTTTTTGCATAAAATATCAATATCTTTTCCGAATCTGCCTACGGGATCTTCAGATCCTGATATTATTAGCAGTCTTGTTGAGGCATTAATTTTCTTTAAGTTTGTGTCCTTATTGCAATAGAGAGTTCCATTGATAAGATCATTATAAAATTGTGCGCTGCATACGAATCCACAGAGTGGATCGCGGATATACTTATCAACTTTTTCAGCGTCGCAGGTAAGCCAATCAAATTTGGTTTTATAGCCGGGCACTGATTTGGCGTAGCTTCCAAATATAAGTTTGTCCATCAGCTGAGATGGCTTTTTAGGTTCCGCAGTTTTACAGGCTATATTAGACAGCAGCCTTGCCAGGTGTAATTTATAGCGGGGAAGTCCTGCTGTCGTTCCTGAGAGCACGGCTTTATCAATTCTCGAATCTAAGTATTTGATAAGATAGCTTCTTACAAGCAATGAACCCATGCTGTGCCCCAAAAGGCATATTTTATCTGCCTCTTCCTGTTTTTTTACGTAGTCGATTAAAGCTTTGATATCATCGATGCATAGAAACCATCCGTTTTCATTGCCGAACCATCCAGGGGTTGCGAGACGGGCATCTTCACCATGACCTCGAAGGTCCATAGAGTATACCTGATATCCCATTGAATTTAAAAAAAATGCAAAGTCCTCATATCGCAGAGCATGTTCTGCCATTCCGTGTATTATAACAACAGATCCTTTAATTTTATTCTCGGTAGACCATTTATATCCGGATAATTTGTAATTGTCTTTACTAGTTAGATTGAAGGTAGAAAACATATATAATCCTCCTTGGTTGTTTGATATAATACAATTATATCATTAAAAAGAATTATAATTAAAGATTTGAACCAATGGGTATCAAGATATATATGCAAAATCAATAATACATCAGGAGGTCGATGATTTGAAGAAAATTGGTATTATTGCCAATCCCAATTCAGGGAAAGATATACGGAGACTGTTTTCTTATGCAATAACAATTGGTAACAATGAAAAAGCCAATATGGTAGAAAGGATGATACTGGGAGCTCAAGACTTAGGTGTGGAAAAAATCTATATTATGCCAGATCCCTACAACATTGGTTCTACAATAAGAAATACCCTTGAATTAAATGAAGAGCTGAAAGCCGAAGTTGAGGTTTTAGATATTTTCTTAAAGAATAACTGGGAAGATACGGTAAGGGCTGCGGAAAAAATGGAGTCTCTCAAGGTTGATTGCATCATTGTTTTGGGAGGAGATGGCACAAGCAGGCTTTTAGGCAAGACGCATACTCAGGTTCCAATAATATCTGTTTCCACAGGGACAAATAATGTATATCCGGAGTTCCTAGAGGGAACCGTTGCAGGGATGGCGGCTGCTGCGTATTGTCATTTTGGAGAAAATTCTGAATATGTCAATACAGACAAGGCAATAGACATATATGTCAATGGAAGTCATGAGGATGTAGCTTTG
The DNA here is from genome assembly GCA_964582705.1 of uncultured Eubacteriaceae bacterium. GTDB lineage: Bacteria > Bacillota > Clostridia > Eubacteriales > Alkalibacteraceae > Alkalibacter. The sequence continues at coordinate 2,374 of CAZOTE010000043.1, read as the reverse complement.
GTGGATGTTGCAATAACAGACAACAGGTTTGTGGGAAGCAGGGCTTTGTGGGATATAAATGAGATCAGGGAAGTTATTGTCACCAGATCCCATCCATCTGCGATAGGGTTTTCATCAGCTATCGGAGTAGATACTATTTGTTATCCTGAAGATGATTTCGGTTTTAGGATGTCTATGAAAGGAGAAGATAAAAGTTTGCTTGTTCCTTTCAGCCCAGGGAAAATGACTGCAATAAGCGTGGGAAATCCAATAAAGATGTACCTTGATCAGATGTATGTTTATAAATCTGACCATAAAGGAACCTTGGCACTTGATGGTGAAAGAACAGTTGTGTTTTCGGAAGGTGATACACTTGGATTTGTGATTCGAAGACACGGGCCTAAAAGAATAGACGTTAAAAAAGTATTGGAGCATGCAGTGAAGAAGGGTTTTTTTCAAAAAAACAGGTAAGGAAGACAAAATTAAAAGGCGAGTTAATTCTCGCCTTAGTTTTAATAATATTCAAAATCTAGTTTTCCCAAACCTATTTCAATGTCCATTTCAATTTTATTCTCAGCTGAGTCGAAGTTATCAGATACATAGGTGTTGTCTTGTCTCGACAAACCCAGGCTGTCTATGTTTGTGGAGTTAAGAGCGCCTTTAAAGCTTATTTTCACAGCGGAACTTTCTGGTATATGAATCTCAATTTCAGAAACTCCGGCATTTAGCTTTAAATTCTGATTACTAGCATTGTTTCCTAAGGTCAAAGCTAGTTTTCCTGCGCCAATACTTACATCAATATTTTCCGAGGCTATTTCCGACAGGTCCATGCTTCCATCAACAGCTCCGCAGTTGACTTTTAAATCCCAAGGCACTGTAGTGTTTATAAAAACATCCAAAGTGTTATTTGAAACCCCGCCTATGTTCATCAAATCGCCGCTGTTTCTTATGTTGGCTGCGGTATGCGTTCCGCTATCGGTTACATCGATTCTCAGATTTTCAATGTTAGAATCTACTTCGATCAGATTGTCGGATTCAATGGCCGCTACCATAAATCTAGTTGCGCCTATATTCAAGTTCAAGTTGCCCTTTTGGTCCTCTGAGCTTAAGGGATAATAGCGATTGTCTTGTATGTTGTTTCTATTGTCTGTTATATTTCCGTCAATGTTATTGGAAAAGGGATTGCCGTATTGTAAAAAAAACGCATAACCTATTATCACAAGGAAAAAAACCAGCCACAAGACTCTGTCTGCAGTTTTATTGTTCAGTATCAATCCAGCACCGGCTACTACAATAATTAAAGGCCAGAGCTTCCAAAATGCGTTGAATAGGTATCTTACCGAGAAATCGAAAAGGTTCATGTTGTTCAAAAACCATAGGCCTCCTACTATAATAAGTATAATTCCTAAAAAGATGTTTTTGTTCTTCACTTGTTTTTGCCCCTTTCTTTAAAGATCAATGCAAAGCCCAGTAATATCAAAAGGCCTGACCAGATAATATCCATGTCAAAGAAAAATCTGAAATTTCTAAATAGAAGCAACAACCCGGCTGCTATCAAGATTGTTCCAATAACCTTCTTTTGATTTTCGTCATTTTCAACAGATTCGCCATTTTTGGATTCATCAATAATTCCGTCGATTTCGTCCTCATATGGAAGTATAAAAGCGGCTATGAGGTATAGCAGTACTCCGCTTCCGTAGAACAGAGCGGCTATCGCCCATAGGATCCTGATTATGGAAGCATCTATCTGCAGATATTTAGCTACTCCTCCGCAAACACCTAGTATCATTTTGTCTTTTCTTGATTTAAATAATCTTGAATTCATTGAACTCCCTCCATTCCATGATTTCAATATAAACCATTAAGATTAGAGATTCATTAAATACAAATTATCTGGAAATTAATATTGGATTGGCACATACCAGATGTCATTGATATGTATGAAAGTTTTACACAGTTATTTTAATGTGTTAAAATGAACTAAAAATATAGAAAAAGGTGATTTGAATGAAATATGAATTCGTACATACTTGCATAAGAGTCAAGAACCTGGAGGCTTCCGTTGAATTTTATGAAAATGCGTTAGGATTGAAGATAGTAAAAAAGAAGGATTTCCCAGAGCATGGATTCACTCTTGTATACCTGACGGATGAAGATAACAACCATGAAATCGAGCTGACTTATAACTACGACAGAGAAGAGCCTTATACTATAGGAGACGGATACAGCCACATTGCAATGGTAGTGGAGGATTTAGAGGGGTCACATAAAACTCATGAAGAAAAAGGGTATAAAGTGACAAAACTCAGCGGGCTTCCAGGATCGCCTGCAAAATTTTATTTCATAACAGATCCAGACGGATATAGGATAGAGATTATAAGAAAATAAATTAAAA
>CAZOTE010000042.1:0-17096 GCA_964582705.1 uncultured Eubacteriaceae bacterium | reverse complement strand
GAGTTTCCTGCTCCTGCTTAATGGTTTCTTCGCTGTAATCTTCAAGCTGATAACGGATAAGATTGTCCACACACTCCCTAAGCTCTACCATTCCCGTAATGCGCGCCTTTGCTATTTGGCTCAAATTTGGCTTTACCATACGGGAATTCTCACGATAATAAACCTCACCATCCACAAGAATATAAGAAAAGTTCTTTACCATAGGGTCGGCAGGAATTGAAGTATCGGTGATGACCTCCATATCAGTCAGCTCTGTTTCGGGTATGCTACCTTCAATGTTTTGAATAGCGGATTTTAGCTGTTCTGCAAGGTCACCATCAGTAATTGGTGTACAGGTACTTTCCATTCCAAACTGACCACTTTTCATTTCCATTGTTCCCAAAATCATTTCAGGGTGGTCGGCAAAATAGCTGTTTAGAACAATTCCGTCTTCATTTGTATCAAGGTGAATCCAATCTCTATCCATATCAATGGGCCTGTCACGCTTTTGTAAAAAGATAATATCACTTGTAACTTCTGTTCCTGCATTTTTTAGAAAAGCATTGTTAGGAAGTCTGAGTGCACCAAGTAGTTCTGCCCTCTGGGCAAGATAGCGACGAACATCAGGACTTTGTTTATCCATAGTTCCCTTTGAGGTAACAAAAGCAACCACACCTCCTGGGCGGACTTTATCCAACGCCTTTGATAGTGATAGGTAATTCTTTGAAGTTATCTCCGAATTTTCCCCCACTCCACACCGTGCGTGCGACTTTCACCGCACACGGCGTTCCACCGTTTATGAATTGGTTTTAACTAAAGTAAACTTACAATATTCGAGCAGTAATTAACTCATATATTTAGATTTTTTCAAGTTTTGCTAACAATCGCAGTTTGTTGAGTTTTTCTTTTTGTTTTGGAGTTAGTTTTAATTGTGAAAGATAATTTTTAACTGTTTCATCTGTTGTAGCGTGTAAAAGTCGGTGTGCATCTTTGTGTAAAATGATTAAATTTTCATATCTATCATTCCCACCTTGACTAACTGGAATTTTATGATGACAGTGTATTTCATCAATATATAAGACTTTTCCTGTAATGGAACATTTACCATTTTGTGCTACATATAATGAAATGCGATTATCCATATATTCAACGGTTCTACTGACTTCTTTTGCTCTCATAAGTAAAATCATCGTCTTTGTGTCTACCGCTAAATTTTTATGGATTTCCTTTCTGCCCTCGGACGTGAATTTACATACCGACTTTCGTTTCCACATAGGGCTTTTATGTGTTACATAAGACACAGGAGCTAAAGGTTTACCGCTTACAAATCGAATTTGTTTGCTTTTTCCATATCTTCGTTCAATGTATAATGCCCCTCTGTATTCACCTTTTGTAGATAACGCTTTTCTTTTAATTTGGCTCATTCTCACAACATCAACTTTTCGCCCTATATCTCGAAAATCCGCACTCACCGCTGTTGCAATTTGATAGTAGTTGTGCATACCCATAACCTTTGAGTTATACTCATTGATTAAGGTCGCCCTTTCCTTATCATCTTTTGGGTGAGCAATTTTCTTGATTTGTTGTATCAAATTTTCTGTTTCTCGCTTTTTAGCTTTGTCACACATACTTGATTTAACAACATAGGACTTTGCTTTTTCCATAACGGTAATTTTGAAACCTAAAAATTCAGAATGTCCTTTTCTCAGATTTACAATTTTGGACTTTTCCTCACTGACCTCTAATTTCAACCTATCATATAGCCATTGTTTTGTAGCATTAAATGCTCTAACGGCTTCGTCATAAGTTTTACAGAAGATTTTGAAGTCATCAGCATATCTCACAAGTTGCATTTCTTTTAAATTTGATTTTCTAAAAGCTTCATAGGCTCTGCCACGATGTATTGCACCTGTTTTTGTTATATGGTCTTTAATATTATGTGCAGGGTGCTTTTCCCATTGGCTTGATAGCCACCAATCCAATTCATTTAAAACAATATTGGATAGCAATGGTGACAATATGCCGCCTTGTGGTGTGCCTTTTGTGGGCATTACCATTTCACCGTTTGGCATAACAATAGGTGCTTTTAGCATTTCTTTAATTACGCATAGCAACTTTTTATCTTGTATCCCCAATTTCCACATCTGCTTTATCAGCTTTGAGTGGTTGACATTATCAAAGAAACCTTTAATGTCAATATCAACTACGAAATGTAGATGTGATTTTTGTATGAATGTGTAGGCTTGTGCCATAGCGTGTTCCGCTGACCTGTTAGGTCGGAAACCATTGCTTTTATCATGGAATTTTGCCTCACATATAGGTTCAAGGATTTGTAAAATACACTGTTGGACTATTCTGTCCCACATAGTGGGAATACCAAGTGATCGCATTTTTCCGTTAGGTTTTGGTATCTCTACTCGCCTTACTGCTTTTGGTTTGTACCATTGGAGCTTCTTTCGCACAATCGATACAAATTTTTCTTCGGGTATCTTTTCAATATCTCGAATTGTAATTTTGTCTATACCGCTTGTGCTACTACCTGAATTTCGCTTAATACTTCTATATGCAAGTCGTATGTTTTCATCTTGTGTGATAAGTGACATCAAGTTTGTGAAAATCTTTCCGTCATCACTGTCTGCATACAATTTATCTAAAGTTTCTTGTAGGTTGTAATACTCCAAATGGCGTAATTTTGAGTTCTTTTTCTGCTTCTCATTTGTCACAGGCATCTCCTCCTTTCGGATTTGATTTTCTTTGTCATACTCGAAGCTGTGAATGTTTACTTTGTTATTATTTAATATCATAAACGGCTAATGGCTGTTCCTCCGCTTCCATTACAGAAACATCAACGGTCGTGCCATCGCTCTCGCAGAGAACTCACACAGTTATGAATTCCTGTGCTAACTAATATTTTATTAGCTTCTCTACTTTCCTCGTTCCAATAATTCTATCTTTACATATACCCTTAGGTGTCCTCTCTGAGCCTGTGTGCTTGATACCGCCTGTAACGGCATAAAGTATTTCATATCTTCGATTTTTACTTTACTTCACACACTATCCTTTTTAGATAACTGTACATTTCTGTACAGCCCACTTTTAGACCCTTACATTCAAGACTTCGTCAGACTTTTTAAGTCATTCTCACCATAGGTACTTTATAGACCTCCGGCATATAGGTTACACCATTCACCGCTGAACAGCTTTCGTTGTACTTTTATAGCACAATACGGTAACTCTCTGCCGACTTCACCGAGCTTCTGAACATCTACCTTTTGAGTAGAGCCAGTCGGAGTATCAAGGTTGGCGTTTCAGGGCGTTACTCCGTCATTCCACCAATCGAATTATCAGTTTGCAAATATTATCTTTTCACCGTCCTTTCTAAATTTGCACCTAAGCTTTTCACTTAGGAACGAGTCGCACCAAAGAAATGATCGTGAATAAGGAAATTATTATTGTCATACCGTTTTTCACTTAATTTGTAGTTTCCAAAGGGTACATTCCCGATGGCAAGGTCAAAAAAGCTGTCGGGAAGTTCTGTTTTTTCAAAGCCTGTAATGGAAATATTGGCATTTGGATAAAGCTGTTTAGCAATCCTCCCTGTAACGCTGTCCAGTTCAATACCGTATAGGCGTGAGCTTTTCATACTATCAGGGAGCATACCGAAAAAATGTCCCGTTCCACAGGCAGGCTCTAAAATATTGCCTGTGGTAAATCCCATATTCTCTACTGCATCATAAATAGCTTTGATGACTACAGGGCTTGTATAATGGGCATTGAGGGTGGATGCCCTTGCCATTTTGTACTCTTCTTCAGACAACAAAGATTTTAACTGTGCATACTCATTGCTAAAACTACTGTTGTCCTTGTCAAAAACTTCAGGCAAACCTCCCCAACCAACATAATGAGATAGGATTTCCTGCTCCTCTTTTGTAGCGATGCGGTACTCTCTTTCTATGACCTGCAAGGTATTAATAGCAGCTATATTTCCTGCAAGCTTCTCACGCTTACTGCCTTCACCTAAATGATCATTTGTAATGCGAAAGTTCTCTGCCTTTTCCTGTGGGACTTCAGATTGAGGGTAACGTTCCAAAAGCCTTAAAAAACTCTCTTTACTTTCTGCTCTAAGGACTGGGTAAAAAAGTGATGGATCAAGCAGGGTAACTTGATGGTCTGTGATTTCCTCAATTAAAAAAGGCGTCCCGTTTTCAAGATAGACGGTATCGCCCTTTTTAAATGGGATTATTCTATTTTCTGCCTGTTCTTCGGCTTGATGTTCTTTTTCATCTACTGAAAGAGAGGGAACAAGCTGTGTTTCTACAAGTCCTGCTTTCTCTCTTTGCATTTGGTTAAATCGTTCCTTTTCTTCAGCCGTCAGATAACGGTCAGCGGAAATCAGATAATCAATACGCTTAGACACTTTATTCCAATTTAATAGTAGTTTATCATCACTATCTCTGCGGCTGTATAAAATTCCTTTTCCATCATGCTGCTGATTGCTGTTGTCTGCTCCAGAAAGTGCATGGCTGCTACCTCCTGTGCCATATTCATTTTTCAAGAAATCTTCTTTTTCTTTTGGAGTATGAGATTGTGTAAAGTAATCATAAATACGATATTTCCCGTCCTGAAAACTACTTCCTCCTGCAAGTTCTTTGTCTACTTCATCTTGCGTGATGAACATTTTTAGATCAGAAGGATTAGATATTGTAGAACTAAACTCTCGTCTAAGCAAGTTCAACTCCATAAAATCCGAAAGTAGTTTTTGTGGTTTATGGAAATGAAAGCGTAAAAGTTCCCTGTCGTTCTGATAAGCAGTGGTAAACTTCTGCAATCTCTCTATGAGAGAATTTGTCTTTTGGGGGTCATTTAACTGCTTCGCAATATAGCTAGTAGCATGGGAGAAACCTCCCTTAAAAAGTTCCTCGTCAAAAAAAGCTTCTCCTGCTTTGTCAGAAAAGTCCTGGTGTAGATACCAAAGCCTTTTTGCAATCTCCAGTTTTTCAAAGCCTTCTGCCCTATCCAAAGTATCTTGAGGAACAAATTGTCCATCCCTTAACAGTTCCTCGATTCTATTCGCCACATCTGCCCAGCTAATCACTTGCTTAGGATGGGCATAGAGGGCCGTATCTCCTTTTGCAAGATGAATACCCTCTGTATGAAACCATACAGATACCTTTTCTTCATCAAGATAAAGTCCTTTTCCACCTTGATATTCCTTCTGCAAAAAATCAGCTTTTTCTTCTAGTGTTTTGTCCTTTTGATAAAAAGTAACAATCCGTAGCAAACTGTCATTCCTATTACTCCCTGTTCTCAAAATGCTATCAATTTCGTTTTGTGGCATAGAAAAAGCGGAGATACGAAAAGGCTTATCAAGCCTATCCTTCTCCGCTATATTTTGTATTTGCTCCTGCTCCGCAGGGAACATAGTTAGCTGTATATAAGTTCCGTCAGTAAGATTTCCTCCGCCTGTGCTTTGAGGTTGTTCATGTAGCCTACCCATTCCATCTGATGCGTCATCTTGTCGGGTGGTACCTGTGTTTTCTGTAGATTCGTCATAATCTGTGTGAGCCTCCTGTTGGCTGTCTGGTCGATCTCCAACAGGTGAGGAAACAGTTTCTCCGACAGGAGAAGGGAATGAAACAGGGGTGTCCTGTGTTCCTGAAGATATTGTTTCCTCATTCTCCCATATTTGCCCAAGGGACTCTGATCCTTGCTGACTGTTGAATGTGTTAATGTGAGGTCGGGTATTAGATAATCCCCGTTCCTGCTGTAAGTGATTTCGCTCATTTTCCTTACTCCTTTCACGTTCCGTTTTAATAATGGTAATAGAGATTTGCCTAAATATTTGTTCCGATTGTTCGCTGACTGCCGTTCCTAACAGGGCAACGGCGTCCGCAGTGTTAAAATCAAAAACACTTGAAAAATCATCATGTGTAAAATATCCTTCAGTATCCAGTCCACACCGTTTCATTAAAGTGTATGCGGTACTAACAGTAGTAGCATCTTCAAAAGCTAATCTTAGATTGTCCTCATCGTATTCCTCTAAAAAGCTGTTTTCTATAAGATAACGAATATCGCCTTTGTGATTATCATAATACTCTTTGGACATATTTCTTGCAATGTTGTAAAAGGCATCAGAAAGGGTACTATCCTCTGTTCCATATCTGCCTTTTAACATTTCTAGAACCGGTTCTCTCTGATACTCCTGCATTTCCCAAAGAAAAGGGCGGCTGGAATTTTCCCTGCCGCCTGTATCTGAAACATCAAAAACATATTTTAACCTCATTGTATCGCCTGTGGGGTCAAGCAGCGCAATTCCTTTTGAACCACGGCGAACATATCGGTTCATGGTATTGTTCCACAGGTCATATTCCGCACAAGCCGTTGCATCAGGTCTTTGTGCGTAAATCATAAGCTGTTCATGATAAGGATATTTATACAGCCGTCCTATCGTGGTAAGAAAACTTGTCCAATTCTCAAGACTGCTTGTAACCCGTTTAGCGGTTTCTTCAGCCATTGTTGACAACAATTGCAGTTTTTTAGGCATATCGGTCCTCCTTTTCATTTTCTAAATACAAACAGACAACCTTATCGAAACGACAAGGTTGTCTGTGAAACTAGAATATTTATTTTTCCCAATACCATCAGAAAGAATACGAATACTCAGGTTAATGAGGAGAAATGGTAATTAACAGATAAAAAATCATCCATTCAATATCATAGAAACTAAACAAACAAAAACATCTCTGTCTTCTTCCTTAATGGCTGGCAATAAACGATTAAAATTATCTTTTGCCTTTTCTAAATTATCAGCTACTCCTAGCTTTTCAAAACTTTTCTCCAATAAATCCAAATCATATCTTAAAATCATAAATTGATCTTCGTTAATTTCTTTCTTCTCCAAACAGTCTTTTAAAAAATCTATACCTTCCTTTTTCATACTACTCTTAAGATAAGCCTTGGATAACTTATCAATAACAAACGGTGACTTGTTAGTTTGATAATACTTGTTTAATATTTCCACTCTATAAATAGGTGGAAGCGTACTAAATACAGTGGGAACCCATGACCCATTGGTAAAATTTCCAAAACCATTTTTTACAAAATAAGAATAAAATAATTCTAAAGAGAATTCCTTTATGGCTTCCAAGGAATTCTCAATATCTTGAACAGTATATAATCCCTCCTCACCCTCATGTGCGCCTTTATTTCCGACTGCCTTTGCACTTAAAACTTTATTGACTATTGAAATATCCATAAACTCCTCAGAAGCCTTGATTTTGTCATGTAGGTCAAGCTTCTTCCATTTATTTTTAGTTGCAGAAGACACAAATTGAATGACCATGTGATCACATACATATCGTAGGCATTGGCGGACATCTCCTGCCCTATGATGAATTTTTTCTTGAGTTTCACCTGCATATAAATAGTACTTTCTTGATAGTGGTGATATTAAAGGTAAATTTATTTCCATGTTTTTTAAATCATCCTTTCTCGCTATATAAATTTCACTTCTCAATCTACCCAAAAGATGTTAGATAATTTTATTTAAATTATAAAGTGCCTACCTCAAAAATTCTACTAGAAACTCTGTAATCTCGTCGCTGCACCATTAGAAAAGATAATTACCTCTAATCTCAGAAGTCATATAGAATACTTACGATTTACATTTGATTTGTTATTTGTACAAAAGAAAATGCAACCTTGCCCACTTGACATGGTTGCTCTTATTCAATAATTATCTTAATGCCTATAGTATTCTTCCATTGCTTCCATCTCTTCTGCTTTTGCATCTTCTGCTGGGTCACTTGATGGAATAACTTCTCTACTTATTCGTGTATTTTGATTTAATGTTAAATCGAAGTCAACAGTTTTCAACTCAAGAGAAATCCCCTCATCTTCTAGTTTGTTATCTATCTCAAATGTAAACTCAGACTCAAATTTAGGTTCATGTTTTTCATACACACTAATCCACTCAGAGTAAACATATTCTTTTTCTTCCGAGTCCCAAATGGAATTATCAATATCAAAAAATGAGCATATAGCCGAAATTAAAGAAGTTGCGGTTACAGTTATTTTTACGGTATTTACTGTAATTTCATCAACAGACTTAAACTCAAAATCAACATTCTCAATACTGTCAATGTATACTTCCTCATAATCATAACCCTCGCAATAACCTTTTCGGTCACAATCCAATCCATCAATATCAAGATTTTTATTCTCTAAAGCAACTTGAATTTCTTTGCACAGTTCAGCATGGGTACTACCTTGAGATAAAAACTGAATAATGTTTGTGTATGTTTTTTCTTGCTCCTTATTAATTAAATCAAATACCTCTTTTAGCGATTCAAAAGTTTTAATACCATTATGGTCTTGAATGGCTTCTCTAAATTTATTGTCGTTACTGACAACAATGACAGAATTCTCCTCACTAAAAACCATCTTTAGCTTTGCTATCATAATGGCATCAGGAAACTCAAACTTTTTCTTGTCGCTGTTAGCGAATGGAGGATTACCCTCAAAATAGTCATATATGATTTGATTGCAATCAACATTAGTACAATCCAACATTACAGCATTGGTGTCTTGTAAAAAAATTTCAAAATCAGCTAACATTTTGCTTAACATTTGTTTTTTATCTGTTTTGTTAAATAGATACGAAAACTCCCACTGACTTAAGTAATTTTCAGAAACAGTTTCAAACGTACTACTCCTTGATTTTTTAAAGCTATTGTATATTTTTGAAATTTCATCACTAATATGATTTTTTACTTCACCTTTTACAATGCTGCTGATATATAGTTTAATTTTACCCGCAGTAACAAAGTTAGAAAAGGTGTTTAAAATGCCCTTATCGCTAAAATCGTATTTTGCTGAAATAAAGATGTTGGTATCCAAAAAAACTGCAAGCGGATATTTTAGCATTTACATATCACCTCACCTATAATATTTTTTAAAAATTGTTGAATTTAACGAAATTATACTTTAAATGGTATGTTAAATCAATCAAAATCAGCAACTAACTCTGCTGTCATTCTGTTAAACTCATTATCACTCATGGCACTTAACTTATCTACAACGGATTGGGTCAGTTCCCAAAGCTCCTTTTCGTCTTGTTCTAAATGGGTTTTCATTTGAATAAGTTCCGAGATTAAATCTTCTCTTGTACCTGAATGGTAGATGCAAATTAAATTCGTTTCTTCTACAGTAAATTTGCTCATAGTCACCGCTCCATTTCCGCACCCATGTTAGGTGCTGTTTTTTGTTGTTCCTTGGTTACAGATGCTTTGGTTTTAAGCTGCTCCACCACGGAAGTTCGCTTATCCTTTTTTTCTTCCTTTAATGGAGAGACGAGATCTAAACCTGAAATCTGCCTCCCTGCCTTTACGGTCTGTTCAAGATTTGCCACTGTAGGCTGATTGTTGATAATACCGTCAATCTGATTGTAATTCTGCTCAGTAGATTTTTCAGCAGTTTCTAAATAGTTTTTTTGCGGAAGAAAGTTAGACTGTTCTGTAAAACCAAAGCTGTCAACGTAATGGAAGGATAACTTACCATCTACTTTTAGAGCAACCATGTCACTGACAGATAGGGAATGTCCTCTAAAGTCGGCAGGGTGTTTTATATTAAACTGTTCATAGAGCCTGTTAAGGGTTTGGCTTTGGTTTCCGTTAAAATCGATCAGAGGTGCAGTATAGACCATCTCATAATTATCATGCTCTACAGAAAGTCCGACCTTTTGTAATCGCTCTATCCCTTCAAAACGATAATCCCTCAATTCTTCATCTTTTTTCAGCTGATAAATAGCAAAAGTATCGACAGGGCTTTCTAAAAATCTCTGCTCCAGCTCTGATGCAGAAAACTTTTCAGCCTCTTTCATTGACTCATAGTCTTTAAAAGCAATCCAATCGGTATGCTCTATACCAAAAATACCGTCATGATTAGTTATATCTTCTCTATCAAATGCCATCGCCTCGGTATTGTCCTCATAAAGTAGATATACCGTTAAGTCTTGTTCAAACAGTTCTGCAGCACGTTCCTTTGATAAGGGCAACATCTCATCATCAAAATAACCATAGGCATTGCGGTCTGAAATGCTTATATCAGGGTCAGGCAAAGGATAGGTATGCTCTTGTATTGGCACATTTAAATCAGAGTTTTGCTCCTTTGCAACCTTTGAAAAATTATAGTTAGTTTCCTCATTTAGAACTGATGTCGTGATACTATAGGCTCCTGTGGCTTCCAGTATGCCTTGAGCTTTAAAGGAATAGTGTTCATGCTGATTGATTCCGTTTATAATTAGATGGTCTACAACTTGAATGCCTAGCAGATTTCCGGTATCTTTAAGGCGTTGTGTAATGCTAATATCCTCCTTACTGGGGTGTAGATCTCCCGATGGGTGATTATGACAGAGAATCACGGAATTTGCCTTATTGATGATTGCATTCCTAAAAACTTCTCTAGGGTGTACGATAGAACTGTTAATAGTTCCAACGGATACAACTTCATGGTCGATGACACGATTCTTGGTGTTGAGAAATGCCACTACAAAGGCTTCCTTATCGTGAATTTTATCCATCACTGAATGAAAAAAGTCGGATGCTTTTTCTGGTGAATTAATTATAGGTTTTCGAGGGTTAATGGCACTGCTCATTCGGTACAAATCGAGAAAAGCTTGATGCTTTTCCCGTTGAACCGGAGTGGCAAGGAGCTGTGCAGCATTGTCCACCAATGCATTTAATCCCTTTCTTTCGGCATACTCTATGGCATCATCCTCTTTTACACCGATAATTCTGGAAAAGGCCTGAATATAACGAAGTTCATCATTAGTTGTCATCTTCATCCACCTCCTGTCTCTTTGCCAAATCCATGAGCAAGAACAAATCCTTTAGCTTTTCAGCATCCTCTACTTTAGTGACATATTCCTTGGGATTTTCACGTAGCTCTAATATATCCTCGGTGTTCACTTCTATGTCTAAAAGTATCTTAATAAAATTTTTAATACTCATGATTTACCTTCCTTTCTTTGTAGGAAACTCCATTGTAAAGTTCACAAACTGACTGCCCGTATCATCAAGAATAATAACGGCATCATAGGTCTTACCTGTCTTTTGGGAATAGCAGTCTGCAAGGCTGGCTTTTCCATTTTTTAATAGGTCTGTGGCAATGGCTTTAGTCAAAACCTTTTTCTTTACAGTAAAAAACTTATTATCTTTCCATAAAGCAAAACTGCAATCCCTGTTCTCACAGCAAAAGCCTTTCTTATTCTCCATGACCTGACTTTTACAACGAGGACATTGGCCAATGCTCTGACTTTTCGATGGAAAGAGAGTATCCGCCTCTTTTATGATTTCATAGGTAGATACAAGGTCTTTTGTCATATCAGAAATATCCGCTAAAAAGTCTTGTGGAGAAAGTGTCCCACACTCAATCTGTTTAAGCTGTTCCTCCCATTCAGCAGTAAGTTGTGCTGATTTAATCGACTCCGGTAAAACAGTAATAAGGGAAATGCCTTTCTGTGTCGGTATAAAATACTTTGTCTTCTTCTCTCCTTTACGCTCTGCCAGTCCTGTTTTAATAAGTTTTTCTAAAATCCCTGCACGAGTAGCCGGAGTACCAATACCTTTTCGCTCTGCGTCTTCCATTGCATTATTGGCATTTTCCATAGCAGAAAGCAGGGTATCATCTGTAAAATGCTTTTGGGGAGTGGTCTTGCCCTCCTTAATCATTGCTTTAGCAGAAAAGACTTCGCCCTGGCTAACAGGGGGCAAGGCTGTGTCTTTCTCCACTTGTGTCTGTTCCATTTTACTTATCCGATAGAGCTTTTCAGCCGCTTTCCAACCGTCCTCAAGAACAGTTTTTCCCTTCGCAGTAAACAAAGAACCGTTGCATTTTCCAGTTATAATGGTTTCAGCATAGCGGCAGCTATTACTAACAGCACAAACTAAGCGCAGTGCAATGAGCAATAAAATTTCCCGTTCTCCAAATGGCAGCTCATAAATGTCACAATCCTTTACACTCATTGTTGTGATGATGGCATGATGGTCGGATACCTTACTGTTATCTATAACCTGTTCCATACTCATAGGCGAATTTTGTAGTGAAAAAAATCCTGCGGCGATTTCTACCATAGCAGGAATACTATCTTTCATATCCTCCGTTACATAACGGCTGTCTGTACGGGGATAGGTGACAAACTTCTTTTCATAAAGGCTTTGAACGTATTCGAGGGTTTGCTCTGCGGTAAATCCAAGCTGTCTATTGGCCTCTCTTTGCAGGGTTGTAAGATCATAGAGTTTAGGGGGTTTTTCTGACCTTTCTTTGCGTTCCACTGTTTCAATGGTTACATTTTGACCGTCACAGGCTTTGCATAGGGTTTCTGCCTTTTGCTTATCTTGTAGCTTTTCTCCGGATAAAATAAATCCACCTAAATTAAGCTGTACCGTATAAAAAGGTGTTACCTTAAATGTAGAGATTTCTTCCTCACGTTCCACCATCATGGCAAGGGTTGGGGACATCACTCTCCCCACATTTAAGGTCTGCCCATATAAAACAGAAAAAAGGCGTGTTGCATTAATTCCAACAATCCAGTCCGCTTTGGCTCGGCAAAGTGCAGATTGATAAAGCAGTTCATAATCTACTCCATTGCGAAGATTTTGAAATCCCTCTGCAATGGCACTTTCCTCCATAGAAGAAATCCAAAGCCTTCTGACAGGCTTTTTACAGGAAAGTTTTTCATAGACCAATCGGAAAATGAGTTCTCCTTCGCGGCCTGCATCGGTGGCAGCAATAATTTCCGTAACCTCAGTTTTTTCCATCAATTCCCCAATGATCTTCATCTGTTTTTCTTTACCCTTTGAAATGACATGTTTCCATTTAGGGGGCAGGATAGGCAAATCTTCATATTGCCACTTGGCATACTTCTCATCGTAGCGATCAGCAGAGGCAAGTTCCACCAAATGTCCCACGCACCATGAAACCATATAGCCGTTACCCTCCATATATCCGGTTTTTTTAACATTAGCACCAATAACCGTGGCAATGCTTTGTGCCACGGACGGTTTTTCTGCTATCACTAACTTCATTCTTTCATGCTCCCTTCTTTAGTGTTGGGGATAGGCTCTTTATTCGGTTTATCCCTTTCTTCACACTTTTTCTCATTACGGGCGGGAGTTTTTTTCTCCCGCCCGTTCTTAGGTTTTTGCACCATCATTTTTTCATAAACACTATCAGTAAAGTAGGTCATCGGCTATCAGCCTCGCTTTCTTCCTCGTCATCGACTTCATATTCTTTTTCATATTCCTCCTCGTCGGTGTCCTCATCATCTTCAAAATCATATTCTTCTAGGGCTGTATTGCCTTTCATGCTCGGCTTATTTTTTAGCACTTTGAAATAATAAAATGCGCCACCGCCTATCATGCCCACAATCAGTAGAAAAAGCAATGTTCCTGCTGTACCATTACCTTTTTCTTCTGTAGGCTCTGGAATTGGTGTAGGGGTTGAGGTCTTTCCTGTGCATTTAGTCAGATCATTTCTGCATAGAGGACAATTCGCATCTACCTTTCCATCTTCACAAAGGTCAGTACAATTACATATCTGTGGTGTTTGTGACTGTTTTGGAATTTCTCCCTCAATCAAAGCAAGCAAATCTGCCTCATCTACAAGATTTAAGAAATGGACATTTTCTTTATCGCCTGCTCGGTCAATGATTAAGTAAAAGTAGTTGCCATTCTTAGAGACAAGGGTTACAAACTGTTTATCCTCGGCTCGTTCCCCATCAATATCATCTACAAGGGTCAAATTTCCATCGGGAGTAAGGGGAACTTTGGCAGGCCTTGTCATTTCCGTCACTTCTGGAATGAGTGGAATTTCCTCCTCGCCACCTCCTGCAAAAGCTGTGGCTGGAAAGATGATAAGACAAAGGAATACTGCAAACAAGACAGTAAAGATCCGAATATTATTTTTCTTCATGGTTTATTTCCTCCTGTTTTTGATTGAAAAAAGACGTATCGTTTTTTTCTCGATACGCCTTTAAAAATGCCGATAATTCACTGGTATTCATTTTAGTACTGCGAACAAGTGCCACAATTTCAGTATTTTCTAGTTCTGTTTTTTGCTGTTCCAGTTCATGAAGTTTTTCTTGCAGCTCTATAATTTTTTCTTTGGTTTTTGATATGTCCAAAAGAAGTTTTTCTCTTTTTTTGCTCATGGTTTCCTCCTTAATTCAAACGCCCATAGGCATAGAAGTGTTCTCTCCAATAAGGGGTATTCACAGAGGCATACTGTATGGGATTTCCAGCATGGATCATCATTCCATTGCCTACATAGATGCCCACATGGGATACTGCACCACTACTTGCATAAGTTCCTGTGAAAAAGATAATATCTCCAGGTCTTGCCTCACTCGGGGGTATTTTAGCAGATTGATTGTAAATGCCCTGTGCTGTTGTTCGGCTCATAGGGTATACTCCTGATTGGTTTAATACCCAAGTAACAAAGCCGGAACAATCAAAACTGGTGCTTGGAGAGCTGCCGCCCCATACATAGGGATACCCTAAATATTTTTCCGCCTCTCTAATAAGGGCAGCAAAAGCAGGATCAGTCAGTGCATCAGGCGGTATATCATAATCTGTGTATTCACCTTTGTTATGGACATAAATATTACCCTCAAACAAGTAAGGCTTGTTACCCTGTGTTTCCATATACACCCCAAACATTTCATATTGCTGAGCGGTCAACTGGCTCTCTGCAAGAATACTAATGTCCTTATTTTTCAGAGTGATATGGAGAATGTAATAATCATAGGGGACTTCCACCGTATAAGTATCGCTGTGAGAATTTCCATCCTCATCTGTCCATGTATCTGTGTGTGTTTCTGTTCGGTAACGCACCTGTACTTCTTCCCGAATAGTAAGGGTATATTGCTGGTCAAATAAGCCTCTTAACTCTGCCTGCACCTCAGACCTTTTATATACCTGTAACTTTGCCGTTAGAAAAGACGCTAGCGTAAAGGGATTATGTCCGATTTCGTCTAAATGATACTGGTATTCATCATAACCAGGATATTCATTTTCGATGTTGTCTATACGTTCCTGTAATGCCCGTTCCAATTGGTCATAATCCTTATCAACGGCTACTATGTCCTCGTCCTCGGAAGTGTAGGAAGTGCCTACTATGCTTTTTAACCCTCCTTCCATCATTATGGAGAAGGAAGATATTGCACTGATTAAAAACATTAACGCTACTCCAACTCCAAGAATGATTAATATACCTTTAGGATTTCTGACAATAAATTGTGTTATTTTTGATGTGGCGCTAACTGTCTTTTCTGCCGCCTTTTTTGTGTTTTTAGTAACCTGATGTGCAGTCTTAACACTATTTCCATAACGCCTTGCAAGGTATTGTTTTTTAATTGTTTGCTTTTGCTTCCAGCGTGAAAAAGGATTGGTCATAGGGGTAGGGTTATCTCTCAAACTCTTTTGGTACAGATAATTAACTTCAGCTTTCACCGTCTGCTTTTCTGCTTTTGCAAACTGGCGATAAGGTTTTAATTTATGACTACGGTAGGCGCTTTGTATCCTTTTTGCTCCAAATTCTATCCCTTGCTCCGTCTTATGAGCTGCTTCTACACCCACATTATCCTGTTCAACTTCACGTATTTCCTTATGAATTTTATTATGCAACGCCCTCCCAGGAACAGCCTTAAATGCATGAGATAGCTTAGAGGGTGGTTTGGGTTTATCATTCTCTTCAAAACATAAACGCACTTTTGCTTTGCCTGTTTTGGCATCAAAAGTGCGTTCTGTGACCAGAGTTTTTTTCTTTGGGATTTTCGCCTGTGCCTTTTCTAATTTGTCCGCCGCTTTTTCTGCTTTTTTCAGCGGTTTTTCAAGTTCTGGGGCAGCACGTTCTGCTTCCGTAAAGGTAAGCCTTGATACCTTTCCTGCCGGACGGAAGGGTCGTTTACTCTTTTGGCTCATAAAACACCTCCTGGTC
This sequence comes from uncultured Eubacteriaceae bacterium, assembly GCA_964582705.1. Lineage (GTDB taxonomy): Bacteria > Bacillota > Clostridia > Eubacteriales > Alkalibacteraceae > Alkalibacter. Next base: position 1,121 of record CAZOTE010000042.1, on the reverse strand, counting down.
TAATCCTTTACAGTTTCATTTGGCTTAGTGGTCATGATACGATAAAGTTCTGTATCTTTAGGAAATTTATCAGCAAAAGGTAAAATCACATTGCCATAAAACAATAACCCTTCCCCTTCGCCCGATTGGGTCACATAAGAAAGCTGATGTGGAGAGATGTTAAGCTGTTTTGCAAGAATCTGTCTATCTCCCGATGCTTGGTTAAGCATATAGATGAAATCAGAGTTTTCAAAAATATTCTCTACTTCACGAGATGATAAAAGGTCCTTTACATTTTGGGTGATGCCCGTAGGAATACCTCCCCATTTTCTAAACCGTTTCCATATCTCTACCGAATATGCGGCAGTCTGCTCTTCCTTAAGCAGTAAATGAAACTCGTCCATGTAATAACGGGTGGCACGTTTCTCCGCGCGGTTTACCGTTACCCTGTTCCAAACCTGATCTTGCACCACAAGCATACCTAGTTTCTTTAGCTGCTTACCTAACTCCTTTATATCAAAGCAGACAAGTCGGTTGGTAATATCCACATTGGTACGGTGGTTAAATACGTTGAGGGAACCTGTCACATAGATTTCAAGGGCAGCTCTGATGTGCTGTGCCTCTTTTTCTCCCTGATTTTCAAGGGCATTATACAAGTCCTCCAAAATCGGCATCTTTTCGGGTACGGGATCGGCAAGGTAATCAGCATATATAAGACGAACGCAGCGGTCTATAATACTTTTTTCCACAGGCTGTAATCCCTCTTTACCGCCTACAATCAGTTCACACAAAGACAATATAAAGTCTGATTTCAGAGATAAAGGGTTTTCTTCTTCGCTGTAATTTAAGTTAATATCCATCGGATTTACATAGTCTGTACTTGTAGGAGAAATTTTAACTACCTGCCCATTCAGGCGGTTGACTAGGGGATAATACTCTGCCTCTGGGTCACAAATAATAATGTCATCGGTAGTAATGAGAAAGATATTGGTAATCTCACGCTTTGCTGAAAAGGACTTACCACTCCCTGGCGTTCCCAAAATTAAGCCATTGGGATTTTTAAGCCGTTTTCGGTCTACCATGATAAGATTATTGCTTAGGGCATTCAAACCGTAATACAGTGCCTCACCACTTGATTGAAA
>CAZOTE010000041.1:0-17290 GCA_964582705.1 uncultured Eubacteriaceae bacterium | reverse complement strand
CTTTATCAAATAGTATTCTGAATCCGTGGCTATCCAGTAGTGGTCGAGATTTCCCACGCTCCACAGCATGATCTCAGTATCATATCTGATGATTGTACTTCCGTTTACTAGCCCATAATCCTCGATAGGTTCGTCTGATACATGAATCCTTATAAACTGCTCTTCATTGGCATATTCGTAACTGAACATCATAAGCTCTTCAGATTCTCTCTGGAAAAGAAACTTGATTTTAGGATCTATGTCTTCAAAAATATGACTATTAACCGGACAGCTGTAAACCCCAAGATTAAAATCCACGGGATCTTCAGTCTCTAAAAATTCGGTCTCTCCTTCTTTATAAGCTTCAAGGTATTCTCCCACAGGATCTTTTTCAATGTCGTATCTGTAAAACTCAAGTTCAGCCTTTTCTTCACTTGTGTATTTTTCCATCAATTCAGGAAATATTTTTTCAACAACCTGACCATAGGATACTCCTTGGCGCTTTAGCTCCGCAAGATTTTCGCTTCTTTCCTCATAAGTGTATTCACCAATCATGCAGCCCCAAAACAGGGTTGATGCAATCAACAACATAATAACCAAAATCAACTTCTTCGATCTCTTATGCAAAGCATGAGCTCCTCTCACAAATCAGATTAATGCTATCAGCTTACATCATAAATACCTTGAATCCAAGTGATTTTAGGAAACATTACATATTATTACACCTATGATACATTTTTGATACACCCTTTTGCCCTTTTAAGAACATTGGCGTAACTTTCCCTTAAAACTTCTTGAGATATCTTGTTGAAAATGATATTATATGATTATATAATCATATTGGAGGAGTTAATATGGAACTAGTTGATATTTTCAAGGCATTGGGAGATGAAAACAGGCTCAGGATCTTCAATGTGCTAATTCACGGAGAGCTGTGCGTATGTGAGATCGAATCCGTACTGGGGTTGAACCAATCGAATGTATCCAGGCATTTGAATAAATTAAAAAGCACTAGGCTCATCATATCCAGAAAAGATGCTCAGTGGATTTATTACAGCGTAGATCCCGGATTTGCAGAAGAAAACGCCAATCTCATTTCGTATTTAAAAGACAAGTTTGCAAGCACGGATTTTAGTGCGGATTCAGCAAGGCTATATGCCTATAAAGACAGCAAGTTCACTTGCGTGGATCTTCGCAAAGATCCATCCGATGTTATGAACAATCTAAATACAAAATAATGGAGGATTTACATGAAAAAATCGGTAGCATTTATATGCGTTCACAATTCATGCCGCTCACAGATGGCAGAGGCTTTGATGAAGCACCTGGGAAGTGATGTATTTGAAGCGTATTCTGCAGGAACAGAAAAATATCCGGAGGTTAAGCCCTTAGCTTTGAAGGTATTAGAAGAAGAGGGAGTCGATACCAGCGAGCTCAGGCCCAAACTCCTTGACGAGATCCCTTCAGAGGTGGATTATCTTATAACTATGGGCTGTAATGTTGAGTGCCCTTTCATCCCCTGCAGCCACAGAGAAGACTGGGGGCTTGATGATCCTTCCGGTGGTCCTATTGAAGCTTTTAGGAATACAAGGGATTTGATAAAAGCAAAGGTATCAGAGCTGATTGAAAAGGAAAGATAGTTTAGCAATAAAAACAAGTGAGCATCGAGGGGGCGCTGGGGCCCGCCTCTGCTCACTTATTTTTTTACAATCTCTACACCGTTTATGATCGCCATGAGTCCTTCCTTGATCATAGGCTTTACTATGTCGATTATTTCATCGATTTTTTCCGGCGTGTCTATAACCTCTATCAGTATTGGCAAGTCTCCGGACAGAACATCTATGGCCTTTTTATGCTTGATGTTATGAGCTCCAAAGCCCTCCACTCCTCTTATGGTTGTTGCCCCAGCCATTCCGTTTTCCTTTAATTTTTTGATTATGGCATGGTACAAGGCCTCATGTTTGTACATTTCAGATTCTCCTATGAAAATCTTTAAAAGCCTCCCGTTTGCATGAGTCATCGTATTTTCCCCCTTATTAGTTATTTATATAAATCGAACCAACCCTTCTTTTTAAACCATATGAACATAAAAACTCCAATAAGAGCCATCAGCAACAACACTATGTAGTAGGCATATGGATGATCGAGCTCAGGCATATTTCTAAAATTCATTCCATATACCCCTGCAATGAATGTTACGGGTATAAAAATGGTCGTTATAATGGTTAGCAGGGTCATCACGCGATTCATTCTGTTTGAGTTGATTGACAGGAAACTATCTCTAATGTCAGACGTTATCTCCCTGTTTGCCTCCAAGGTTTCAGACAATCTCAGCAGGTGATCGTGGATGTCCTCAAAATACATCTCGTTGCTGGAGAAACGTCTCAGATGGGGAGAGTTTAAAATTCTGTAAACAAGATCCCTCATAGAATTGACAACCCTCAGCAACTTTAAGATGTCAGCCCTTATTCCAAACAGCCTCTCGATGCCGCTCTTGTTCAGGCTTTCCTTATCCACATCGTCAAATTCTTTGAGATCATCTTCCAGTTTATAAATGGCCGGAAAATACATATCCACTATTTTATCCATAAGCAGGTATGTCACATATATATTCCCTTCCTCCCATAGCTCAACCTCACTTGAATAGAGTTCTTTTTTAACTTCTTCAACTTCACGTAGAAGAGGCTCTCTATGAAATGAGACTATATAGTCCTGCCCAATGAATAGATTTACCTCTATGGGAGTTAAGCTTTCAGGATCTATGGTGTGGAGCACGAAGAAGGTATAGCCATCGTAAAAATCCACCTTGGGTCTTTGAAGCCAATGAAAGCAGTCCTCTACAGACAGATGGTGAAAACCAAAATAGCTGGTCAGTTTACCCGACTCTTCATCACTTGGATCATCAAAATCCGCCCAAAACCATTTTATTTTATCCCTATTCAGATTTTCTATATCTCCGCAGACTTCCATCAGCTCGTTTTCATATGTAAATGCGGTAATCTTAATCACCTTTATACCCACTCCCATCGTGACCTTTATATATATCTACCCATCGATGTAGAAGTTCAACTCCCCATTGTCTATTCCTATCTTGACTGTCATGCCCTCTATTAAACTCCCTGCTATTATCATTCTGCCAAGCACGGTTTCCACATTTTTTTGCAGGTATCTCTTTACCGGCCTTGCCCCATATACGCTTGTATAAGACTTTTCAGCGATTAGTTCCTTCGCCTCTTTATCTGCTTTAAGGGCGATCCCCCTGTCAGCCAGCCGGTTTCTGACTTCTTCCAAGGCTAGATCTATAATCTTTATTATTTCAGATTTTTTAAGAGGCTTGAACAAAACAATTTCATCTATCCTATTTAAAAATTCAGGCTTGAAGTGGCGGTTCATCTGTGACATTACCTGTTCCCGAGCCCTCTGGCTTATCTCTCCTTGAGAATCTATGCCTTCAAGCAGGTAAGTGCTGCCTATGTTGGAAGTCATTATAACCACCGTATTTTTAAAGTTCACAGTACGTCCCTGGCTATCGGTAAGTCTTCCGTCATCCAATAGCTGTAAAAGAACATTGAATACTTCCGAATGTGCCTTTTCTATTTCATCAAAAAGTATTACGCTATATGGTTTCCTTCTGACGCTTTCAGTAAGCTGCCCCCCTTCCTCGTAGCCTACATACCCTGGTGGCGCTCCTATAAGTCTTGATACGGAATGCTTTTCCATATACTCGCTCATGTCGATTCTTATGATATTGTCCTCGTTGTCGAAGAGGGCCTGAGCCAATGATTTTGCAAGCTCTGTCTTTCCTACCCCAGTAGGACCAAGGAATATGAAGGATCCAATGGGCTTGTTTATATCCTTAAGTCCGGATCTAGCCCTTATCACCGCATCTGTAACGGCTTCTACTGCTTCGTCCTGGCCTATGACACGCTGATGAAGAATGTCTGATAGTTTCAAGAGCTTTTCCTTCTCCTGCTCCATCAGTTTTGCAACCGGAACCCCAGTCCACCGGGATACGATTTGAGCTATTTCTTCGTCTGTTACCTCTTCCTTCAGAAGCTTTCTCTCTACCGGTGATTTCGCTTCTTCAAGCTGTTTTTGGAGCTCAGGCAGTCTTCCGTGTTTCAGCTTGGCAAGTTTTTCAAGGTCGTACTCCCTCTCAGCCCTTTCTATCTCCCTGTTGACGTTTTCTATCTCTAGCTTCAGCTCTTTTTCTCCCATAATGCTCTTCTTTTCCATTTCCCACTGAGCTTGCATCACGTCCCCTTTTTCCCTAAATGTCACAATTTCCTTCTCGATATTTTTAAGCCTTTCTAAAGATGCCTTATCTGTTTCCTTTTTGAGAGCCTGTTTTTCTATTTCAAGCTGCATTATCTTTCTGCTGATCTCGTCCAGCTCAGCAGGCATGCTGTCTATTTCAGTCCGAATCATGGCAGCAGCCTCATCCATAAGATCTATGGCCTTGTCCGGAAGAAATCTATCAGTTATATATCTGTTGGACAGCACGGCACAGGCTATGAGCGCATTGTCAGTTATTCGTACACCATGATGGATTTCAAACTTTTCCTTTAGCCCTCTTAGTATAGAGATGGTATCCTCTACGTTAGGCTGATCTACCATCACCGGCTGGAAGCGCCTCTCCAAAGCCGCATCTTTTTCGATGTACTTTCGGTATTCGTTCAAGGTCGTAGCGCCGATGCAGTGCAGCTCGCCCCTTGCCAGCATTGGCTTTAGGATGTTTCCGGCGTCCATAGCTCCCTCACCTTTCCCGGCACCCACTATATTGTGAAGCTCATCGATGAAAAGGAGTATCCGACCCTTTGATTTTTGCACCTCGTCTAAAACTACCTTGAGTCTTTCTTCAAACTCGCCCCGGTATTTAGCCCCTGCGATCAAAGCTCCCATATCAAGGGCAAATATGGTCTTGTCCTTCAAGCCTTCCGGCACGTCTCCTTTTAATATCCTCTGCGCCAAGCCCTCTACCACGGCTGTTTTACCGACACCAGGTTCGCCTATCAAAACAGGGTTGTTCTTTGTCCGTCTCGACAGTATTCTTACTACTCTCCTTATTTCAGTATCCCGTCCAATCACCGGATCAAGCCTGCCCTCTCTGGCCTGCTCAACAAGATCCCTGCCAAAGCGTTTTAGCGCATCGTAAGTGTCTTCAGGATTTTGGCTGACTATTCTTTGTCCGCTTCTTACCTTGCTTAGAGCCTCCATGAACCTTTCGTTTGTTATTTGGTGAGATTTGAACACCTTTTCCGATTTGGAGTTTTTTTCTTTTAAAAGAGCGATAAAAAGATGCTCAACCCCAGTATATTCATCCTTGAATCTCTTTGATTCATCCTGGGCGTTTATTACTACTTGGTTTAACCTTCTTGATATATAGTTATTGGCCGACCCTCCGTACACCTTAGGCAGATTTTCCAAGACATCTTCAATATCCTTCGCATATAAAGCCACATCTACCCCCATGTAACCAAGCAATTTGGAAATTAGTCCATCTTCCTGCTTAACCAGGCTGTAATTCAGATGCTCCGGCTCTATTTCCTGATTATCAAACCTAACGGCGTATTCCTGGGAAGATGCAATGGCCGTCTGAGCCTTTTGAGTAAATTTCTCAATGTTCATTTTCAACCCTCCGTAACATCATTACCTGAATTTATTTTTCATTTCTTCATATATACCTTTGATTTCCGGCGATATAGTCTGCGGATTGACCAACCTTATCTTTACGTACAGGTCTCCTCTTCTCCCATTTTTATCTACATAACCCTTGCCGGGGAGCCTTATGCTTTTATCCGTTTGTATGCCTGCTGGAATTTTTACAGAGAGCCTCTCCCCAAAAGATTCCACTTCCTTTTTTGTCCCCAGGGCCGCTTCCCACGGGTATAGATCCAGCCTTTTGTGAATATTCAATCCATCAAGCTCCACATTCTTATCCTTCGCCAGATTTATCTTAAGGTAAAGGTCACCGCTTTTTCCACCGCTTGCACTAGGCATTCCCTGACCGGAAAGGCGTATCCGTTCGTCCTGCTTCACGCCCTTTGGTATTTTTATATTCAAGCTGACCCTTTTGCCATCTCTTGCAAATGATACCTTCTTGGTCTCTCCCAGGTAGCCTTCTTCCAAAGTTACGCTGATCTCGGTTTCAAGGTCTTCACCCTTGCTCCTTGAAGAGTAAGCCCTCCTGGACGAACCTCTTCCAAAGAGGTCTTCTATGTCAAAATCATCGCCGCCTCTTGATCCCCCTCCAAAAAAAGCGTTGAAAAAGTCGCTGAAATCTCCTCCGCCGGATGTAGTATAAGTATATCTGCCACCGCCTCTGTCAAAACCAAACTGGGAAGGATCAAAGTCATACCCGTTTGCAAATTGCTGTCCACTTCCTAGTGCATCGTATTTTTTCCGTTTTTCCTGGTCTCCCAACACTTCATAGGCCTCGTTTATATCCTTGAACATGTCCTCGCTTTTTTTATCTCCAGGATTTGCATCCGGGTGATATTTTTTTGCCAGTTTTCTGTACGCTTTTTTTATCTCATCCGAAGTCGATTCCTTATTTACCCCCAGTATTTCGTAATAATCTTTGTACTTCATTAGAACACCTCTTTCCGATACACAAAAATCAGGCAACTCGCACCTGATCACTTTGTTTTTATGTCTTTTTTGCATCAAAGATTCATTATTTTTATACCCATAGCAAAGATTTTTAAACGAATCTGCCTCTCTATCGTAGGATTGACTCAAGCTGTTCTTAAACCCAAAAAAGCAAACACCATGTGTTTACTCTCTTGAATTATATTCATTTATACAAAGTCTTATCTTTTGTCTAAATAGCTCACCGCGTTTAGAGCTGCCACCTGTCCTTCCCCTGCCGCCTTAAGGTATTGATAGGGTTTTCCGGTGCAGTCTCCTGCAGCGTACAGTCCCGGTATGTTTGTTTCCATATTCCTGTTGACATTAAAGTGGTTTTCCAGTATATCCACGCCAGGAACCAGTTGATCTAAAGCTACGCTGTCCTTTAGTATGAATATCCCGTCAGCGTGTATCTCTCCATCTGAAAGCACAAGCTTTTCGGCATGCTCAGAACCTAAAATCTGCTTTGGCTTTCCGGCGACCACCTTCACGCCTTCCCTGATTTTTTCAGGCTGGCCATAAACGGGTACGTAGTATACCTCGCTGGCAACGTCTAGCATAAAATTTGCTTCCTCTTCTGCGTGCTTGTGGTAAGCTACTATTGCTACTTTTTTGTTCTTGTAAATCGGCGCGTCGCATGTTGCGCAGTATCCCACGCCTTTTCCCAAATAGTCCTCTTCTCCCGGGAGGCTCTTTTTGTTGCTGACGCCGGATGCAACTATTACAGAATTAGCCTCGTAAGTGTTGTCCCTGGTAGCGACTGCAAAATATTCACCCATGGCGTAAACCGCATCTACTTTCTCCTCGGTGATATCTATATTCATTTGATTTAAATGCTCTACAAATACATCTTTAAGCATCGGTCCGCTGACTGCATGATATCCAAGGTAATTGTCCACTCTAGGAGCCTTTTCAAGCTTGTCGCTTAAGTGTTTGCTCCCGAATACCTTAACCTTTTTATTTCTGATGACACCATTTATCGCAGCTGACACTCCAGCCGGTCCGCTGCCCACAATTATAATGTCATATCTCTCACTCATTTATAACTCTCCTCTTACAGATGTTTTTCCACCATTTTCTCAAACACATTTTTAGGCTTGAATCCAACTACCGCTTCCTTTGGCTGTCCTTCTTTGAAAAGCACGATCGTAGGTATGCTCGTAATCTTTAGCGTCTCAGAAATTTCAGGATTGTCATCCACGTTTACCTTTACTACCTTGACTTTTCCGTCGTACTGCTTGCTGAGCTCTTCCATCACCGGCCCTACCATCTTGCAAGGCCCGCACCAAGGCGCCCAAAAATCAACCAATACCGGTTGCTCGTTGTTTATTACCTCTTCTACAAAAGTGCTGTCCATAACTTCTTTCATATAAAATACCTCCAAATTGTTTTTAATTTTATGTGTTGCTTCTCTCACAGTTAATTATATACCCCCAAGGGGTATTTGTAAACACTTTATGAAAATAATTGCCTCTTTCCACTTCTTGCTTTACAACTACCTGACAAATGTTATAATAACTTTATCAAAAGACAAGGAGATTTGCAATGAACATATCGACCTTTTTAAAGCTGGCGGAAATACAAACCAAGGTAGCCAGTATGATACCCTTTTTTATTGGATCGGCATACGCCTATTACCGTTATGATACCTTCAACTTAATAAACTTCACCCTGATGCTTTTATCCTTGCTATGCTTCGATATGGCAGTAACGGTTCTAAACAACTATTACGATTTTGTCAAAGCCTACAAAAGAGAGGGCTATGGCTACGAAAAACACAATGCCATAGTCAAATTCGGGATAAAAGCCTCAACGGTCAGAAAGACTCTGGCAGTGCTCATAACCATAGCTCTTCTAGCTGGGTCAGTACTTTATCTATTTACCCACCCATTGGTATTGGTAATCGGAGCTGCATCTTTTTTTGTGGGGATTATTTATTCCTTCGGTCCCGTTCCCATATCCCGTACTCCATTGGGAGAAATATTTTCCGGGTTTTTCATGGGTTTCTTCATACCCTTTTTAGCGGTATTCATACATACCCATCAATTGGATCCTGTTGTCCTATCAATTTCGCAAGCAGTTTTCACGTTGAATGTAGATATGGATTTTCTAATCAGGATTCTGATAATATCCTGGCCTTTAGTCGCCGGCATAGGCAATATAATGCTTGCCAACAACATCTGCGATATGGAAGAGGACATCGCCAATAAACGCTACACTCTACCTATATACATAGGAAGAAAGAACGGGCTGAGGCTATTTGAGGCGGTCTGCTACTCCTCTTATATAGCCATATTTTTGGGGGTGTTTTCCCGCACCCTTCCCTTGTATGCTTTACTCTGTCTCGTCACGTTCTTGCCTGTAGGAAAGAATATCGGGACATTTAAAATAAAGCAGACAAAAAAAGACACCTTTTCAGTGTCCATCAAAAACTTTTTAATCATCAATTTCACTTTGCTCGCCGTTTTAAGCATTTCAGTTGTCTTAAAGGCAACTGGATTCTAAAGATCCTCCACAAAAAGCGACCTGCAGTATAGTCGGGAGAGAGTATAGCAAGCATGCACTTTTAGGAAGGATCTTGTAAAATCCAGCAGATGAGGCTGCCTCATCTGTAGGATTTTATTTAACTTACTCTAGTATTATTATATACCAGATCCAACCTTATATCCACGCTTTTTTAACTTCAACCCTCTTTAGTTCTCAGTCAAGGCACTCGGCTGCAAACAGCTTACCGAAATTTTCAGCAGCTTCAATCGAAGCCTCATCCGGATTCCACATTGCCTTGATGCTTTCTAGAGGAAGCTCGAAGCCTGCCTCATGGAGCCAATCCTCTATTATCTTAACAGACTCGCCGCTCCATCCATAAGTGCCGAATGCTCCTGCTTTTTTATTTTTCATCCCCAAGCCCTTTAGCATCTCCAGTATCCCCGCAGTAGCGTAGGTTACGCCCTTATTTACCGTGGGAGATCCTACCAGTATCGCCTTTGACCTGAAGGCCTCGGATAAGACATCGTTTTTATCTGACTTTGAAAGATTGAACTGCTTTACCCTCAGGTCCTTGTCCCCTTCAATCAAACCCTTGGCTATCGCTTCGGACATCCTTCTCGTACCGTCCCACATGGTGTCGTACAGAATGGTTATTTGATCTTCCTTATAGTCGTTTGCCCACTCGATGTATTTTTCGATTATCTGAGCCGGGTTGTCTCTCCAGATGACTCCGTGGCTTGTGCATATATAGTCCAGGGGTAGGTTCATGGCGACTACCTCTTTTATCTTGTTAATGACCAGCTTGTTGAAAGGGGTCAAGATATTTGCATAATATTTGAAAGCTTCACTGTAAAGCTCGTCCTGATCCACCAAGTCGTTAAATAGCATCTCCGATGCATAATGCTGTCCGAAAGCATCGGTGCTGAAAAGGATATTGTCTCCTGACATATAAGTGAACATCGTGTCCGGCCAATGCAGCATCCTCGCCTCTACAAAAGTCAGCGTGGAAGACCCGATATCTAAGGTGTCCCCTGTCTTTACCGGCACGAAATTCCAGTCTTTGTGATAATGCCCCTTAAGTGACTTAACGCCGTTTGCCGTGCAGTATATGGGGGTATCCGGTATTTCATTCATAAGTGCTACCAAGCTTCCGCTATGGTCTATCTCTCCATGATTTATTACTATGTAGTCAATATCCTTTAAATCTATTTCTTTTTTTAGATTAGATACGAACTCCTTGTCGTATGGCTCCCATGCAGTATCGATTAAAACCGTTTTTTCGTCTCTTATCAAATACGAATTATAGGATGTGCCCTTGTGGGTGGAAAGCTCATCCCCGTGAAAGCTTCTAAGCTCCCAGTCTATTTTGCCAACCCATGTTACCTTGTCGGTTATTTTTTTGCTCATTGTGAACCTCCTGTCATTTATTCAACTATTCAATATTAATATATACCCTGCTTGAAGATCTCAAACATTACAACTTCGAGTATACAAAGAAAAACAAGACATCAAGTTTTGATGAATCCATTGGCAATGACTTCCTCGACCTTGTCCGGTGGCAGCGGCCTGCTGAAGTAATACCCCTGCAGCGTGTCGCATTTGTTTTCCTTTAAGAATTCCACCTGCTCTTTAGTCTCCACTCCTTCCGCAACTACCTCAAGCTCCAGGCTGTGAGCAAGTCGTATTACGCTTTCGTAGAGACTTTTTTCCTTGTCGCTCTTATGGATGTTCATTAAAAACGACCTGTCTATTTTAAGCACATCGATAGGAAGGTTCTGAAGGTGGTTAAGGGACGAATATCCCGTGCCAAAATCATCAAGCGCAATGGAGATGCCATTTTTTTTCATGGTGTCCAAAGCCATAAGAACGTTTTTTTCATTGGTGAGTATTGCTGTTTCAGTTATCTCAAACTCCACATCTACATTTTGTATGCAGTTTCTATTTATAGTATCAATGCTTTTTTCTGATATGCCTTGCCTGCTAAGCCTGGTGCTGGAAAGGTTGATAGAAACCTTGGGTGTAGTCATGCCTTTGTCTTTCCAGCTTTTGATCTGTCGGCACGCTTCTTCTACGACCCATTCCCCGATTGCCTCTATATGCCCGGTCTGCTCCGCAATCGGTATGAATTCTCCCGGGGATATGAAGCCTCTTTCCGGGTGATTCCACCTTATCAAAGCTTCGAGCTTTTTAATTTTTCCGTTTAAGGCATCTACCTGGGGCTGGTAATGAAGGGTAAACTCATTGCCGGCAATGGCTTTTCGAAGCATGTTGTCCATTTCCATATATCTCTTAGATTTATCCTCCATCTCCTCAGCAAATAGGCAGTAGCTGTTTTTGCCCTGTTCCTTGGCGCTGAAAACCGCAAGGTCAGCTCGCTTTAACAATGTGCCTAAATCATCCCCGTCTTTAGGATAAATGGCCACGCCGCAGCTTATATTTATGTAAAATTCCTGCCCGTTGTGGATCCAGGGCTTTGACAGGCAATAATTGATTTCATTTATTTGATCGATAACGTCATCAACACCTGTGATGCCTTCCATGTAAACTATAAATTCATCACCGCTGAGTCTCGCTGTGATTCCTTCTGAGCTTACGGTGTGGGATAAAACGCTGGCCATATATCTTAACAGCTCGTCGCCTACAACATGGCCGTATATCTCGTTTATGTGCTTAAAGTTGTCGATGTCCAAGTACAACAGTGCCATTTGATCCTTTGTGCCCTTAATTTCAGACAGCTTTTCTTCAACCTTGAAGTTGAACATCGCCCTGTTGGGCAGCTGAGTTAGTTCGTCATAGTATGCTGCATGATAGAGCCTCCGCTCCATTTCTTTCCGTTCAGTTATATCCGTTCCGTTAAGGATTATCCCTCTGGTGTTGCCAAGGTTGTCGTGTAATGGACTAAAGCTCCAGAGCACGTCTACCGCCTTATTGTTCTTGGTAATTATCTTTTCTTCAATTGAGTTTGAATTTTCACCGGTTATTATTTCCCTGTACAATCCCTTTATTTTATCCTGCTTTTTTCTTGGGAACAATTCAAATACCTTTTTCCCTTTGATTTCTTCGTCTGCGTAGCCTGTTATTCCTCTAGCAAAATCGTTGAATCTTAGGATTTCTCCATCCAGCGACAGTAGCATTATTATCACTGCGGATTCTTTTATTACATTGTCAGAAAATTCCTTTTCTTCCCTAAGGCTTCCCTGCAGCTTCATCTGCTGAGTTATATCTGTGTGTGATCCAGCCATCCTTACAGGATTGCCTTCTTCGTCCCATATGCATACTCCCTTGCTGAGAATCGTCTTATATGAACCATCGGCGCACCTTATCCTGTAAATATTTTGGTAGTCTCCATTGCCGCTGTTGAGATATTCCTTAAGTGTTCTTTCTGCTTTGTCGGCATCCTCAAGGTGCAACAATTCCTTCCATCCGGCTATGGTGTTTTTTATCTGCCTAAGATCGTATCCGCAGTATTGCAGCCACTTTTCCGAAAAAAGATACCGATCCTCTACTATGTCCCACTCCCATATGCCATCCTTTGCTCCTTCAACAGCCAGATTGTACTTTTGGTCGCTTAAGGACAGTTTATGATAGCTTTGCTCCAGCTCGTCGTATTTTTCCGAAAGCTCCTCCTCTATGCCTATGAGTTCCTCGTGGGCTGAGCTTAATTCTTCGTAGTTGTTGTATATTATGTCTATGGAATCTCTGTACAAAACAAGGCTCTTAAGAATTATGCCGTAAAAAATCCACCCGGTAACTAAAACGTAGAGCCAACCCTTCCATGTGCTAAACAGCGCCAAGGCTCTTACATCTTCAAAGATCTGTGCAGCCAGCCTGTCGGATAGTGTTATCCAAAGGCTTCCCATCACCAGATAGATAAATATAATCCTTGCCGACTCTCTTTTGGGGTCTATTCCTTTTTTCATTTTGGTAAATTCGGCGAACTTTTTTTCCAGTTCGTCCATTTTTATCAGAAGCTTGTCGTCGCTTTTAATATGAATCACCACTTTTCAATTAATTATGCCTTTGCCTATCGGAATATCCTATAAAACATTTTAGCCTTTAATAATATATATCGGAATGTTTTGACATATTTTAAGCATTTTGAATTTTTTCTCTATAATTTAATTATTGACTCTAAGCTGTCCCCGGTCAACTGCCCTATCGACTATTTTCACAACCTCTTGCCACAGAGCCGGTGCATTATCCTTAAGAATCATGTTCCTCTCCAGCACCTTGTCCCTGTTCACTTCAGGCCGCTTCCATGTATGCCCTTCAGTTCTGCTGTTTAGAAGCAGCGGCTGCATTCGATCAAGGCAAGCTGCAAATTTTGATTCCTTTGTGCTTCTCTCTTCGAATTCTTCCCACAAGCTCCAAAACTCAGCTTCCTGATCCTCCGGCAAAATAGCAAAAAGCTTCCTCGCGCTTTCAATTTCTCTTTCGAGCTTGTCTCCGTTGCCCTCATCATCGTAACAGAAAGTATCTCCTGCGTAAATTTCTACCAGGTCGTGGATTATTGTCATTTTCATCGCCTTCAGCAGATCAACATCTTGATCCACGAAATGCTCTTTTAATATCATCGCCATCACCGTCAGGTGCCAGGAATGCTCCGCATCATTTTCATTCCTTCTGTCCTCTATAAGCACGCTTTGCCTTAGTATATGCTTCAGCTTGTCTATTTCGATAATAAATTCAAGTTGTCTCTTAAGTCTGTCCAACTGTTTTCACTCCCGATTTTTTACTTTTATAATATCATAAAACCCAGTTTTGGGACAGACTTCAAAACTAATTATATCAATTTAGTAAAGTTATCAAACTAGGCTTAATAGACATCGAAGGAGCAAAACCCTTAAATGGCTTTGCTCCTTTTTATCTTCCGCCTATATAGACCGTATATCCGGCTTTTTCAAACTCTATTTTTATCGCTTCAACCACCTCATCCTCGGGAGGGCTGACATCTTCCATTTCATACTTCTTGCCTATACCCTTGTACTTCGAGCTTCCAAATTGATGAAAAGGCAAAAGGTGAACTTCGTCTACCTTGGGATGCTCCTTCAGTATCCCTATCATTTTTTCTATGTTTTTTTCATCCATCGTATAACCGGGTATCAATGGAACTCGTGGGATTACCTTAACCTTCTTTTCCATCAGCTTGCTAAAATTCTGAAGCACCAGGTCAAGATCTCCTTTTATTATGCGGGCAAACTTGTCCTTGTCCATTATCTTAAAGTCAAACAGAACTAAATCCGTATACTCGGTCATCCTGTCAAGAAGCTCCCAGCTTCCATGCCCCGTGGTTTCAATTGCAGTGTGGATCCCCAAAGCTTTGATTTCCTTAAGAAGCTCTGAAGCAAATTCGCCATGCAAGAGCACTTCCCCTCCGGACAAGGTCACTCCCCCACCGCTTGTATCGTAGAACACCATGTCCTTTTTGACTTCTTCCAGCAAATCTTCAATGCTCATCGGCTTGCCCACATACTCCAAGGCACCTGTTGGACAATCTTCAGGCTTAGCCGGGCAGGTGTAGGCGTCTTTAGCTATGCACTGTATGCAGAGGCTGTTTTTCCTGATAATCTCCATGCCGGTTTCCTGAGATTCTGGATTTGAGCACCAGGGGCACCGTAAAGGGCACCCCTTGAAAAAAATCATAGTCCTTATTCCGCCCCCGTCATGGATGCTGTAGCGTTGTATGTTGAATATCAAAGGCTTCTTCATCAAGGCCTCCTTAAAAACCGTGTTCTGTTCTTTTTATTATATCGTCCTGGATCGATTTGTTAAGCTCTACGAATATCGCGCTGTAGCCTGCAACCCTGATGACCAGGTTCCTGTATTTCGCCGGATCCTCCTGGGCAGCTCTCAAGGTATCCGCGGATACGACATTGAACTGGATATGCTGTATCTTAAGCCTCATGAAGGATCTTAAATATGCCACGAAATTTCGTATCCCCTCTGTACCCTTCATTACCGACGGTGAAAACTTCACGTTCAGCAAGCTTCCGTTTGTAGTCAGGTAGTTGTCAAGCTTGCTCACGCTCTTAAGGACCGAGGTAGGGCCGTGCTTGTCCCTTCCGACCATAGGCGACAAGCCTCCGTCTGCCAGCTGTTCCTTGGAAAGCCTTCCGTCCGCAGTGGCTCCCACTGCTTCTCCCAAAGGTATGTGGGCTGATACCGTGTAAGATCCCGGCTGGAATATTCCACCCCTTGGGTTTTTGAATTTTTCCACCTGCTTGCAGTAATAGGTCAGAACTTCCGAACCCAGGTAATCAACTTCGTCAACGTCATTTCCGTATTTTTCATACCTGTTTATGAACTTCTGCCTCAATACCTCATTGTTTTCGTAATTGTCCCGTAGAAGCTCCACTAAATCTCCCAGGCTTATTTCCTTGTCGTCAAAGACGTATTTCTTGACGATATATAGAGAATCGCTCAAGTTTGCAATTCCTATACCCTGAACACCTGAGAAGTTGTATACCGCCCCACCCCAGGAGACGTCCCTTCCGTTTTCAACGCATTTTTCTATGAAGCAAGACAAAAGAGGTGTGGGGGCAAATGCTCCATGGGCTTCGTCGGTTATATTAGAGCCTTCCACCATGTGGTCTACATATTCATCGATGGTGTCTTTTATTCCCTGCATCAAATCGTCAAATGATCTTATTTTTTCGTGATTTCTCTCCAGCGTAACCTCCAGCACCTTAAGCAGGTTGAAAAGCGCGATGTCGTGAAGCCCGTAAGTCTTGCCGGGTATGCTAAGCTCAACACACCCTACCACCGAATAATCCCTAGCATCAGGCAAGGATACCCCTCTGTTTAAGTATCCGGGTATTATTACCTCGTCGTTGAATACCTGGGGTATTCCTGTCCCAAGCCTGATGGTTTCCGCCGTTTTATTTAGAAATTCTATAGGGGATTTTTCATGAATCCGGACTCCAAGGTTAGGCTGTGGAAGCTGTATATCGCCGTAAGTGTCCAATATTACGTAGGAAAGCTCGTTGGTGGCGTCCCTTCCGTTTTTGTCCACTCCTCCCAAGATTATCGTATAACCTGTGGGAAAACCTGCAAAATACTTGGCGCTGTCTTCGCTTCTTAACAAAACCACGTCATTCATTTTAAGCCACAGACATCTCAAAAGCTCCTTTAATAATTCCTTGTCTTCGCACTCATCCAGTGATTTTTTATAAAATCTGTACATGTATTGGTCGAATCTTCCCGGCGAGATCGAGCTTGCATTTGACTCAAACTGCAAGGCAAGGTTCACATACCAAAAAAGCTGCAGCGCATCGTAAAGCTCAACGGGTTTTTCTGTTGATACCATCTCTGAAATCTCAGCTATTCTCACAAGCTCGTCTTTACGCTTGCCATCCGTCTCTTTTTCAGCCATTTTTCTGGCAAGCTCCGCATATCTCAATATGAATTTTTGCGTGGCCTTAAGGGTAATCAAGGCCGCCTTGTAAAAATCATTGTCTTGGTACTTGCTTGAGTATCCTTCGACTTCTTCGATCATGGACCCCAGGCCTTGTTCCAATACCTTTTCAAATGTGGGAATTATATGTCCCTGCCCCTTGTCGGTCTGGTTTATCTTTACGATTCCATCCTTGATGCTGGCTTTTACTACATCAGTCATCCTTGAGTCGACGTAATCCTTCAATGAATTCTTTTCCCAATAAGGGTACAGCACTTCATTGAAGTATTTCTTGTCTTCATCTGATACCAAGAACTGATCCTGTGGTCTTTCAGCCATAGTTTCCAGCTCGTCGCTAATCCAATACGGGCTCATCTCCGGAGATGCAATGCCGGATCTTGGTTTGACAGTTCTATCTCCTACTATTAGCTCTCCTTCGTTGATCTGTATCTCTACATTCTCCAGTATATGAGCTGTAGCCATAGCCCTTCTCATCACCGAGGGCATCCCTTCGGTAGTTATATAGCTGTCCGTATAAAGCCTGGCCCTTTCAAGGGACAGCTCTCTTTTGCTTTCGAAAAGTCGGTCTTTTAATGCTGCTATTCTTTCGCTGACTTGAGACATATTATTCACCTCTGTATTATTATTTACTCTTATTCTATATCAATTCATATTGTTTATCAATATTTTTTCTTGTTTTATCTTTTTATTTTCTTTAACCTGTACTATAATGAATTTAAAGTATGTTAGGTAATTGCGAAACTAATAATTGAAAAAAGTGCAGATTGGTACTGAAGTGGG
>CAZOTE010000040.1:0-17871 GCA_964582705.1 uncultured Eubacteriaceae bacterium | reverse complement strand
AGCATCGCCTTGCCAAGGCGAGGGTCGCGGGTTCAAATCCCGTCTTTCGCTCCATTCGCTTATAAATGAACCGATGGTTCATTTTTTTAAATTTATAGTAACATTTCGCGTGCCCGTAGCTCAGTGGATAGAGTGGCAGACTTCGAATCTGTTCGTCGGGGGTTCGAATCCCTCCGGGCACGCCATACAAAAGCATCCAAGTCGTTAAGACTTGGGTGCTTTTGTATGAGTAAGAACAAAGGGATTCGAACTTATCTCTTCTTATTAAATGCAATCTAAAACTATCAGTAATTTACAAAAATACAAAGAAAA
The DNA here is from genome assembly GCA_964582705.1 of uncultured Eubacteriaceae bacterium. Taxonomy (GTDB): domain Bacteria; phylum Bacillota; class Clostridia; order Eubacteriales; family Alkalibacteraceae; genus Alkalibacter. The sequence goes on along the minus strand of CAZOTE010000040.1, from coordinate 17,559 downwards.
ACATTGAAATGAGTTGATGCATAAAAAAAATCATGTTAATATTTATATTGAATCTGTAAACGATTACTAAAAATCAATTAGAGTGGGGGTGGTCGTCGTGTTTGCGGATGCTTCGAGATTATTTAAGAGTTTTCAAAAAAAACATTTATTGAGAAACACTTTGGACAAGAGCCAAAATTATTATATTATCTCAGATGATTTAAAATACATCATAATTTCTCTTATAAGCTGCTGTGTTTTGCTATCCTCTTTTTTATTCAATGACTTTCAAGAGATATTTTCAGGAATGAAAAAAATAGCTGCCGCACCAAGTATATTGGTAACTGACTATATGGAAGTAGCCAACATAGGAAGTGCCTTTTTCAACAGTGGCCTGTTAATGATCACTGGGGTTTTGATTTCTAAAATCAGCAAGATTCAAATGAATGGTCCTCTTATATCTGCCATATTCACTATAGGCGGCTTTGCCTTGTTTGGGAAAAACATCTATAATATATGGGCAATAATTGCGGGAGTTTATTTATATTCCTTTTATCAGAAAGAAAAATTCAGCAAGTTTATTTTGATAGCTCTCTTTGGCACGGCGCTAGGGCCGCTTGTAAGTCAAATATCATTTGGGTTTGATATTCCTATGCCTTACTCGATAGTACTGGCAAATATGATAGGCTTGGCTGCGGGTTTTTGTCTGCCGTCTCTTGCCAACCACTTTGTTCTATTTCATCAAGGGTTTAACTTATACAATATCGGATTTACTGCCGGCATAACCGGCATGGTGTTCATGGCTATTTTTAGAGCTTTTGATTTCGATACTGATTCGCAGATGTTGATCGTATCAAATGGAAATAATCAAATTTTAAGCATTTATCTGATTGTGATGTTTTCTATCATGATGCTTATAGGATTGTTTTACTCCAATCATGTTTTTACAGGCCTGCTTCGAATTTGGGATAAATCAGGTAGATTGGTATCTGACTTTGTCTCTTCTAACGGGTTTGGACCTTCAATGGTAAATATGTCGCTGTTGGGATTGATTTCTACAGGGTATGTTTTCTTTGTAGGAGGTGATTTGACAGGGCCGACTATTGGAGGCATATTTACAATCGTAGGATTTGGAGCCTTTGGAAAACATGTGAAAAATGTGGTTCCGATATTACTTGGAGTATACTTGGCTTCTTTGTTGAAGCTTTGGGAACCAAACTCCATGGGTGCCATGCTGGCTGCATTGTTTGGTACGACGCTGGCGCCGATTTCGGGGACCTACGGATGGAAGTACGGAATAATAGCAGGATTTGTACATATGTCAATGGTGATGAACGTAGGATATCTACATGGTGGAATGAATTTATACAATAACGGTTTTTCAGGAGGTTTTGTAGCTGCAGTGCTGGTGCCGGTTTTTGATTCTATTAAGAAAAACTATAAAGTGTCGTGAGGTGAACTATTATGAATACAGAAAAAATGAAAGCGACTAAAATTTTAGAAGAATTAATCGATTATTTTTTCAGAAATAATGTCACTAATATGAAGATGACACTTGATTTTGAAAGCAAGGAAATTATCGTTCATATAAAAGGTAGCTGTCCGAAAAAACCGGATGATTTTGATGAATTGTATGACGTCTTGAATTCGCCCAGGCAGCCAGAAATTGAAGAATATTATTTCGAGTTGCTGGGGGGCAATGACAGGAGAGAGGAGCTAGGGCTTTTAGGATCTCTTGTAGACAGCGCTCAAATGTCATATGAAAATGGATTGATGTCTGTAAAGGTGACCAGAAAGCTGTGAATGTCGATTTGGCATAATATGGATAAAGGACATTCAAAAAAATAAATATATGATTATATGTGGTGCGGCAGTCATTATGTCTGCAGCATTTTTTAGCAATAATAACCTTTTTTCTTATTTTCGGTCAGTTGACGTCTGCAAAGAATCTGCTCACAAAATCACGCCTTTCTGCTGTTAATTTATGAATATACAGGTGAGACACCTAACTATATATGGATGTCATGTGCTTTTCCTTTGATTTGATTAGTGATATAATCATCTATGTGCAAATAAGTGTCGTAGATTTGAGTTGTTTGCATAAAATAATTTTAAGGATGATCTTATGGAACAATTAACTACCAATCAAGACAAACCACTGGTAGTAAGAGTGGCAGATAATATAATAAAGTACATAGTTGATAATAAAGTGGCGGTAGGTTCAAAGATTCCAAATGAATTTGATTTGGCACAAAGATTGGGCGTCGGCAGAAGCACGATACGTGAAGCAATCAAATTGTTGGTCTCCAGAAATATCTTGGAGATAAGAAGGGGAGCCGGCACTTTCGTATCTGATAAGCATGGAATAGCAGATGACCCGTTGGGACTAACCTTCGTAAAAGATTCCAAACAGCTGGCAATTGACCTGGTGGATGTAAGATTGATGCTGGAACCAGAAATAGCGGCGTTAGCTGCCAAAAATGCCACCCCTGAAGATTTGGAAGAGCTGATGGTGCAGTGTAAAAAGGTAGAAGAGCTAATAAGAAGTGGAGAAGACCATACGGAAGAAGATATAAAATTCCATGGTTGCATTGCAAAATGCAGCAAAAACCAAGTTGTTCAAAATCTGGTTCCCATAATAAATTCTTCAGTTGCAGTTTTCGTAAACATCACCCACAGGAGGCTTTTGGAGGAAACGATTGAAACCCACCAAGAGGTTACAGAAGCTATCTGCTCGGGGGATGCAGAGACTGCGAGGCATGCCATGGCGATGCACTTGATTTACAATAGAAGATTGATTAAAAAAATGATTGAAAACGAGATAGCTGGCTCTGAAAGCGAAGAAATGTCATATAACTGAAAAAGCAAATTCATCTGATGACCCTTGGGTATTTGTATATACCTAAGGGTCGTTTTTGATTAATTGAATAAAATAATTTTAAAAATGAATCAAAAACAAGAAAATAAACTTATATTAGTCGAATACATCAGATGTAAAAAGACAATATAAATAAAAATAAATTAAATTAAACCGTTTACTTGACACAAACAATAAAATATTATAATATAAACGCAAATAAACATCAGACGTCTGATGACAAAAGTGTAGAGGAGATTGAATATGAAGTTAAATAGTCAAAAGACTAGGGAATTAGCTCCGGAAATGGATCCGCTAAGAATGGGCATGGGGTGGACCTTAGAAGATTTGGAAAAACCTCAGATTATCGTAGAGAGCACATTTGGAGACAGTCACCCTGGAAGTGCACACTTGATGCCCTTTGTTGAGCAAGCAGTAAAAGCCATAAATAGTGAAGGAGCAAAAGCTGCTAGATATTTTACCACTGATATTTGTGACGGTATGGCTCAAGGCCACGATGGTATAAATTATTCATTGGTGTCAAGAGACATGATTGCCAATATGATCGAAATACATGTAAACGCTACTACTTTCGATGGAGGAGTATTCATTTGCAGCTGCGATAAAGGCGTTCCAGCGCATTTGATGGGAATTGGCAGAGTAAACATACCGTCAATAATAGTAACCGGCGGGGTTATGAACGCAGGACCGGATTTATTGACATTAGAGCAAATTGGCATGTACAGCGCCTTGGAACAAAGAGGAGAGATAACCAAAGAAAAACTGACATATTACAAGCATAATGCCTGTCCATCATGCGGTGCATGTTCATTTATGGGAACAGCTGCTACCATGCAGGTTATGGCTGAAGCGCTCGGATTGATGCTTCCAGGAAGCGCGCTTATGCCGGCAACGTGCGAGGATTTAAATAAAGTTGCATATGAGGCGGGAGTTAAAGTTGTTGAACTGGCAAAAAAAGGATTGAAAGCTTCAGATATCGTGACTAGAAAATCTTTCGAAAACGCTATCATGGTGCATGCTGCAATCTCCGGATCTTCCAACACCCTTTTACATATCCCGGCTATAGCGCATGAATTTGGAATAGATATCGACTCTGAAACTTTCGATGAAATGCACAAGAATGCGCATTATTTATTAGATATAAGGCCGACGGGAAAATGGCCTGCAGAATATTTTTATTATGCGGGTGGAGTTCCTAGAATAATGGAAGAAATAAAGGAAATGCTTCACCTAGACGTCATGACAGTGACAGGAAAAACACTGGGGGAGAATCTTGAAGATTTAAAAAATAACGGATTTTATGAAAAATGCGACGAGTATCTAAAAGAGCGTGGCATAAAGCGGGAAGATATAATACGCAAATTCGATAACCCAATAGGCAAAGATGGAACTATAGCGATACTAAAAGGGAACCTAGCCCCTGAAGGCGCTGTAGTCAAGCATTCAGCAGTACCAAAGGAAATGCACAAGGCTATCCTAAGGGCGAGGCCATTTGATTCTGAGGAAGAAGCATTAAATGCGGTTATTAAAAAGATGATAAATCCCGGCGATGCGGTATTTATTCGATATGAGGGCCCAAAAGGAAGTGGAATGCCTGAGATGTTCTATACTACAGAAGCTATATCTTCCGATGAAGAACTAAGCAGCAGCATAGCACTGATAACGGATGGTAGATTTTCTGGTGCTTCCCGTGGACCGGCTATTGGCCATGTATCTCCAGAAGCGGCAGAAGGGGGACCTATAGCCTTGGTTGAAGAGAATGATCTTATAGAAATAGATATACAAAAGAGAAAACTTAATATCGTTGGCATTGGCGGAGAACTCAAAGATGAAGATGAAGTAAGAAGAGTTTTAGAAGACAGGAAAAAGAAATGGAAAAGTAAAGGCGAAAAGTATGATAAGGGAGTTCTAAGGTTCTATGCAAAACATGCAGTATCCCCGATGAAGGGAGGATACATGGATTAAGGACAGGGATATGTTGTAGAGGATCGTAAGATAAAACTTTGAAATTATAAGGAGGATTTTTTGTGCAGACATTATTAACTTTTTTTAACGGAAACATGTTGCTTACTTCCGAGGCAGTCCAAGTGGCTAGCGGAGGGAGATTGGTGGCCGCTGCTTTAATAGGTTTGGTGGTCTTGTTGATACTTATAATTAAAGCAAAACTACAACCAGTGTTGGCAATACTAGTTAGTGCGATATCAATAGGCCTTATAGCTGGGATGCCCTACAGTGCGATAATAGATTCGATCGGAAACGGTATCGGCAGCACGTTGCGAGGAATAGCACTATTGGTTGGTCTTGGATCCATGTTTGGTGCAATACTAGAAATCTCGGGTGGAGCTCAGAGAATAGCAGTCACGATGGTTGACAAGCTGGGAGAAAATAAAGCAGCCTGGGCACTTGGTCTGACAGGTCTAATAATTGCGATGCCGGTTTTTTTCGATGCCGGTTTGATAATACTTATCCCTTTGGCGTTTAGTCTTGCCAAAAGGACAAAGAAATCTACTCTTACATATGCCATACCGCTTTTAGCCGGATTAGCGGTTGGACACGCATTTATACCTCCGACACCCGGACCTATTTTGGTAGCCAATCTGCTTGGAGTTGAATTAGGTTATGTTATAGCTGTGGGTGCAGTGGTAGGTACTGTATCGATGATTGTTGCGGGTCCGATATTCGGTAAATTCATAGGAAACAAAATATATGCGCCTATACCTGAAAATGTTGAAGAGATGATGGAGCATGACAATAATAAAATGCCTGGTTTTTTTACGGTGGTCAGTATAATTCTTATACCGTTGGTTCTAATATTGCTTAACACAGCTTCGAAGGCCATGCCATCGATGTCTTCTGTACAACCGTTTTTCGCATTTATAGGAGAGCCTTTTATAGCACTTACGATTGCAACGATTGTCGCCATGGTAATTCTTGGTATAAAGCATGGTTATTCTAGAGACGAACTTGAAAAAATCATGACAAAATCGCTATCTCCAACGGGAATGATTCTACTGGTTACGGCTTGTGGTGGTGTTTTAAGATTTATTCTTGCGGATTCAGGGCTTGGCGATGTTATCGGATCAGCAGTATCATCAAGCGCATTGCCAATGGTGGTAGTTGCATTCGTAATTGCCGGGTTGATTAGGATATCAATAGGTTCTGCCACTGTTTCAATGACCATGGCAGCCGGAATCGTTGCGGCAATGCCTGAGATTGCAAACTATTCGCCACTGTATTTGGCTTGCGTCACTGCTGCTATAGCAGGTGGAGCTACTATCATGAGCCATTTCAATGACTCGGGTTTCTGGTTGGTTAAATCACTGCTTCAAATTGATGAAAAAACTACTTTGAAATCTTGGACTGTAATGGAAACGATAGTGGGTACAGTAGGATTTTTATGTGCATTGATAATTTCTTTTTTCGCATAAACAACTGAAAAAATATAATTTAAATGTGAGTTAGAATCTGTTAACAGAATAAGGTTATTTGCATTTATGACCGACTTTTCGTTTAGGGGCATATCCCAAAATGTAAAGTCGGTTTTTGGTTTAGAAAAAATAAATGGAAAGTGCATCGATAGAAAAGGCTTTTAGAACATTTGCATTTTAAGTATCGCGGCATTCAAGTTGCATTTGACATTGTCACACGGCAAAATGAGCTCTTGTAATACCATTATTCAAGTATGTCTGCCCCCATGCCATAAAGAAGCTCGTTTGTATCCATGATTCCAATTCCCTTATTTACAGCGAACATTATAATTGCATCTCTCTTATTCTTGGGGTAAAGTATGCCTAATCCAGCTATAGTCAAGGCTCTTTGAATCTGGCTTAAATCCATTTTTATGCCCATGCAAAGAGCAATGACTTTGTCTCGAGAAGGTTGCTTGCTGCCTTGCAATATTTGATAAGCATAAATTCTATTCAAACCGCTATTAGCGATAATATAGCTCTTGGATAGATTTTTTATTGTAATGATTTCGTTTAAATAATCGTGTAAGCTGATTGTTGATACTGTGGTTGGATTCTCCTCGAAAAATGACTCCAGTTCTTCGTCTGTCTTTATCTCACTTAAAATGCCCAAAAGCTCAACAGTTTTTTTATCCTGCATAATTTGCTCCTTGTGTGGTATAATTTTTTTTATATACTATATTATACATTAAAATCAAATGTTATGAACTATCTTATAAAAGGATAATCTAAATCTAGAGTTTCGGGGGTAGACTGCATGTCAAATGCGCTGAAGGACGAGTGTAACTTGTCGTTCTATAAAGAAATCTGTGTTTTAGACGAGGCTAAAAATGTTGTTTTGGTTCAAAATCAATTTACAAACAAAGTTTATGTAAAAAAAACCATTGATGTATATAACGAAGAGGTTTATGAAAGGTTAAAAAATCTGAATCATAAAAACATAGTCAAAATACATGAGACTTTTTATATAGATAATCATCTCATAGTAATAGAGGAATTTGTAAATGGAGATAATATGGAAGATATTATCAAAGACAATAAAGCCATTCCGGATATAAAAGCAGTCAATTTGGTTTTACAGATTTGTGATGGACTTGAATACATGCATAATTTGAAGCCGCCGATAATACACAGAGATATCAAGCTTTCAAATGTAATGGTGACGAATGATGGGGTTGTAAAGATTATAGACTTTAATACCTCGAGAGTATATCGTGAAGAAAATTCAAAGGATACTTTTATTATGGGAACAGCAGGATACGCCCCGCCTGAGCAATTTGGATTTGCACAAACAGATTGTAGAAGCGATATATATTCATTAGGGATACTGTTTAACTATTTGATGACTGGAAAACATCCAAGTTTTGAAGAGCATCGAGGCCAATACAAAAATATAATTAAAAAATGCATAGACTTGTCACCGGATAAGCGTTTCAAAAGCATAAGAGAGTTTAGAAAAGCTTTAAGAGGCCGTGATTTTGAAGTGGATAAATCAAAAGAAAAAATGGTAAACGGAATAAATATTCCTGGATTTAGGACATCGAATCCTATAAAGATGGCGATCGCAGCAATAGGATATATTGCAATAATATTTATGGCTATGTCTGTAGAGTCTAAAGGCGGAGATGATTTTACAGGCACTATAGACAAACTGGTGACTTTATCTGTAATGTTGGGTTGGGTCGCGTTATTCACAAATTATAGAAACATGACAGAGTACTTGCCCCTCGTAAACAAAAAGAATCTTTTTCTAAAAATACTTGGTTATTTGATATCAAGCGTATTGATTGCAATAATTATTGTTTTGATTGCTGCACTGTTGCAATTATAATTATTGAAATTCTTAAATGTATGCTGGGAGCATACCAAAAATATTGTTGATTAAACTATAATGCTAATTGAAGTTAGCATTTTTTTTATGAAAAAATATTTTCAGAGGGGGATAAAGGAATGAAAAATAAACTGAAAAAATGTAAAGCGTGTGGAGCTGACGTAGCGAAAGGAGCCATATGCCCAAGTTGCGGAAAGGATAACAAAAATTTCTTTTCAAAGCACAAGATAATAACAGGGATTCTTATTCTGGCTATATTAACTGCAATAGGTGGGTCTCTGGGTGGAGAGGAAGATGCGATACAAAATTCTTCGCAGCCATCTAGTGGCAATAAAAATGCCCAAGGCAATGATGTTCAGCTGGAGGAATATTCAACGGACTTTACGGCGGGTCACTACACTGCAGGCGTTGATTTTCCGGTAGGGACTTATACGCTGACGGCTGTAAAGGGGTCAGGCAACGTATATTCTTCTAATATGTTCGGGGGAGGATTAAACGAAGTAATGGGCAAACCCGAAGATGATTTTTCAATAGGCGAATTTAAAAATGCCAAACTTGAAAAAAATGTTGTATTATCGGTTTCAAGCTCGCTCGTACTTAACATATCGTCAGATACAGCGAATGTATCAGAAATCTCAGATAGGGTCAGTGATGTAGAACAAGCAATCGATTTGCAAAGTGGGAATTACATTGCCGGCACTGATTTTACCGCCGGCACTTACAATATAGTTGCTACTAAAGGAAGCGGTAATGTACACACATCTAATATGTTTGGTGGTGGGTTAAACGAGATCATGGGAACAGCTACGGATGGCTTTAGCATAAAAGAATTTAAAAATGCAGATTTAAGTGAGGGTGTAGAACTTAGCATATCCGGAGTATCAGTTAGATTGGAACCTAGCAAATAATTTCATAAGACCTTTCAAATTAAAATAAATAAGACAAAAGAACATAGGATTGAGAATTTACTCAGTCCTATGTTCTTTTGCCTTGAAGATATTGCTATCTTATTAATTAGAACTAAAATACGGAATAAAAACTATCTGACGGGGTATCATTGTAATGTGCGCATCTATAGATGCGAGAAAATTTATAATGGAAGGGATATGGAAAAAGTGAATAAGATAGTGCCCCATTTGTGGTTTGACAAAGAAGCAAAGGAAGCGGCTGATTTTTATACAAAAATATTTGATAATTCTAAGGTCAGAAGTTCTGCAATTGTTCCAGGGACGCCTTCGGGAGATGCGGAGATTATTGATTTTGAAATTATGGGAATGAGATTTCAGGCAATCAGTGCTGGTCCATATTTTAAAACCAATCCCTCGATTTCATTTATGGTTTCGTTAGGTACTAAGGAAGAAGTAGATTCAATTTGGGCTTCCTTGGCAGAAGGTGGAGAAATATTTATGCCCCTTTCAGAGTACCCTTTCAGCAAATGGTACGGATGGGTAAAGGATAGATACGGCGTTACTTGGCAGCTGATTTTAGTAGAGGGCGAGACGCCCGGACAAAGCATAAAGCCTTGTCTTTTATTCTCAGAAAAAGCGTGTGGATTAGCTGGGGAGGCCGTAGGATTTTATACGGATGTTTTCAGAGACTCTTCGATTGGGATTATAAGCAAGTACGGCGAAGGTGAAGCTCTTGCTAAAGACGCTAAGGTAAACTTTGCAGCATTTAAGTTGGAGGGCGTGGAATTTGTAGCCATGGATAATGCCATGGAAGCTGATTTTACTTTCAACGAAGCGCTGTCCCTTATAGTTATGTGCAAGGATCAAAATGAAATAGATTATTATTGGGAGAAGCTCTCGGCAGTGGCGGAAGCTGAACAGTGCGGTTGGATTAAGGACAAATACGGACTATCGTGGCAAATAATACCCGAAAGCATGGATGAGGTTTTTTATATGGGATCTAATGATGAAGTCGCAAGAGTTACTGAATCATTTTTAAAGATGAAAAAAATAGATTTAGCTGAACTTGAAAGAGCGAGGCAAGGCATTTAATGATAAGTTGTAAAAATGGAGGATCCATGAACAATTACAAGATGATTTTCAGTGATATCGACGGAACGATTTTAGATTCAAATCACAAAGTGTCCAACAAGACAAAAGAGGTTGTCAAAAAGCTGGAAGGAAAGAAGGTCCCGTTTGTATTGGTTTCTGCCAGGATGCCTAAAGGTATAAGAACAGTTATTAAAGAGCTGGAGATAAACTCTCCGATAGTCGCTTACAGCGGAGCTTTAGTCCAGGATAAAGAAGGAGTTGCTATTTCACAACATTCAATAAAAAGGCGGGAAGCTGTTGAAATTGCAGGATATATCAGAAAGGAATTTCCTGATGTAAGCATAAGCATGTACTCAAATGACTATTGGCTTACAGATGATGTTAAAAATCCATGGATAGTGGAAGAAGAGAAAATTACGGCTGTGAAGTCTGAAGCGGTTGGTTCATTCAGAGAAGTAAAGTCAAAAAAAATTCACAAGCTTTTGTGTATGGGAAATAAATCTGAAATAGAAGCTCTAGAGAGCAGCCTAGTCGGTAGGTTTGCAGGAATCAAGGTTTACAAATCCAAAGACACATACCTTGAAATCATGAATTTCAAGGCTTCAAAGTCTAAAGCAATGAAAATTCTAGGAGATATCTACCACATTTCTATGAAAGATACCATAGCGTTTGGAGATAATTACAACGATATCGATATGCTTCAAAGTGCTGGTCTTGGCGTTGCAATGGGCAACGCACCGGAGGATGTGAAGAAAGCTGCAGATATTATAGCTTTAAGCAACGATGAAGATGGAGTGTTTCATGTGATAGATAAAATTAAAATCATTGTATAAGCATAGCTGCGGAAATCATCGCAGCTTGCTTTAATTTTATGTTAAATATTTTATAATTTATTGATTTTTCGCTCTTAAGAGTTTATAATTCAATTATCTAATAACGATATCGAAAAACGATATAAAGTAGGGAGATAATAATGAATATAAGCAGTCCAAAAATAAAATGGAAAAGTTTTCTTAAAGATGTATTCATATGTTCCTTGGGAGCATATGGAGGACCAGAAGCACACTATGGGGTTTTTACCGACCAGCTGGTGGCAAAGAAGGGGTACTTGAGCGAAGAAGAAATGATAGAACTGATAGCCCTTTGCAGCATATTGCCGGGACCTACAAGTACTCAAACCATCGTGGCGATAGGACACAAAACCGGAGGTCCGGTCCTTGGGTTTTTGACTATGCTAGTATGGTCATTGCCGGTTTTGATAGTAATGACAGCGCTGTCTTTTATGTATCAGTTTATGGAAGACAGAAATATAAGCCAAGACATGCTTAAATATATAGGCCCGATGGCGGTAGGTTTTATAGTTGTAGCTGCATACCGGATTGGCAACAAAGTCATAACAGATAAAATAACGATTGGCTTATTTTTAATGGGTGCAGTAGTCACTTACTTTGTCAGAGAATCGTGGGTATTTCCATTAGTTCTGATAATCGGTGGATTCGTAAGCATCAAAACTTCCGGAGAGAATAACTTATGGAACAAAGTAAATATTGATCCTCCATGGAAATACTTCTTTGCATTCGTCTCAATTGCAATAATAGCTTTACTGGCTTCCCAGATAGTTAACAACAGAATTATAGCCCTGTTTGAAAGTTTTTATAGATACGGGTATCTGGTCTTTGGCGGAGGTCAGGTCGTGGTTCCGGTTATGTATAATGAACTGGTTCAGATAAATGAATATATGACTAACCAAGAATTTTTGACGGGTTATGGTCTGGTGCAGGGGTTGCCAGGGCCGATGTTTAGCTTCAGCGCTTTTGCTGGAGGCTTGGCAGCACGAGGTGGCAGCGCATTTACCCAATTGCTTGGAGCGGCATTTGCAGGAATTGGCATCTTTCTACCTGGCTTGCTTTTAATTTATTTCATTTATCCGGTTTGGGAAAGCGTCAAGCAGATTAGAGGCATAAAAGTGTCATTAAGGGGTATTAATGCTGTAGCAGGTGGGCTCATAGCCATAGCATCCATCATTGTCATGCAAAAAAGCGGCTTTACGCCTGAGAATGTAATAGTGTCATTGTTGACGGTATTTCTTTTGGTTAAAACAAAAATACCAGCGCCGATAATAGTATTGATTACTCTGATATTGGGCTTAGTGGTATAATATTAGAAATCTGATGTTAGGTGGAAGTTGTTTTGAAAATGGAAATTACTAGATTGATGCTTATACATTTTTTATACGGTCTTGCTTTTTATGTTTTATGGGATTGCGCAAATATTTGGCAGAGCATTAGCTTTTGGCAACGTGACATTAAACATCGAAGTATTGAAGAAAATAATGGCAATCAGACACCTTTTAAGGTGTTTTTTTATTGGAAAGCTTGACATGCGGACAAAAAAGAGTTAAAATACATTAAACATATAAGAAAACTAATAAATAAAAATTAAAAGGAGAATTTACATGAGCGAGAGAAAATTAAGTTTTGACACATTACAGGTACATGCAGGTCAAGAACCTGACCCAACAACGGGATCCAGGGCGGTGCCAATCTATCAAACTACTTCATATGTCTTTAAAGATGCAGAACATGCAGCAAACTTGTTTGGCCTAAAGGAATTCGGAAATATTTATACTCGGATCATGAATCCTACAAGCGATGTATTTGAAAAAAGAATAGCAGCTCTTGAGGGCGGTGTCGGCGCTCTTGCGGTAGCATCGGGATCGGCGGCGATAACATACGCAATATTAAACATTGTTCAGTCAGGGGATGAAATTGTAGCGGCGAGCACCCTCTACGGCGGAACATATAATCTGCTGTCCTACACATTGCTAAAGCTTGGAGTTAATACAGTTTTTGTAGACCCGGACGATCCGGAAAATTTTAATAGAGCAATAAGTGAAAAAACAAAGGCAGTCTTCATAGAGTCAATAGGAAATCCGGGCATCAACCTAATAGACATTGAAGCTGTTGCAAAGATCGCTCACGCTCATGATATACCACTTATAGTTGACAATACATTTGGGACACCTTATCTGATAAGGCCATTTGAATTTGGTGCGGACATAGTAGTTCACTCAGCAACTAAATTCATCGGAGGTCACGGTACGACTATTGGAGGAGTCATAGTTGATTCAGGAAATTTTAATTGGGAAGGCAGTGGAAAATTCCCGGGACTGACTGAACCGGACCCAAGCTATAATGGAGTAAAATACGTAGAGGCCCTTGGCCCACTGGCATATATAATAAAAGCTAGGGTACAGCTTTTAAGAGATACAGGCGCCGCTATTAGCCCGTTTAATTCGTTTCAGCTGCTTCAAGGACTCGAAACATTGTCTTTAAGAGTTGAGAGGCACGTGTCTAACACAAAAAAAATAATTGAGTTTTTGAAAGGCCATCCTGCAGTTGCATGGGTGAATTATCCAAGTCTTGAAGACAGCAAATACTATGAACTGTCAAAAAAATATTTCCCAAAGGGAACTGGATCCATATTCACCTTTGGAATTAAAGGAGGAGTGGAAGCAGGCAAGAAGTTCATCGACAGTCTTGAAATTTTTTCATTGCTTGCAAATGTGGCGGATGCAAAGTCACTGGTAATACATCCTGCCAGCACGACACACGCTCAGCTTTCTGAAGAAGAACAGATATCGGCGGGAGTGACGCCGGATCAGATAAGGTTATCCGTGGGAATAGAGGACGTTGAGGACTTGATCTATGATCTGGATCAAGCTTTGAACAAAGCGAATAACAACAAATAAAAAATACAAAACATGAGGTATTGATATGGGAAAACTGCTAATCATAAAAACTGGAGCTTCAGGTGAATCGATAAAAAAAGTATATGGAGATCACGACGAACGGATTATAAAAAAAACAGGCCTAAACAGGGAGAAAGTTGCTGTGGTGCCTGTATACAAGGGTCATAGACCGTATCTTCCGGATAACGTTAGTTCAGTTATCGTCACGGGCTCCCCATCAATGGTTACGGACAGGGAACCATGGAGCGTGGAGACTTCAGATTTTATCAAGGAGATTTCCCATAAAAATATACCGATACTGGGAATTTGTTATGGGCATCAGCTTTTAGCCGATGCTTTTGGTGGGGAAGTCGGTTATCATAAGTTGGGGAAGGAATCCGGAAAAGTGGATATCAAGCTCAGTGGTGTCGCTTCTATGGACCCGTTGCTTGGATCTATGCCTAAATCCTTTAAAGCCTATGCATTTCATGAACAAACTGTTACAAAACTGCCTGCAAATGCGAAAGTGCTGGCAGGCAACGGCTTTGAAAAAAATCATGCGGTAGCATACAGAGACAATGTTTGGGGAGTGCAATTCCACCCTGAGTTTAATGAAAATGAAAATGGTGAAACCCATGGAGAGGCGCTATTGAAAAGATTTGTACAGATTGCAGGATAAGAAAAACATCCATTTGATTATCTATAATAGAGTGTTGTTTTATAAGATTTAAGGGTATAAACTAACGCAGGACTACTATGGAAGGAGAATCTAAATGGGTTTTTATGACTTTAATGCAACGGCTATAGATGGCAGAGAAATCCCTATGGAAGAGTACAAGGGAAAAGTGGTGTTAGTGGTTAATACAGCCAGTAAATGCGGTCTGACTCCACAATTTAAGGAACTGGAGGAATTGTATCAAAAATATAAAAATGAAGGATTCGAGATACTTGGTTTCCCGTGCAATCAGTTTGCAAATCAGGAGTCTGGCAGCAATGAGGAGATACAGGAATTTTGCCAGATTAATTACGGAGTGACTTTTACCATGTTTGAAAAAATAGAAGTAAACGGCGAAAATGCCCATTCGCTGTACAAGTATTTGAAAGATGAAAAAAGTTCCCTTTTAGGCAAAGAAATCAAATGGAATTTTGCAAAATTCCTCATAGACAGAGAAGGTAATGTCTATAAGAGATATTCCCCTACGACTGTTCCAATAAAACTCGACAAAGAGATTGCAAAATTATTAAGCAAATAATGTGAGGTGAAAATATGTATTCAGATGCGATTACACCGGATGAGTATATCGAAGCTGTGGCGGATAACCAAAAGGATGCTTTAAAAAAACTTAGAAAAGCAATCCTGGAAAATCTGCCTGAAGGCTTCGAGGAAGTCATGTCTTACGGAATGATAGGATATGTAGTTCCGAAGAGTGTTTACCCAAAAGGCTACAAGGTGAATCCGGATGAGCCACTTCCTTTTGCCGGTCTTGCTGCTCAAAAAAATTATATCTCACTCTACCACATGGGTGTCTATATGTATCCAGAAATTTTAGATTGGTTCGTTGGGGAGTATTCTAGTAGAGCGAATACAAAGCTGGACATGGGTAAAAGCTGTATACGTTTTAAAAACCCAAACAAGATTCCCTACGAACTTGTTGAGGAGCTATTCAGGAAGATCTCTGTGGAAGATTATGTAGACAGGTATGAAAAATCCACCCAGAAATAGTATCAAACCCGTATAATGTTGGTTTCATTCAGATACATGTTAATATTTTGACATGGCTTGACATTATTAAAAAATGGGTATTATATACTTAGAACATAGAAAGGGTGGTACAAATGAAACTTCTTGACAAGCTTCAGCATAGCCTGAAAGGGCTCTTAGACGCAATTGCCCGCTATCCTTTAACAACAGCCTTTCTGTTGGCAGCAGCAGTCGTAAATGCTCTGGCAATAGAAAACGCAGGCTACCCCAATATAATGTACAATAAGCTGTTCGTAGTGTTTTTAGTAGGAGCTTTCTTAGCTACCGTGGCACAAGTTGGCTATGAAAGGTTTTTTAAGAACATGCAGAAAAGGTTGATTCTTTTTGGAGCGGCTGGTTTGCTTACTGCAGGGTATTTCTTTATAGTGAACAGCTCCCCTGAAATAGGGGTCGACATCCTAGTAAGAACTGTTGCATTGGTGTTTGCACTGTTGATTGCATTTATTTGGATTCCTTCAATAAAATCAAAAGTGGATTTCACCCAATCATTCATGGCGGCATTCAAGGGATTTTTCGTCTCAGGCTTTTTTTCCGGGGTATTATTTGGAGGAATTAGCTTAATACTAGGTGCTGTAGATCTGTTGCTGTTCAATGTAGCAGGAGAGTTATATGCGCACTCGGCAAATATTGTTTTTACGCTTTTCGCATCTTTGTACTTTTTATCCCTTATACCCGACTACAATGTAGCTGATGAGGAAAAAATAGAAAGGGCGGTGAGCAGCAGCAGGTTTTTGGAAGTATTGATATCAAACATCATAATTCCCCTTGCTTCAGTATTTACTGTGATCTTGATTTCGTATATCGCATTGAATATTGGAGGGCGGTTCTGGGAAGAAAATTTGCTGGAGCCTATGCTTGTTTCTTACTCCATAGTGACCATAATAATTTTGACATTGGCTGCTAACCTTGACAACAGGTTTGCCAATCTTTTCAAAAAAATATTTCCAAAGATATTGATACCAATTGTGTTGTTTCAAGTTATTGCTTCGGTCATGAAGATTGGAGATGTGGGAATCACCCACAGCAGATACTACGTAATTATGTATGGTGTTTTTGCCATTGCTGCCGGTGCGGTCTACAGCTTTTTAAAGCCCGGGAAATACGGAATTGTAGCTATCGTACTGATATGCTTGTCTGTGGTTTCAACAGTGCCTCCAATTGATGCCTTTAGCGTCAGCAAGAGAAATCAGATTAACACACTGATTAACGTGCTGACTAGAAATGACATGCTGATTGACGATGAGATAATTCCCCGATCAGATATTGACAATCAAGATAAAAGGATAATTATCAATACCACATCGTATATCTACAGAATGAATTACACGGAAGACGTAGAGTGGCTGCCTGACAGCTTTGTTTATTATACAGATTTTGAAAAGATTTTTGGATTTAAAGAGTATGAAATCGATGGTCGAGGGGATTATGTTTCAATAGTGAGAAATAAGTCAGAAGCACTCGATGTATCAGGATATCAGGCGATGACAGTTATATATTTTGAAGATATCAAAGCTAGAGGGACCGAGCCTTATGAAATAGATTTCGCATTCGGGCAACAAGTGTATACTATAGCTTTCGCATCTGATGAGGAAGGTGATGGAAGATTTTACATTGAGCATCAAGGAAATGAAGAACTTACCCTCTGGATTAGTCAGATAGTAGATAGTTTTGGGGATATTCAGACAGGAAGTGTGGAAATATCCACAGAAGAAGCAACATTCGAAGTTGAAAACAACAACTTGAAGATGAAGGTGGTTATAAATCACTTGGATAGATATGAAACGGAAGATGGATATAGATGGAATGGTGAAGCCTATGTAATGTTGGGTTTTAATGACTGAGAGGACTTTTGTCCTCTCTTTTTGTGTGAGAAAACCATACGCTGTGCGTATGGTTCAAAAAAGCTTTAGCT
>CAZOTE010000039.1:0-18529 GCA_964582705.1 uncultured Eubacteriaceae bacterium | reverse complement strand
ATGAGAGGCGGGGACGACACACTGTTTGCCGTAGCTGACGGTATCGTAAGATTCGAAAGAAAAGGCAAAGATAAAAAGCAAGTGAGCGTATATCCTAAAGATGCAATGTAATCAAATGACCACCTTTTCAAAGGTGGTTGTTTTTGTAAGAGGAAAGAGTGATATTAATGTTTGTAGATAGAGTGGAAATATCCATCAAGGCAGGAAACGGAGGCAACGGTACTGTCGCTTTCAGGAGAGAAAAGTACGTTCCCAACGGAGGACCGGCAGGTGGAGACGGAGGAAAAGGCGGAGACGTCGTGTTCCAAGTCAATTCAAATTTAAGAACTCTTATAGATTTCAGATATAAGAGGAAGCACGCCGCTCAAAACGGCGAAGACGGAGGAAACAGCAACAGAAGTGGAAAAGCGGGAGATGACCTTATAATAGGAGTTCCCCCCGGGACTATCGTCAAGGACAAAGAAACGGGAAAGATAATAGCCGACCTGACAGAAGCAGGAGAAGAAATCATTGCTGCAAAGGGAGGCAAAGGTGGTAGGGGAAATCAGCACTTTGCGACGCCTACCAGACAGGCTCCCAGGTTTGCCGAAGGTGGAAATAAAGGGGACGAACTGAAGGTCGTGCTCGAACTTAAGCTTCTTGCAGATATCGGGCTTTTAGGCTATCCAAATGTAGGGAAATCGACATTTTTGTCAGTAGTGTCGAAGGCCAAGCCCAAGATCGCTGATTATCCTTTTACCACCTTGGTTCCCAATTTGGGTGTAGTGTCCTGGAAGGACGGAAACAGCTTTGTAATTGCCGATATTCCCGGTCTAATAGAAGGAGCGAATGAAGGTGCAGGTCTTGGCCATCAGTTTTTAAGACATGTGGAGAGGACAAAAATGCTTATTCACATACTGGATATTTCAGGGATGTCAGGCAGGGATCCTCTGGACGATTTCGAAAAGATAAATCAGGAGCTCAAAAAGCACAATGAAAAGTTGGCGGCGAGAAAACAGGTTGTTGCCTTAAATAAGATTGATGCGGTAATGGAGCCTGAGAGTTTGGAAGAGATAAAAAAAGCTCTTGAAGAAAAAGGATATGAGGTTTACCTGATATCTGCAGCTACCAGACAGGGAATCGACACCCTTTTAGACAGGGTAGGCAACCTGCTGGATGAAATAGGGGAAGTGGAACCAATATTTGATTTGGATGAGCTTGAAGGAGAAAAGCTGTATGAATTCAAGTCTGAAAAGGGATATAATGTGTACAGAGACAATGAGGCTTACGTGGTTGAAGGGAATTTCCTCGAAAAACTAATAGCCTCCGTAAACTTTGAGGATTACGACTCTATTTCTTATTTTCAGAAGATACTTAAGGAAAGAGGAGTCTTTGAAGAGCTTGAAAAAATGGGTATTGAAGAAGGCGACACAGTTCGCCTTTTGGATATAGAATTTGATTATATAAAATGATGGAGGTAATGATATGTTGACGAGCAAGCAGAGAAGCTATTTGAAATCTCTTGCAGTCGGCGAACCGGATATTTTGCATGTGGGCAAGGACGGCTTAACGCCGAACCTTATCGTACAGGCAAAGGATGCTTTAAGAAGCCGGGAACTGATTAAAGGCAAGATACAGCAAAATTGCATGGAAGAATTAAAGGATATAGTGGACCAGCTGGCGAACTCTACGGATTCAGAAGTTGTTTTCACTATAGGGAATAAATTTGTGCTTTACAAGAGAAACCATACCGATCCTAAAATTGAATTGCCGAAAAAGGCAAAAAAATAAAATGCGAGGTGGTTTTGATGGAGAAGTTAAAAGTTGGGATACTGGGTGGAACATTCAATCCTATACATTACGGACACCTGCTTCTAGCAGAATCAGCTAGAGACCGCCTTGGACTTGACAAGGTGGTGTTCATACCCACTGGCAACAATCCCTTCAAGACAACTGACTGGGATATTGATGCTTCTCACAGGTATGAGATGGCAAAAAGAGGAATCGAAAGCAACGGATATTTTGAAATTTCAGATATTGAAATCAAGCGAGAAGGGTACACTTATACGATAGATACCTTAAAGGAGCTTGAAAAGGAGTATTCCGGGGACGAGCTTTATCTGATTGTGGGAGCAGACATCGTTTTTGAAATAGACGCATGGAAGCAGGCTGAAGAAGTGCTTAAAAAAATATCTCTAGTGACTACGTTCAGACCGGGATACGACCAAGACAGATTGGACACAAGGGTTGAGGAAATCAAGGAGTTATATCATGCTCGAATACTTAAACTATACACTCCGGAGATGGACATATCCTCATCGGAGATCAGATCAAGGGTAAAGCACGGTTACTCCATAAAATATCTTCTTCCTGAAAACGTGGAAGAATACATATACCAACAAAATCTATACAGGTAGGGTTGCCATGGATTACGAACTTTTAAAGTTGGAAGTTGAAAAGATGATGTCAGACAAAAGGTACCGCCATTCCCTGGGGGTGGTGGAATCTGCCATGGAGCTCGCCCAAAGATACGGCTGTGACATGGAGAAGACTATGGTCGCGGCTATCCTCCATGACTGTGCCAAGTCCTTTTCGCGGAAAAAGATGCTGGACATCATCGACAAAAACGATTTGGATGTAGATGAGATAACCCATTACGAAACTCAGCTGATGCACGGTCCGGTGGGAAGCTTCGTGGCAAAAAGCAAATTCGGAGTTGATGACGAAGAGATACTCTCGGCGATAAGGTATCATACAACCGGGAAAAAAAGCATGACGACCCTTGAGAAAATAATCTACCTGGCCGACTTCGTAGAGCCGGGAAGAAAATATCACGGGGTGGAGAAGCTGAGAAAACTCGCCATGGCGGATTTGGACAAGGCGATGATACAGGCCTTCGACAATACCATAAATTACGTTGTATCATTAGATTCCGTGCTTCATACCGATACTATAGAAGCAAGAAATCATCTTATTATGGAAAGGGGAAAAATTACATTGGAATATAATTCTAACGAACTGGCAAAAAAGATCAAGGAATGGATAGAGGATAAAAACGGAACTGACGTTGAAATAATAGATGTTAAGGACCTTACTCCGATGACGGACGTGTTCGTGATCGCAAGCGGGTCTTCGACTATAAATGTCAAGGCGATAGCGGAGCACGTGGACGAAATGGCTTCTAGAGAAGGAATCGAGCCAATAAGCAACGAAGGGCGACAGGGAGGCAGATGGATACTTATCGACTTTAACAGCGTGGTGGTTCACGTGTTTCTTGAAGAGGAAAGACAGTTCTACGATCTTGAAAGGCTTTGGAGTGACGGCAAGAAGCTTTGAGTGATATAATTGCCGAAGGACAAGCACTTTGAACTGTAACAAATGATCTATACTTTTTAGGAGGGTACCGATGAAGTCGTACAATTACAAAAATATCGAATCGAAGTGGCAAAAGATATGGGAAGACAAAGAACTTTTCAAGGCTGTGGATTTTTCGGATAAGCCTAAGTTTTATGGTCTGGTGGAGTTTCCTTACCCTTCAGGGATCGGTCTTCATGTTGGCCATGTCAGGGCTTATACTTCCCTGGAGGTAATATCAAGAAAAAGAAGACTTGAAGGATATAATGTCCTTTTTCCAATAGGTTGGGATGCATTCGGTCTTCCAACTGAAAACTACGCGATACAGACGGGCAGGCATCCCAGGCTTGTTACAGATGAAAACATCAAGGTATTTACAGAGCAGCTGAAGGAGATTGGCTATTCCTTCGATTGGGACAGGACAGTTGATACTACGGATGAAAACTATTATAAGTGGACTCAATGGATATTTTTGAAGCTCTTTGAGAAAGGCCTGGCTTACAAGAACAAAACCTACGTAAACTTCTGCAACGACTGCAAGGTTGTACTGGCAAACGAGGAGTCTCAGGATGGCAAGTGTGACAGATGTGGGAGCGAAGTCGTACAGATGGAGAAGGACGTATGGTTTCTTAAGATAAGGGAATATTCTGAAAAGCTTCTTGAAGGTCTCGAAAAGGTAGATTTTTTGCCTAGGATTAAGCTAGAGCAGGAAAACTGGATTGGTAAATCCAGTGGAGCAGAGGTCGATTTTCAAATTGATGGTACCGACGACAAGCTAAGCGTCTTTACAACAAGGCCGGATACCTTGTACGGCGTTACTTTCATGGTCGCAGCTCCAGAGCATCCCTTGATTGAAAAGTACAGCGAAAAAATCTCCAATATGGATCAAATAAAGGAATACCAGGAGCAAGCGAAGAAAAAGACCGAGTTTGAAAGAGTTCAGCTTGCAAAGGACAAAAGCGGCGTCGAAGTAAAGGGAGTAAAGGTCAGAAATCCATTAAGTGGTGAGCTGGTGCCTCTTTGGGTCGCCGATTACGTTATGATGGGATACGGTACCGGAGCCATCATGGCAGTTCCCGGACATGACGGCAGGGACTGGGAGTTTGCAAAGAAATTTGATATTCCCATAATCGAAGTCATACAAGGAGGGGATGTCCTGGAGGAAGCATTTACTGACATTGAAAATGGAATTCTCGTGAATTCAGACATAATAAATGGCATGAACGTCAAGGAAGCTAAAGAAAAAATCATATCCCACCTTGAAGGAAAAGGTGTGGGGAAGAGAACAGTAAATTACAAGATGAAGGATTGGGCTTTTAACAGACAGCGTTACTGGGGAGAGCCTATCCCTGTGGTTCACTGCGAAACCTGCGGAATCGTGGGAGTGCCTGAAAATGAGCTTCCGGTTAAGCTGCCTCAGGTCAAGAACTACAAGCCTACAGATACCGGAGAGTCGCCGTTGGCTTCGATTGAGGAGTGGGTAAACACCACGTGCCCAAAATGCGGGCAAAAGGCCAAGAGGGAAACTGATACCATGCCCCAGTGGGCAGGATCAAGCTGGTATTTCCTAAGGTACATCGATCCTAGGAACAATGAGGAGTTCGCCTCTCAGGACAAGCTTAAATATTGGCTCCAAATCGACTGGTACAACGGTGGCATGGAGCATGTCAGCCGTCACCTTATATACTCCAGGTTCTGGCATAGGTTCCTGTACGATATAGGTGAAGTCCCGGTGGATGAGCCCTATGCTAAACGTACTGCCCAGGGGCTGATTCTTGGATCAGATGGTGAGAAGATGTCAAAATCTAGAGGCAACGTCATCAATCCAAGAGAGATAATTGGGGAATACGGTGCCGATACCTTGAGAACCTATATAATGTTCATAGGAGACTACGAAAAGCCAGCACCCTGGTCTGACAACGGCGTTAAGGGATGCAGACGTTTTTTGGATAGGGTTTGGAAACTGGAAAACATACTTGTTGAGGGCGATGAATATTCTAAAGACAATGAAGTCATGATGAACAAGACAATTAAAAAGGTTACTGAGGATTATGAAAACCTAAAGTTCAATACGGCAATTGCAGCTCTTATGACCTTGATCAACGAATTTAATGCTAAGGGAAAAATAAACAAAAAAGAATTTTCGGACTTTTTGTTGCTGCTTAATCCTGTAGCCCCCCATATAACAGAGGAGCTTTGGGAAACGTGTGGCATCGGTGGAGTTTTACATGAACACGGTTGGCCTGGCTTTGATCCTGAAAAAACAGTAGAAGATGTCATAGAGATGGCTGTTCAGGTAAACGGCAAGGTCAGAGGGAAGATTCAGATCCCTGTCAAGAGCACCCAGGCAGAGGCTAATGCCGCTGCCATGGCGGAAGAGTCCATAAAAGCCCATATAGATGGCAAGACGATCGTCAAGGAGATTTTTGTGCCGGGCAGGATTTACAACATAGTGGTAAAATAACAAAAATCGGGTCGAAGCAGCGTATGCTTCGGCCTATTTTCACATCTAGGTGTTTGTGCAAGACTAAAAAAGGGTAATATATAGTTAAGCATTCATCCCCCAATTTGGAGATCCCGGAGGATTCCAACGTTTGTATCCCGTTCCGAACCGTAAACCCTCGTTACTTCCCCCGGGATATTTTTAATTTAAATCATGTTAAAACAAGCGACAAATGTATTGTCGTGTTTTTTTTGTCGCGTTAAGTTAATTTATTGACAATGCAAAGGATTAGCAACCCTCTTGTGCTATAATCTATAGATATCAATTGGAAAGGAACATATGGAAAATGAATATAGTATTGTTTGAACCTGAGATTCCCCAAAACACGGGAAATATCGCAAGAACTTGTGTAGTTACCGGAGCTAAGCTTCATTTGATCGAGCCCATGGGTTTTAGGATCGATGAAAAACAGGTGAAAAGAGCGGGGCTTGATTATTGGGATTTGTTAGATTTAGAAATCCATGACGACTTTAAAGCCTTCGAAAAAAAGTATGAAGGTAGCCCTTTTTATTTCATGACAACGAAAAGCAGCAAATTTTATACCGATATCAAATTTGAAGAAGATGCTTTTTTGATATTCGGAAAGGAATCGGCAGGGCTTCCTCCAAAGATCCATGAAAAGTATAATGAAAACAGATTCAAGATACCTATGATCGATAACCCGAAAGCACGATCTTTAAACCTTTCCAACAGTGTGGGCATTGTTTTATACGAAGCACTAAGACAAAATAGCTTTCCCGACATGTTGTGATTATTGTTAAAATATAAACGAATATAAATAAAAAGTTTTGTTAATTTCGTTTTAAATTTCTGTTAAGTTTGATATTATTATTTACTGTATGAATATGAATTTTGGAGGGAATTTATGACGACGGAAATGGTCATTAGTCTCATTGGAGGCCTGGGTCTGTTTATTTACGGCATGAACGTAATGTCAGACGGTTTGAAGGCTGTAGCAGGAGACAAAATGAAAAGGCTATTGGAAGTGCTTACCAACAACAGGGTTCTCGCGATAATCGTAGGAACTGTGGTCACGGTAATCGTCCAAAGCTCAACAACCACGACGGTAATGATGGTTGGTTTTGTTAATGCCGGTCTTATGAATCTTTTTCAGGCTGCAGGCGTTATTTTGGGGGCGAATGTGGGAACCACGATAACCGCTCAGCTTGTAGCGTTGAAGGTAGATCACTTTGCGCCTCTCTTCATAGGCGTTGGTATGTTCATGATTTTGCTGGCAAAGAAGAAGAAACAGAAGCAATTGGGAGAAATTATATTAGGTTTTGGTATTTTGTTTTTGGGTATAAGCATTATGTCCGATACCCTAAGGCCTCTAAGAAGCAACCAAGTCTTTGTAGACATGCTCATATCATTCGGGAGAAATCCGATATTGGGACTTTTGGCGGGTATGGCTATTACTGCCGTTATACAAAGCAGCAGCGCCACCATTGGCCTTTTACAGGCGATAGCCCTTTCTGGTACGTTTAACGCAGTAGACGGTACGGCTACCCTAGCGATTATTGTACCTATGCTTTTAGGGATGAACATAGGAACATGCGTTACTGCCATGCTCTCAAGCATCGGCACGAGCATAGCTGCCAGAAAAGCTGCTATAATTCACCTTGCAGTAAATATAATCGGAGCATTATGGGTGATGATCGTTCTGTATGTCATGAACCTGGTTACCGGAGGGAACAATCCCATATACGAGTTCATTCAGGCCATTTCAGGTTACACCGTAATTGAAGGTATGAGAGTTCACGATGTTACCAGGGAAATTGCCAACACCCATACCCTCTTCAATATCACTAATACCATAATCCTTTACCCGTTCATGGACCCGATAGTAAGGTTCATAGACAGATTGATACCTGAGAAAATCGACCATGACGAAAAAGGGCCGCATCTGGATAAAAGACTTATTGAAAACCCTGCAGTAGCGCTGGGTCAGGTAGTCAAAGAAATCACCAGGATGGGAAGACTCACAAACAAGAACTTGCATACAGCTCTAGAGGCGCTTTTAAATAAAGATGAAGAACTCTGCGAGAAAGTCATGCAAAGGGAAAAAGTTATAAATGATTTTGCGAAAGAAATAACTCAATTTCTGGTACTATTGGTCAATGAAGATATATCCGAAGAAAAGCATGGAAAACTTATGGATTTGTTCAGCTGCGTTCACGATATCGAAAGGATAGGAGACCATGCTGAAAATATTGCAGAGCTTGCTCAGTACCGAATCGACAACAAGGTCAGCTTTAGCGACATGGCTGTCGATGACCTTAAGAAGATGATGGACATGGTAGAGACCGTGTGCAGGGATGTCGTCGAAGGATTTGAAGACCAGGATTCCACTGCAGCCATCAGCACCATCAAGATTGAGGACGAGATAGACGAAATGGAAGAGAAACTCAGAACCAGCCATATAGCCCGTCTTAATGAAGGAATGTGCAATGCCTCTTCAGGGATTATTTTCCTTGATGTTGTAAGCAACTTGGAAAGAATTGGAGACCACGCCACAAATATTGCAGAATACATTCTTAACTAATACTATAATTAGGAGGAATCGCAATGAAGACATACGATCTTGTCATAATAGGAGGAGGTCCGGCAGGGCTATCCGCTGGCCTATATGCATCAAGGGCAAAGCTTAAAAACATAGTGCTTGAAAAGGGGGATGCAGGAGGGCAGTTGGCTACCACAAATGATATCGACAACTATCCTGGTTCTGCCGAGAACACAAACGGTCCTGCACTTTCCCAGAGGATGAAAGATCAATGCGTGGAATTCGGCAGCGAATTTGCAAAAGAAGATTTGCTGTCCATCGAGAAGAAGGATAAGTTGTTTTATCTTAAAACAGACAAAAATGAGTATGAGGCAAAGTCTGTAGTGATCGCTACGGGATCGAATCCCAAGGAGATCGGCTGCAAGGGCGAAAAAGAATTCAGAGGCATGGGAGTTTCCTACTGTGCAACATGCGACGGATTCTTCTTCAAGGATCTTACGGTTGCCGTTATAGGCGGTGGCGACAGCGCTTTGGAGGAGGGCATGTTTCTTACCAAGCTCGCAAAAAAGGTTTATGTCGTCCACAGAAGAGACGAGTTTAGAGCGGCAAAATCTATACAGGAAAAGGCTTTTGCAAACAGTAAGATGGAATTTATCTATGACTCGGTAGTGGAAGAGATAAAAGGAGACGGGGTAGTAAATGGCATCACCCTTAAAAACGTCAAGACTGGAGAGCTTACGAATCTATCGGTTGATGGTGTATTCGTCTTTGTTGGATATAAACCGGATTCTACCTTGTTCGAGGATATGGTGGAAACTGATGAGACAGGGTTTATTATCGGCGATGAGGAGATGAAGACAAAGATGGAAGGTCTTTTTGTGGCAGGAGACGTAAGGCAAAAGATGTTAAAGCAGGTTATAACGGCTGCGGCCGATGGAGCTATCGCAGCTGTGAGCGCAGAAAAGTATATAGCCAGGGTCTTTGAATAAGCCCTTGTGAGACTGGAGGAGTTCCTTCAGTCTTTTTTTATTATGTGCATGATGGCACGAAATTTGCTATAATGGAGTTGTTGAAAAGTTTACGATTACAGGGGTGTATTAAATGAAGCTGGGTTTTGACTTGTCTTTAAAGCAGAAACAAAAACTTATAATGACTAATCAGCTTATTCAAGGTATAAATATCCTTCAGTACAATACTATTGAGTTAGGCGAATATATAAATCAAGAGATGGAGAAAAATCCTCTATTGGAAAAAGAGGAAGCTTCTGCAGATGGGGGAGAGGGAGAAGTCAACTGGCTGGAGTTTGTGAAAAATACAAATAAGACACATGAGCATTCTCAGCCCTACTCCGACGATGAGGAAAAAAACGTTATAGAAAATGTAAAATGCATGGAAGAATCTCTTAAGGAGATTTTGATAAGCCAGCTTCACATCCTCAATCTTTCAGAGGAGGATTATGGCGTTGGGGAGTTCATTATAGACTTCATAGACGAGAGAGGATATCTCTCTGCGGAACCGGAAGAAATGGCACAGATGATAAAGGTACCGGTCACAAAAGTAATTAAGCTGGTCAACTTTATCAGAAGGTTTGAGCCATCGGGGGTCGGAGGAAGAAACTTAAGGGAGTGCCTAAAGATTCAGCTGATTAACATGAACCACTTCGATGACATGCTATTTCATATAATAGACGAGCATCTTGAAGATATCGGTTACAATAGGGATCAGAAACTGATGAAGGAGCTTGATTTAGACAAAGAGGATATATCCTACTACAGGGAGCTTTTAAAAAGCCTGGATCCAAAGCCGGGGCTTAAGTACTGTGAAGAGGAGCCTGACTATGTCATTCCGGATATATTCGTAGAGGTAATAGACGACAAGGTTTCTGTCACTATGAACGACTATTATGTACCAAGGCTTAAGATAAACAGCTATTACCAGTCGCTGCTGCAAAAGGGCGGGGATGAGAAAACCACGGAGTTCATAAAATCCGGGCTTAACAGCGCATCTTTTGTAATAAACAGCATCCTTCAAAGAAAGGAAACCGTAAAAAACATCGCCCAGCTGCTGTTTGAAAAGCAGGTTGACTTTTTAAAAAGCGGAGAAGGCTACATAAAGCCAATGACTCTCAAGGAAATAGCTGAGGTTCTTGATATACACGAATCCACTGTAAGCAGGGCGATTAAAAACAAGTATGCAGTAACCCCAAGGGGCATCTACTCCTTGAAACATTTTTTCACTACGGGGCTTGCTTCTCAGGAAGGGGAAGACGTCTCGGCGGTAAAAATTAAAGATATCATAAAGGACTTGATATCCAAAGAAAATAAGAAAAAACCATATTCGGATCAAAATATTACAGATATTTTGAAGGAAAAAGGGTATACTATATCAAGGAGGACTGTTGCCAAGTACAGGGAGAACTTAAATATATTATCCACCCGGGAGCGCAAAGAAGCCTGAAGCCAAAAAAAGGTTTGCCATTTATATTAAAACATATTATAATGTGTTTAGACCCGGCGGGACAAAATAATCCCATTTAAATCGATTCTATCTTTTAGAAAGCAAGAGGGGATTAACTTGGATAAAGAACAGTTTATCGATGTGCAAAAGAGAATACTTCCTGAGATAGTTGATCTAATGGAACTAAGATACAATATTTTGTCACAGTTGAAAGCAAATCAGCCTATAGGAAGAAGACATCTTTCAACGGAGCTGGACGTAAGCGAAAGGCATATAAGAAACGAAATAGATTTTTTTCACAAGGAAGGCTTTGTAGAGGTCGAGAGACAGGGCATTATGCTTACAGAGCTTGGAGATGAAGTTTTAAACCAGCTTAAGGAGATAATTTATTCATATAAAAACTTTGAGAGTCTAACTGAACAGCTTGAAGAAGTCCTGGGAATAAAGAAAGTGATAATAGTTCCGGGAGACAGCAGTAAAAACAAGCTCGTTATCAATTTCATGGGTGAAAAGGCGGCAAAATATATAACAGGCATAATAAAATCCGAATCTGTCATAGGGATCACCGGAGGAAGCAGCGTAGCATCTGTGGCGAGAAACATGCCGGAGCTTCACTATCCAAAGGTTACCGTTTTACCGGCAAGAGGAGGTATAGGAAAGAGTCATTCGACTCAGGCAAACAGCATCGTATCTATGCTTGCGGCAAAGCTTGGAGCCCAAAAGGAAATGCTTCACATACCGGATAATATCGAGAAGGAGCTTTTAGATGCATTAAAAGCCTATCCTGATATAAAAAGCGTTTTTGACAGGTTCAAGGATATAGACATAATGATTTTTGGAATTGGCAGGGCGGATGAGATGGCTCAGGCGAGAAATCTACCTGAAGAAAAGATAGCTAGGATACTGAATTCGAATGCAGTTTCCGAAGCGTTTGGGCACTACTTCGACAAAGACGGCAGCATGATATTTCCATCCAGCAGCGTTGGTATCACGTTGGATGAATATAAAAATATAGACAACATTGTGGCCATAGCAGGAGGAGCCGACAAGGCGCAAGCAATAATTGCCACATCAAGGGTAAGAAAAGACATGGTTTTAATAACCGATGAAAGCGCTGCAAAACAAATTATTTATATATTAAAGGAGGAATTTTAATGGCAGTAAAAGTTGCAATTAATGGTTTTGGAAGGATAGGTCGTTTGGCCTTCAGATTGATGTTTGACGATCCTAGTTTTGACATCGTAGCATTGAATGACTTGACAGATGCAAAATCTTTAGCTTACTTGTTAAAATACGATACATCTCAGGGAAGATACAAAACTGATTCTATAACAGCTGGTGACGGATTTATCACTGTAGACGGTAAAGAAATCAAGATCTTTGCTGAAAGAGACCCTGAAAATCTTCCTTGGAAAGACAACGATGTAGATGTAGTTATCGAATCTACAGGTTTCTTTGCAACTAAAGAGGGAGCAGAAAAGCACATCAAGGCGGGAGCTAAAAAAGTTCTTATCTCCGCACCTGCAAAAGGCGATCTTAAAACAGTCGTTTACAATGTAAACCACGAAGTTCTTGACGGATCTGAAACAGTTCTTAGTGGTGCTTCTTGTACTACAAACTGTCTTGCTCCATTTGCAAAAGTTCTTAACGACAATTTCGGCTTGAAAAGCGGCCTAATGACTACTATACACGCTTATACAAACGACCAATCAACTCTTGACGGTCCTCACAAAGACCTTAGAAGAGGTAGAGCCGCTGCTGCGAACATCGTTCCTACAAGCACAGGTGCTGCTGTAGCTGTAGGTTTGGTACTTCCTGAGCTTAACGGCAAATTGGACGGAGGAGCTATGAGAGTTCCTGTAACTACAGGTTCTTTGGTAGACCTTACTGTTAAATTAGAAAAGAAGACAACTGCAGAAGAAATCAACGCTGCGATGAAAGCTGCCGCAAACGAGACTTTGGGATACACTGAAGAGCAGATCGTTTCTTCAGACGTTATCGGAATCAACTTCGGTTCATTGTTCGATGCGACTCAAACAAAAGTTCTTGAAGCTGACGGAGAGCAGATCGTAAAAGTTGTTTCTTGGTACGACAATGAAATGTCATATACTTCCCAATTGGTAAGATTGGCAAAGTATGTTGCCGACATGGTAAAATAATAAATAAATAACACTTAAGAAGGGAAGGGGCTACCCTTTCCTTTTTTACGAAATACGGGAATTGAACCATAATTAAATTTTTTTATCGAAAGGAGATATGAAAATGGCAAAAAAAAGTATTTTAGATATAGATCTTAAGGGTAAGAAAGTATTGATGAGAGCCGACTTTAACGTGCCTCTGAAAGAAGGCGTAATCACCGACAACACTAGGATTACTGCTACTCTTCCCACTATCGAGCATATCCTCAATGAAGGTGGAAAGCTTATCTTAATGAGCCACTTAGGAAGGCCAAAAGGCTCTCCGGATCCCCAGTATTCTCTTGCACCTGTTGCAGAGGAGCTTTCAAAGCTGATCGGCAAACAAGTGGTATTTGCAAACGACGATGAAGTTGTAGGTGAAAATGCATTAAAGGCAACAGCTGACATGAAGGAAGGCGACGTTGTACTTCTGCAAAACACAAGATACAGAAAAGAAGAGACTGACAACGATGCCGGATTTTCTAAGGATCTTGCTTCCCTTGCAGATGTTTTCGTGACCGACGCGTTCGGAGCTGTTCACAGAGCACATGCATCAACTGCCGGCGTTGCAGACTATATCCCTGCCGTATGCGGGCTTCTAATCGAAAAAGAGCTGAAGTTTCTTGGAACTGCCCTTGAAAATCCTGAAAGACCTTTCGTAGCGATACTTGGCGGAGCGAAGGTATCCGACAAGATTGGCGTAATCAACAACCTTATCGACAAGGTGGATACACTTATCATTGGAGGAGGAATGGCATATACATTCCTTAAGGCTCAAGGTTACGAAATCGGGACATCCTTGCTTGAAGAAGACAAGTTGGAACTTGCAAAAGAGCTTATGGCTAAGGCAAAGGAAAAGAATGTAAACTTCCTTCTTCCCGTTGATGTGGTCGCCACTACAAAATTTGCAGCAGATGCTCCTTTCCAAAATGTTAAGATCGATGCGATACCAAGTGATCACATGGGGCTTGATGTAGGTGAAGAAACAAGTAAGCTGTTTGCAGACGCAATCAAGGGATCGAAGCTTGTTATATGGAACGGACCTATGGGAGTGTTCGAATTTGAAGCATTTGCGAAGGGAACCATCGCTGTAGCACAGGCTATGGCTGATTCTGATGCAACCACCATAATAGGTGGAGGCGACAGCGCTGCCGCTGCTAAACAACTTGGATTTGCTGACAAGATGAGCCACATATCCACAGGTGGCGGAGCATCACTGACTTTCCTTGAAGGAAAAGCTCTTCCGGGAATTGAAATACTTGAAGACAAGTAAAACAAAAGGAGGATATCCATTTGAGAAAACCGATAATCGCAGGAAACTGGAAAATGAACAAAACAGCTGAGGAAGCAAAGACTTTGATCGATATGCTAAAAGATAAAATCAATACTGACAAGGTAGAGGTAGTAGTTTGCCCTACATTCACATCTCTCACAACAGTAGTCAAAGAGCTTGAAGGAAGCAATATTGGCGTAGGAGCTCAGAACATGCATTGGGCAGATTGTGGTGCGTACACGGGAGAAATCAGTGCACAAATGCTATTGGAAGCGGGAGCAAAATACGTTATAATAGGACACTCTGAGAGAAGAGAATATTTCAACGAAACTGATGAGACGGTTAACAATAAGCTTATCAAGGCTATCGCACAAGGGCTTGTTCCTATCGTATGCGTAGGAGAGTCTTTAGAGCAAAGAGAAGCGGACATTCAGGAAAAGGTCGTTACAGAGCAAGTGGTAGCGGCGTTTAAGAATGTTGAGGCAAAAGATGCACAAAACACAGTGGTCGCTTACGAGCCTATTTGGGCAATTGGAACCGGTAAAACTGCTACAAGCCAGCAAGCGGAGGAAGTCTGCGGTTGGGTAAGAGAGACTATCGAAAAGCTGTACGACACTGAAACAGCCCAAAAGGTAAGGATTCAGTACGGCGGCAGCGTCAATGCGTCAAATGTTGACGAATTGATGGGCATGGAAAACATTGATGGCGCTTTGGTCGGAGGAGCAAGCTTGAAGGAAGATTTCGCCAGTATAGTGAACTTCGGCAGCTAAGGCGCACCAGGGAGGAAAAACAATGCTTACAGCTTTAATTATTCTCGACGGATACGGGTATTCGAATTATACCGAAGGCAACGCAACAGTCGCTGCCAATACCCCTATTCTTGACAAGCTATGGAACGAAAAACCACACTCTTTTGTAAAGTGCAGCGGTATGGACGTTGGACTGCCGGAAGGTCAGATGGGAAATTCCGAGGTAGGACACTTAAACATCGGAGCAGGCAGGATCGTCTATCAGGAACTAACAAGAATAACGAAGTCCATAAAGGACGGAGACTTTTTTGAAAATATCGCACTTAACAACGCAGTTGACAATGCAATAAAAAATGATTCAGCTCTTCACCTGATGGGACTTGTTTCTGACGGGGGAGTGCACAGTCACAACACCCACCTTTATGCTCTGCTTGAACTGGCAAAGAAAAAGGGCCTTGAGAAAGTGTTTGTACATTGCTTTCTTGACGGAAGGGACACGCCTCCAAACAGCGGACTTGGCTATGTAAAAGAGCTGGTAGACAAGATTAAGGAAATCGGCGCAGGCAAAATTGCAACTGTTGCCGGAAGATATTACGCCATGGATAGGGACAACAGATGGGAAAGAGTTGAAAAAGCCTATGAGGCAATGGCAACCGGAACAGGCAGGGAGTTTGACTGTCCTGTCAAAGCCATAGAAGCTTCATATGCAGAAAATATTACAGACGAATTTGTTGTGCCTACTGTAATAGTCAAAGACGGCAAGGCTAGAGCTACCATAAATGAAAATGATTCGGTGATATTTTTCAACTTTAGACCAGATAGGGCAAGACAGATGTCAAGAGTGCTTACTGAAGAAGGCTTCGACGGATTTAAAAGAAGCAAAGGCTTTGTAAATCTGACTACAGTGACCATGACTTTATACGAAAAAGCTCTTGAGAACCTGGAGGTAGCATTTGCGCCTCAAAGCATTTCGAACACCTTGGGTGAATATATGAGTGAAAAAGGGTTAAAGCAGCTTAGGATCGCCGAGACTGAAAAGTACGCCCATGTAACTTACTTCTTTAACGGAGGGGTGGAAAAGGAGTATCCCTTAGAGGACAGAATCCTGGTTCCTTCTCCTAAGGTCGCTACATACGACTTAAAGCCTGAGATGAGCGCTTATGAAGTGACTGACAGAATTGAAGAGGCAATCGCAAATAACGACTATTCTCTAATCGTCCTAAACTATGCCAACTGTGACATGGTAGGCCATACCGGAGTATTTGATGCAGCTGTAAAAGCCGTGGAGACCGTCGACGAGTGCCTTGGAAGAACCCTTGAAGCTATTGAGAAAAAGGGCGGCATCGCTCTTATCACTGCAGACCACGGCAACGCGGAGCAGATGATAGATCCGGTTACAAAAGAGGTATTTACCGCACATACGACAAATCCTGTCAAATGCATTTTATATGGCAACGACAGTTTAAAATTGAAAGATGGCAAGCTGGCGGATCTCGCCCCTACCATTCTTGAATTACAAGAAATGGATAAACCTGCAGAGATGACAGGGGAATCTTTACTAATTAAATAATAATTAAAATTTGAAGGGAGATTTAAAAAAATGACCATTATCAATGATGTGTACGCAAGAGAAATTCTAGACTCGAGGGGTAACCCAACTGTTGAGGTTGAAGTTGAGCTGGAGTGCGGAGTAATAGGAAGAGCTGCTGTTCCGTCGGGTGCTTCTACAGGAGCTTTTGAAGCTGTAGAGCTAAGAGATGGAGACAAGGGAAGATACTTAGGAAAAGGCGTTCTAAAAGCAGTAGAAAACGTAAATGACATAATCGCACCTGAACTTATCGGACTAAACGCTTTGGATCAAGTAGCTATAGACAATATCATGATCGAACTTGATGGAACTCCAAACAAAGGC
Organism: uncultured Eubacteriaceae bacterium; assembly: GCA_964582705.1. Taxonomy (GTDB): domain Bacteria; phylum Bacillota; class Clostridia; order Eubacteriales; family Alkalibacteraceae; genus Alkalibacter. The sequence continues at coordinate 1,625 of CAZOTE010000039.1, read as the reverse complement.
AAATTAGGGGCAAATGCAATCCTAGGCGTATCTATGGCAGTTGCTAGAGCTGCTGCTGAAGCTTTAGGAATGTCACTTTACCAATATATTGGCGGAATCAACGCAAAGAAGCTTCCTGTTCCAATGATGAACATCATAAATGGTGGAGAACATGCGGACAACAACGTAGACATCCAGGAATTCATGGTTATGCCTGTTGGAGCTGACTCTTTCAGAGAAGCTCTAAGAATGTGTGCGGAAATCTTCCACAGCCTCAAGAAGGTGCTTGGGGGAAAAGGACTTAACACTGCAGTAGGTGACGAAGGTGGATTTGCACCTAACCTTACTTCAAATGAAGAAGCTCTTCAAGTTATAATCGAAGCTATCGAAGCTGCAGGATACAAGCCAGGCGAAGAAGTATGCCTTGCTATGGACGTTGCTGCAACTGAAATGTTCAAGGAAGATGGAAAATACCACCTTGAAGGAGAAGGCGTTGTAAAGACTGCTGAGGAAATGGTTGCTTTCTACGATGCAATGATCGAAAAATATCCTATCATCTCTATCGAAGACGGACTTTCTGAGGACGATTGGGAAGGTTGGAAGATCATGACTGAAAAGCTTGGTGGAAAAGTACAGCTTGTTGGAGACGACTTGTTCGTTACTAACACCGAGAGACTTGAAAAAGGAATTGAAATGGGAGTTGCAAACTCAATCCTTATCAAGGTAAACCAAATCGGTACTCTTACTGAGACTTTAGATTCAATCGAAATGGCAAAGAAAGCAGGATATACTGCAGTTGTTTCTCACAGATCGGGTGAAACTGAAGACTGTACTATCGCAGACTTGGTAGTAGCTGTAAATGCAGGACAAATCAAAACGGGTGCTCCATCCAGAACTGACAGGGTAGTAAAATATAACCAACTTCTTAGAATCGAAGAAGAACTTTGGGAATCTGCTCAATATGACGGAATAAAGACTTTCTACAACCTTAAGAAATAACACATTAAACCCGGGCGTCCTATAATTGGGCGCCTGGTTTCTGTAATATGACATACTTATTCTTTTAGGATTTTACAAAATAAAATTGATATTCCCATAAGACTGTGTTACAATACATATGTTAACCATTCGGGGAGGTAAAAAAACATGGATAAACTACTAATTGCACTATTGATTTTCTCCAGCATCGTCTTGATTGCAAGCATACTGCTTCAACCGGGAAAAAGCGCTGGATTATCAGGTTCGATTGCAGGTGGTGCCGAGAGTCTGTTTGGCAAGAAAAAAGCCAAAGGCTATGAAGCGATGCTTGAAAAAGCGACAACCATTTCTGCAGTTGTTTTTATGTTGTCGGCATTTCTATTTTCTATAATTTAATAAAGGCATATATCTAAAGGAGGAATTTTACACAATGGAGTTAATGTACTTAGCCCCTGCTGTGGGAATCGTCGCGCTTGCGTTTGCCGCTTATCTTTCTGCGAAGGTAAACAAAGTTGACGAGGGAACAGACAGGATGAAAGAAATCGCATCTTACATTCAAGAGGGAGCAATGGCTTTCCTTAGAAGAGAGTATAAGTCCATCGCGATTTTTGTTGTGGTATTGTTTATTGTTTTAACTTTTACGCCTGGACTTGGAGTAAAAACGGCCA
>CAZOTE010000038.1:0-18781 GCA_964582705.1 uncultured Eubacteriaceae bacterium | reverse complement strand
CAGCTTAAAATAGATTCCTCTGTATGAACCTTCGAGGATCCCGTAGCTCCTCCGCAGCCATCCCTTCCCGTTCTTCCGCCGATGAGCAGTATGACATCCCCCACCACCGGCACTTCTCTTACAACATTTTCTTTTGGCGCAGCACCAATAACGGCACCTATTTCCATTCTCTTAGCAACGTAACCTTCGTCGTAAATCTCAGTCACTTGTCCTGTAGCCAAGCCAATTTGATTCCCGTAGGAGCTGAATCCTCTAGCCGCTTCCTTGGAGATTTTTCTTTGTGGCAGCTTTCCGTTCATCGTCTCTTTTATCGGCTTTCTAGGGTCCGCAGCCCCCGTCACTCTCATGGACTGGTATACATAGCTTCTTCCGGACAACGGATCCCTAATTGCCCCTCCCAGACAGGTCGCAGCTCCACCGAAAGGCTCTATTTCAGTAGGGTGGTTGTGTGTTTCATTCTTAAACATTAAAAGCCACTTCTCGTCTTTTCCGTCAATATCCACATCTATGTTCACGCTACAGGCATTGATCTCTTCCGATTGATCGAGATCCTTCAAATTTCCGTTTTTCCTCTCCAGCTTCATGTTGATAACGGCCATGTCCATAAGGGTCACAGGTCTGTTTTGATCTCCGTAAATCTTTTTTCTCGTATCCAAGTAGTCTTTGTAAGCACCCTTCACCTCTTCGGAGTATGCCCCTTCTTCTATCTCAACATCTGTTATCTCCGTTAAAAAAGTGGTATGTCTGCAGTGATCCGACCAATATGTGTCGATAACCTTAAGCTCTGTTATCGTCGGATTTCTATCCTCGTCTTTTTTATAGTATTCCTGCACGAAAAGTATATCGTCATCGCTCATTGCAAAGCCCTTCTTAGACTTGTACCTAAACAGCTCTTCTCTGCTTAATTCCACAAAGCCCTCTACCACTTCCACGTCGGCGACTTCAACAGACTCGTCCTCAAGGGATCTAGGCATGGAAAGAGAAGCCTCTCTTGAGTCAACAGGATTTATCAGGTAATCCTTGATGAGATCGAAATCCATCTCAGTTATATCTCCTTTAAGGACAATAAGCTTTGCGACCTTTAGCCCTACATCCTGCCCGTGAGTTATTATCCTGATTCCCTGAGACGCCCAATCTGCCCTTTGATCGTACTGTCCGGGCAAATACTCAACAGGAATGACACTTTCCCCGTCTTCGAGGACAAAATCTCCTTCCCATATATCATCGGCATTAGGCTCTGCAAGCACTGTCTTTTTAATCATCTCGAATTGGTCAAAATCCTCAAGGCTTATATCGTATCTATTTATAACCCTCACATCAACCAGGTTTTGAATTTCCAAAGTTTCTTTAAATTCTTTCAATAGATGAAGACCTTCAACATTGAAGCCTTCCTTTTTCTCTACGAATACTCTTCGAATCTCTTTGTTCATGTCCAACCACCTTTTATTTTTTCTATTTACATATTAAATTATGCGAACATTTTTTTCAAGTTTTTTATTAATATACGTATTTTTATTTCCATGTCCTTTTGATATAATTGTACATGAGGAGGGATATAATGTACATAAGACATTTGGCCCACAGCGGTTTTTTGGTTGTCCACGAAAAGTATGCCTTGCTATTCGACTGTATTGAAGAACCGGACTTAGAAGAGATCAAGGACAAAGACATAGTCTTTTTTGCCAGTCATAGCCACAAGGACCACTTTTCACCCGATATCGCAAGGAAGCTATCTAACTACCATACCACCTACATACTAGGTTATGACATCGAAGACAGAATTTCAACAGATCGGACATGGATCATGAATCCATATGATGAAGTCACACTAGGTGCTTTATACATAAAGGCTTTCGGAAGCACCGACAGGGGCGTTTCCTTTTACCTAAGGCTGGAAGGCAAAAGCTATTTCCACAGCGGAGATCTAAACTGGTGGCACTGGAAGAGAATGAAGGAAGACGAGCTTGCTGCAGAGGAATCTGATTTTAAAAACGAACTCGAAAAAATCCGGGGTCTTGAAATCGATTTTGCTTTTGTTCCCGTAGACCCAAGGCTCGAGGAATTCGGATTCCTTGCCGCCGACTATTTTATAAAAACCCTTTCACCAGAGCATCTAGTACCCATGCATTCCTTTGGAGATTACGGCTACTACAATGGCCTCGATAAGAAAATTTCACTTAACGATACCGTATTGTTGACTCCGTCAGGGAAAAATCAGATTATATTTAAAGAGCAGCCCTAGGGCTGCTCTTTAACTTTGTACATATTTTGGGCTTCTTCCTTTTTAACATGTTCAGTCAGGCTCTCCACAACAACAGTCATTGTTCTCGCACCCAATGTAATGGCGATTTCGTCACCGACCTTAATATCCGCTCCGGCTTTTGCCGCATTTCCATTGACCGTTATCTTTCCTTTGTCACAAGCTTCTTTTGCAAGAGTCCTGCGCTTGATAAGCCTGCTGGTTTTTAGATATTTATCAAGTCTCATATTTCACCTCAGTTTTTCTAAAAAAAAACGGGACTATAAAGTCCCGAAGAAAAATTACTTGTTAATTGAATCTTTTAAAGCTTTTCCAGCTTTAAATCCTGGTGCTTTGGAAGCAGGAATTATCAATTCTTCCATAGTCTTCGGATTTCTTCCTTTTCTTTCAGCTCTTTCTCTAACGTCAAAGGTTCCAAAACCTACCAAGGATACTTTATCTCCTTTTTGCAACTCTTCAGTCACAACATCGATAAATGCATTCAACGCCTTTTCGCAGTCTTTTTTAGCAATATCCGTCTTTTCAGTCATTGCAGCAATTAATTCAGCTTTGTTCATTTTTCACCCTCCTGATTTCTTATAATAAATTTATAATTGAGATATTTTCTTGGAAACCAAGAAAATATGTATCCCTTTATTTAAAGCCCTTTTTTCTTGGCATCTTTCCAGTAGAAGTCAAGCTCACCTAGGCTCAACTCATTCATGAGCAACCCTTTCTTTGAAACCTGAGCTTCAATGTGCTTGTACCTTCGAATAAATTTGTCAGTCGCCCCCTGCAGAGACTCTCTGAAGTCCACTTTGGCCAGTCTCAAAACATTGATCACGGCAAACAATAGATCTCCTGACTCTTCATCGATTTTTTTCTTGTCATCTTCAAGAAGCGCCTTTTCAAGTTCTTCCGCTTCTTCTCTGACCTTTGCAAGAGCATCTGTAGGATCTTCCCAGTCAAAGCCTGTTAGAGATGCTTTTTTTTGAGCCTTCTCAGCCCTCAGATACACCGGAAAGCTATTGGGAAGATTGTCCATTTGTTCAGACACCTTCTCATATCCCTTTTCCTCCCGCTTTATCTTTTCCCAAACTTCCATAGAAAATTCTTCTCTACTTTCGTTGCCAAAAACGTGGGGATGCCTATTGACAAGCTTTGCATTTATGGACTCGACCACTTCACCCAGGTCAAAGAGATGTTCTTCTTTTGCAATCTGACTTACAAATACGACCTGCAGCAACAAATCACCCAACTCTTCGCAGATATCATCGATATCATCCCGTTCTATGGCATCAACCACTTCATAGGCTTCTTCAATGATATACTTTTTTAAAGAAGCGAACGTCTGCTCTCTGTCCCAGGGACAACCATCTTCGCCCCTAAGTCTTTCCATGGTTTCAAGCAGCAATTCGATGCTCCTTGGATTTTTCGCCTTTTCAGGAGGTATATAGAGACTCGTCAGGTAGTCGATATCTTCAGATCTGTCGATTTCATAAAGCTTGACCTTTTCAATCTTTTCACCTGTTATCCCCGCCTTGTGAACGAGTAAAACTTCCTTGTCTTGGGGATAATGACTATCCATCAAAAACAACTTTAACTCAGAGGCTACAAATTTGTTGTAAACTTGAGTTACGATGATGCCGGAATGAGTTTCAAATGCTTTGGCATTTATGGAAAGTGCATCCACGACATAAAGGCCGTATATAGGGTCTATGCGAAGCGACGCAGCCATGGAATCCAGGAAACTCAAGGCCGACACCACTTTAACCTCTACTTTGTCCTGTTTATTATCTAACATTTCAAGGAGTATTTCAACATTTTTTTCAGCAAAGCACGGATGCCCGGGCACCGCATACACCGTTTGAGGGTGATTTACGCAGACATTTGATAATTCAACAGCTATAGCCTTGTAAACTTCTTCGAAGCTGTCGCATTTTTCATAGAGGTTGTCAAAGGTTTCAAATTTTACCCCTTCCCCAGCAAGCTCTTCGGCGGCTGGATGCTTTACAGTCCTTAGATAAATGTTTTTGCTGTTTTTGATTATTTTATATGTTTCAAGGGTCATGTGCCCTAGACCTCCGGGCCCTAGACCGACTATATAGATAGTATTTTTCATTTTAACCCTTTCTAACCAGTTTCCCCAAAAATTTTCTCAACCTGTTGCGGCCAGGAAACATCTCTAGTTCTTCTTCCGTTAGGCCTTTTATAGATATAAGGCTGACCATATATATTATTATACATAAAAAAATCGAAATTAAAACCGAAAAGGCGTTATTTAACCAATTATTAAGGAAATCATAGGCCAGAATTCCGAAAAAACCCATAAATGCCGATGCCGCAACAGGTTTTAAGACTGTTTGGACAGGATTTATCCTTACGTTCGTATACTTCCTTACACTCCTGTAATTGAGAGCTCCAATCACAAAATAGGCAGACATATTGCTTATTACCAGGCCGTAAATATTGATTTCCGGGATGGATACAAAGATGAAGTTAAACACTAAATTCACAAAGAGCCCCGGTATCAAATGCTTTAGAGGCAATGTGAACTTGTCCATTCCCTGAAGGATACTCTGTAGCGTATTGGCAAACATAATCAAAACGGTGCTAAAAGCAAAGTAATTCAGTATGCCTCCTCCGAAAGCGCTATTGGGAAAAAGCAGCGCGAATATCTCATCGGAAAATACAGAAAGTCCCACAGCACAAGGCAAAGCTATTAATAGAATCATCCTAAGACCCAGTTCTGTCTTGTGCTTTATAGCGGCCTTGTTTTTCAGGACAAAGGACTCGCTGATGGAAGGCACCAGAGTTATGGACATCGCAGTGCTGAAGGTCAATGGAACGTTTATCATCGTCTGGGCAAGTCCATAATCACCAAACATCATTGTAGCCTGTCTAAGATCAAATCCTGCCTTTGCCAGCCTTGAAACGTACGTAAATGAATTTATGATTCCAAACAGAGATACCACCGCAGAAGTCAGTGTAACGGGAATAGCTATCTGCAGCAGCCTCTTTACGAGCTTTCTGTTGGATTCTTTTGCAAACCTGCCGCTGCTTTTTTCAATTTTTTTTCGGAAATCCTTTATGAATAAATACCAGGCAAATATCAAAAACAAAAATGCCGCCACCGCTCCAAACAAAGCTCCCGAGGAGGCACCTCCTGCACCTTCGGCATATCCGAAATTATTCGTAAGATAAATGCAGAGCCCTATCCCAAGTAGCACCCTTGCAAAGGCCTCTATTATCTGAGATATTGCTGTAGGCGTCATCATCTGCATGCCTTGAAAAAAACCTCTAAATCCTGAAAGCAAGGACACAAAGAAAGGGGCAAAAGAAAGTCCAAGGAGAGCATAATAAGTACCCTCGTCCCACCCCGCTATTTTAATTATGAAGTTTGCGCCCAAAAACAGGGTCAAAGACGCTACACTCCCCACAATGAGCATGAAAAGCATAGATATCTTAAAAACATTCATTACTCCCAAATAATTTTTGACAGAAGCTCTTTCTGCTATCATCTTTGATATCGCCACAGGAACTCCTATTATCGAAATGGTCAGCATCAGGTTGTAGATATTATAGGAATTATAATATAATCCATAACCGAAACTGTCTAGAATCCTACCTATAGGTATTTTAAAAAACAGTCCCAGGAGCTTTGCGATGATGCCTCCTATAGCAATTATCCCAGCACCTCTTATATAAGAACTACGACTCATGATTTTCCTCCAAAAACGCCATAAGCGCCTGTTTAATGTACTTCCCGATAAAACATTTTACTTCTTATGGGACTCTTTGTAAAGAAAAGGTTGAAAAACCGGAGATTTTATCTCCGGTTTCTTTAAAGTTTGTCGTAATACACTTCAATTTCATATGATTCTCTCTCCTAAATGAAAAATTCCTCATATGCTTCGTTTCTCTTTATGGATAGCACCCGCTCGTATACAGTGCTCTCAACGTCTTCAAACGCTGCAGGCTCCATATCATCCCTTGAGTAGACGTAACCTAGATAATACAGACCTTCGGATTCAACAAGTCCGGTAAAATCCCCTATGCCTGCATCGAATAGTTCCTCCGCGAAATCTTCCGCCATATCTGTAAAGTACAAAGGTCCGAAGTCATCCGCATAAAGCACATTTTTATCTTCCCTGTAAGCCTCGATGGCTTCGTCCATGCTCATTTCATCGCTTTCAAGCTTCGCCCGCACTTCCTCGCCGGTATTGCTTGCGGTAAACACAAAGCCTTTTGCATGCACAGTGGAGTAGTTGTATACCCGGATGTTTTCTTCATAGTGCCGGTAGGCTTCCTCTTCAGATGCCTCAACGCCTTCCGTGACTCTTTCGTAAAGGGCGTATATCATTTGATTGTCTGCAGAAAGCATCTTTACAAAATCCTCGAAATCATTTCTGTCGATTCTGTATTCATCAAGGAGCTTTTGGTAATCATCTTCTCCATAGCTTTCAAATACCATCTCCAGCAATGATTCCGCCTCCTGCAAGGCTTGTTCCTCGTCAATTTCGATGCCTAGTTTTCCAGCGCTTTCCACAAGGACTGCTCCCTCCACCATATTGTCGAGGATATTCTTCTTTAGGGTTTCAAGGCCTTCACCCGACTGGGGCATCTCAGCTTGAGATAAATCGTAGCTAATTTTAGTTAGTAACATGTACTGGTTAAAGGAATCTTTTGATATTTCATTTTCGCCAATTCTCGCATAGACACCAGGCTCCGACTGACAGCCGGAGATGATAAATGCTGCAAGAATCATAATTGCCAACAAGGTTTTTTTCATACTTCCTCCACTTATTATAATCTCGAGGGATAAGTCTTAACCTTATACTCCTCCTTAAGCTCTTCAAGATAAGTCAAAAATGGATCTTTAACCTCTTCTTTGCTTATATCCGCATCTTCCATAGCCTGATCCTTGAGAGACATATACTCATCCGTTACTTTGCCCGCAATCAGGATTTGCCTTATTTCATCGGTTTTATCTTCCAGGGTAGGGATTTCTGCCTCGTTTTTGTCATATACGTAAATAATGTGATAACCATACTGGCTTTGAACCGGCTCTTGTATTACCTCCCCTTTGCCAAGGGCAAATGCTGCATCTGCAAATTCGGTAACCATCTGATTATGAGTGAATTCTCCAAGATCAGATGCCTCTCTTACATTTTCATCATCCTGGGCTTTTTCAAAAGCTTCTTCAAAGCTTGCAGCATCACTGATTGAATCCATCAATTCCCGAGCGTAAGATTCAGACTCTGTCAAAATGTGTTTTGCGGAAATGCTGCTTGTGTCATAGCTTGATTTTTTATCTTCATAGTACTTGCTTATTTCATCCGACGTAACGGTAACACCCGTCTCCAGCTTCTTCTGAAGCTTTTCTATGTGGACTATCCTGGCTGCCTCTTCTTCCAACAATCTATTGTAGTCATCCAAACTTAGGTAATAGTCCGACAAAAATCCTTCCAAAGCCTCCTGATCGAAGTATGTGGCAAAATAAGACTCCAGGTTTTCCACCTCTTTGTCAATCTCATCTTCAGTAACCTCCACCCCTTCATCTAAAGCCTGCTTATACATGACCCTGGATTCGGATATCTTGCTGAGAAGCTCATCATAGATAAATGTGAGGCTTTCCTGGTCCGAAGGCAAGCCTGAGCCCATACTGACATAATAATCGAATTCCAGCTTGGAAAGGTGATAGTAAAACTCGTCCTTCAGGATCTCTTCGCCATCCAAAGTCATAACCACTTTTGACAGTTCTTCTTCTTTGTTTTCGTTGAGTTCGCTGTTGAAGTTTTCAATCGCGGCATTTGCATATCTTATATCCTCAAGATAGGATCTGAAAAACTCCTCGAAAGACTCCTCGTCCATGTGGTTCTCTGCGAGAAAAGAGCTGTATCTATCTTCTCCCATTGTTTCTAAAAAGCTGTCTAAATAGTTGCCAATCTCATCGTCAAGTCCTTCTGAATCTATTTCCAGCTCTAACTCCAATGCTTTGTTTTTTAGAACTTTGATTTCAGAAATGGTGTTTAAGATATCTTCCTTTAAAAGGTCTAGATCGTCCCCTTCCGGCAAGGTATAACTGTTTAATTCATAAACCATCTTATGATAAGTAAGGTAGCTGTTAAACTCCCTTTTCAATATCTCCTCATCTTTCAGTTCAATTACTACTCTTTCCATATCTTTTTCTGGATCCACCTGAATCAGGCCGCATCCCGCCGTCGCCAAAATCATTAGGGCAGCCAGTAAAACTACAATAATCTTTTTACCCATTTTCAAATTATCCTCTCCTCGTTTGTCATACCACTTATTATATCGGATGAGCGCCATTTTTTAAACGCTGAATTTTATTTAGCAAATTTCCGATCATGGCTATATTCTTCCGGCCATCCTTCATGCTCTTCAGCATCAGGGTCATCTGAATTTCGCCAGGGTTAAATTTTAACTTATCAGTCTTAATTATTTCTTTAATCTCCATAGGAGACAAGTAGTGATCCTCATCGAAAACAACCTTTATGTTATCCCTTATCTCTTTAATGGAAATGATGCCCAAAGCGGATGCGGTGTTCTTGACAAGAGCAATATTCATGAGATTCATGACACTATAGGGGATGTCACCGTATCTATCAATGACCTCTTCTTGTATCTCATCCATATCCTGTATAGAATCTATGCCGGCGATCTTTTTGTATAATTCGTACTTTTGCTTTTCGCTTTTAATGTAAGATCCGGGGATGTAAGCATCTGCCTTCAGCTCTACGGCAGTCTGCACCTTTACCTCTCTTGTCTCCCCTTTAAGCTGACTTACGGCATCTTCGAGCAACCTGCAATACATATCATAACCTACAGAGAGCAAATGCCCGGACTGTTGAGGCCCCAAAATGTTACCTGCGCCACGAATTTCTAAGTCCCGCATCGCAATTTTAAAGCCCGATCCAAAATCAGTGAAGTCTTTGATGGCCTTTAATCTTTTCTCAGCGACTTCGTTTAAGGTCTTGTCCTTCTTATAGGTAATGTACGCAAATGACAGTCTGTCGCTTCTTCCAACACGGCCTCTTAACTGATAAAGCTGAGATAAGCCCATTTGATCTGCATTTTCGATTATCATCGTATTGGCTCTTCCTATGTCCAGTCCGGATTCAATGATGGTGGTGCATACGAGCACGTCAAACTCGTGGTCTATAAAGTCCATCATGACGTTTTCCAGCTTGGTCTCTCCCATCTGTCCATGAGCCACTTCTACTCTTGCCTTTGGAACCATCTCAGAAATCTTTGATCCTATCCCCTCTATCCCTTTAACTCGATTGTACACGTAGTAAACTTGACCGCCTCGGGCTATCTCTCTTTCCACCGCATCCTTGATAATAACCTCGTTGTATTCCATTACGTAGGTTTGCACCGGCGTTCTGTTGTGGGGCGGCTCATCGATGATGCTCATATCCCTAGCACCTATCAAGGACATATGCAGTGTTCTTGGTATAGGAGTTGCCGTCAGTGTCATCACGTCTATATTGCTCTTGAGGGCCTTTATCTTTTCCTTGTGCTTTACTCCAAATCTTTGCTCTTCGTCGATGACCAAAAGCCCCAAGTCATCAAAAACCACATCTTTAGAAAGCAGTCTGTGGGTTCCTATGACTATATCCACCCTTTTTTTCCTTATATCTTTGATGATTTGTTCCTGCTGTGTTTTGGTCCTGAACCTGGATAACATCTCAATTCTTATTGGGTAGTCGGAAAATCGCTGTACGAAGTTGTTAAAATGCTGCTGCGCCAATACCGTCGTGGGCACCAGCACCGCTACTTGCTTACTGTCCATCACTGCCTTGAAAGCCGCTCTTATAGCCACTTCTGTCTTACCATACCCCACATCGCCGCAAATCAACCTGTCCATGGGAGTGTCTGATTCCATATCCTTTTTGACATCGGATATAGCTTTAAGCTGATCTTCTGTCTCCTCATAGGGAAACTTCTCTTCAAACTCCTTGATCCACTCATTGTCCCCAGGGTATCTATGCCCTTTAACGCTCATTCTTTTAGCATAGATTTCCATCAGTTCTCTGGCCAGTTCTTCAACAGACTTCTTCGCGTTACCCTTTACTTTTTTCCACTCCTGGCTATCCAGGCGGTTAAGCTTAGGCTCCTTGTCTCCAAAGCTCATATACACCTGTATTGCCTCCATCTGGTCTACGGGTATATAGAGCTTGTCGCCTTTAGCATATTTCAGGTGTAAAAAATCCTTTTTAATCCCCTCAATGGGAATCTGCTCGATGCCCATGTAAACGCCTATTCCGTGGGTGTCATGAACAATGTAATCCCCTAGCTTGAGCTGGGTAAAGGTTTCAATTTTTTTGCCCTTTTTCTTCTTCCCCTTTTTCTTCCTTGTCTCTTTTTTGAAAATCTCGCTGTATGTAAGCCATACCGATTTATCCTTATAAAGTTCAAACCCCGTCTTAATTGAAGAGTGGAGCATATTGACGCTGCCATGATCAGGCTCAAAATCTTTTTGGCTTGTACTAAAGGCTATCTGATATCCATTTAGCATCTCCTTAAGAGCTTCAAGTTGATCTTTTGTTTCGTAAGAAACATACACGTGATAATCCTTAGCGAACCAATCAGTTATTTGGTCTGCCAAAGCTCCTATCTTACCGTAAAAAGAGTATATCTCCCTGGATGATGCATCGATTTCAACATCTACGGGAAATCTTCCGAAGCTCTTATGCAGCTTTTGAAATTCAATGCTCTTGAAACCCTCCAATGTTTTCATGACCTCGTCCGGCTTGTATAACACATCGATACTCTTAGGTATAGCCTCCCCTTTTTCCAATAGGTTTGAAAACTCTTCTTCAGTACGGCTTCTTATTTCTCCGATGATTTCAGCAAAGGAACCGGTATCGTCTAGGTAAATTCTGTCTTCTTTGTCGAACCAACCGGTAAGATCGGTGAGCTCTTCTTCATGCCACGGAATTATCAACTGGATATTTTTATACGTTCCTGTCTTTATCTTCTCCATGAGCTCGCGGAAATTCGCCTTGCTCTCTTTGTCGTGAAGGGCCTTTTTCAAATATTCTTCCATGAACTCGACGCAATCTTTAGCCAACTTGTCCTTTATTTCCTTAGGAAAAAAGATCTCCCTGGCGGGAGTTATCCGCATTCCTTCGACTTTTTCCACCGATTTTTGGTTCTGCACGTCAAATATCCGAATGGAATCTATTTCATCGTCAAAAAACTCCACTCTAAAAGGCCTAGGATTTACAGGATCGAAGATATCCACGATACCACCTCTGGCCGCAAATTCACCGCTTTTTTCTACCTGCTCGACTCTTTCATAACCTAAGGCTTCAAGTATTTCCAGGAAGCTTTCCACCTCTACCCTTTCTTCCACCTTAAATGAAATCCTCGATTTTTTAAAAACTTCTTTTGTCATCATTTTTTTCATCAGAGATTCCGGGGTTGTGACTATCAGCTTCCCTCTCTTATGGGCCATCTCATTTAAAACAACCAGTCTTTCGTCGCTTATCTCACTGCTTCGATTTTCAAGAAACAAGAAATGATACGGTTCCGGCGGCAAATAAAAAGCTTTATCCTTAGAGATCCTGTTGATAAACTCCGTATATTGCCTTGCCTTCATTTCATTTAGGCATATAAACAGATGATTTCTCTTATCGTGAGATAAAGCCGCCATGATAAGAGACTTTACGGAATCCTCGCAGTTGTATACCCCTATTCTTTTTATGCCTTCTTTGTAATGTTTATGGAGAGTTTTTATAGTTGTTGTGTTTTTTACGGTGTTTAAAATTTGATCTTTCAAGATTATCCCTCCACGACGTATCAGCCCGGACCTAAATCCGGGCGGTATAGTCTTTATTATATTTATCTGTTATAGAGGTTCATCGCCGCATGGACATCCTTCTCCACATAGGATTCCACAGCTTTCGCAGCCTCTACAACGGCTTTTTTCATAAGTTCCCTTTCTTCACCTGAGAACCTCCCTAGAACATAGGCGGCCAAATCGCCAAATCCAGGTTTCCCAATGCCTATTCTGAGTCGGGGAATGTCGTCACTTTGCACATGATTTATTATTGAGCGCATCCCATTGTGTGTCCCTGCGCTTCCTTTTGGCCTGAGCCTTATCTTGCCGGGTTCCAAATCTATGTCGTCGTAGACCACAAGCAGATCCTCAGTGTCCAGACCATAATAGTCCATGATTTCCTTGACGCACTCTCCGCTTAGGTTCATATAGGTCCGCGGCTTGACCAACAGCACTTTTTCTCCTGCATGCCTGAACTCTCCCATCAACGCCCTGTGCTTTGATTTAAAGGACACATTGTGCTTGTCCCCCAGGTAATCTATAAGCTCAAAGCCTATATTGTGCCTGGTTAGGTCATATCTTCTTTCTGGGTTTCCCAGCCCTATTATCACTTTCATATCTTCACCAACTTCAAACAGAAATTAAGAGACAAGAAGCCTTGTCTCTTAAGTATTTAGTCAAACAATGAGCTTAGAGATTCTCCATTGTGAACTCTTTCAATTGCATTTGCGAAAATCGGTCCTGCCGACAAAATCTTGTATTTATCCAAACATTTTTCCTTTGGGATGTCGATAGTGTTAAGAGCAACGAGTTCCTTAATGGCAGACTGCTCTATCCTTTCCACCGCAGGGCCTGACAATACAGCATGGGTACATGCCGCATAAACATTCTTTGCCCCCATTTTAGCCAATGCGTTGGCTCCGTTGCAGATTGTTCCCGCAGTGTCTATCATATCATCAGCCAGTATACAATTTTTATCCTTTATATCGCCAATTATATTCATAACCTCTGATACATTGGCTTTCGGCCTTCTTTTATCGATAATGGCCAGTGGCGCTTCTAAAAGCTCAGCGAGTTTTCTAGATCTAGGTACGCTGCCAGCATCTGGGGATACCACAACCATGTCTTCCATGTTCAAAGACCTATAATACTCAGCAATTATGGGCAGCCCTAGCATGTGATCCACAGGCATATCGAAAAATCCTTGAATCTGGGTTGCATGAAGATCCATGGTTATTACCCTGTCAGCACCCGCAACCGTTATAAGATCCGCAACAAGTTTGGCAGTTATAGGGTCCCTGGATTTTGCTTTTCTGTCCTGCCTTCCATACCCGTAATAAGGGATGACTGCATTGATTCTTCCTGCTGAAGCTCTCTTCATAGCGTCTATGATGATCAAAAGCTCCATCAAGTTTCTGTTTACCGGATAAGACGTGGACTGAATTACAAATACGTCCGATCCCCTGACAGTTTCGTTGACATTTACCGAGATCTCACCATCGCTGAAGGCTCCAACTGTAGAGTCTGTCAAAGGTATGCCCAGCATATCAGCAATCTCCTTTGCCAGTTGAATGTTGGAATTCCCAGCGATGATCTTCATTTCTTGAAACTTACCATCCATTTATTCTTTCTCCTCCTGAATTATATCTATATGGCTATTTATTTAATAAATAGCCTTCTTTATTTACCTGCCTGCAACGCGCTATGGCCAAGCTGTCTTCGGGAACTGTATCCGTTATTGTGGAGCCTGCCGCTATGTATGAGCCTCGCTTAACTGTGACGGGAGCTATAAGATTAGTATTGCAGCCTATGAAAGCATCGTCTTCCACTACCGTAAGGTGCTTTTTCTTTCCGTCATAGTTTACAAACACGACGCCACATCCCAGATTTACATTTTCCCCTACGATACCGTCTCCGACGTAAGTCAAATGGGACGCCTTTGATCCATCTCCGAATTTCACGTTTTTAAATTCAACAAAATCCCCAATCTTGGCATTTTTTCCGATTTCACATCCCGGCCTAACATATGCGTAAGGCCCTATCTTGGTGTGGTCTCCTATTTTGCTTTCAGCCAACGTAGAGCTTTGTATTCTGACGCCGTCTCCTATGATGCAATCAAGAATCTTGGTATTTTCCAGTATCTCACACCCTGAGCCTATTCGAGTAGCACCTTCAATTATGCACCCGGGATAAACCACTGTGTCGCTGCCTATTATAACTTCTTCATGTATATACGTGCTTTCAGGGTCTATAAACGTAACGCCGTTGTCCATATGCTTTTCATTTATGATCCTTCTCATTATTTTTTCAACCTGCGCGAGCTCCACCCTGGAGTTGACAGCCTTTATGTCTTCTTCATCCGTCGTCCATGTGCCGGTTTTCAAGCCTGAATCGTTCATGATCTCGATGACATCCGTTAGGTAATACTCTCCCTGGGCGTTGTCGTTGTCAAGTTTTTGCAAAGCCATAATAAGGTCATCGCTTTTAAAACAGTACATGCCGGAGTTTATCTCATTTATCTGCAGCTCTTCTGCTGTTGCGTCCTTTTGCTCTATAATTTTTTTCAAGTTTCCTATTCCATCTTTTATGATTCTGCCATATCCCTGTGGGTCATCCATCGCAGCGGCAAGAACTGTGGCGCTTCTCTTTTCTTCTTCGTGGCATTTGATTAACTCAGACAAGGTTGCGCCGCTTATTAGAGGGGCGTCTCCTACTAGTACCAATACGTTCGTATCGTCATTTGGAAGATTGTCCGCTGCGATCATCACAGCATGTCCCGTCCCCAACTGCTTGTCCTGGCTGATGTATTTTATTTCTTCTCCCAGAGCCTCTTTAATAAGCTCTTTTTTATGGCCTACAATTGCGTATATTTGATCTGCCCGCGCTTTCCGGCAGCTATCTATAACATGCTGAATCATATATTTGCCTGCAACCTTGTGAAGCACCTTTGGAATTTCAGATTTCATCCTAGTGCCTTTTCCTGCGGCTAAAATCAATGCTATTGTATTTCCCATTGCACGCACCTCCATAAAAGTTCATAGTACTCGCATTATTATTATATGCTTTAATTTGGTTTTTGTATACATCAAATTACCCTGAAAAACAGGTAAATAAAAAAAGGGATTGCTCAATCCCTTTATTCTATACTTATTCTAAAATTTCACTCTCTTCATCAATGTCATCTTGTTCTTCTAAAACCGCTGTGTATTTTTCAAGAACCGAATCCTGGATTTGAGTTCTGGTATCCATGTTGATTGGATGAGCTATGTCTTTGAATTCTCCGTCCGGAGTCTTTCTGCTTGGCATTGCAATGAACAAACCGTTCTGTCCCTCGATGATTTTAATATCGTGAACGACAAACTGATCGTCAAAGGTCACTGATACAATCGCTTTCATCTTGCCTTCCTTTGAGATCTTTCTAACTCTTACATCTGTGATTTGCATCTTTTTAGCCTCCCCCTTAGTTATAAGACATTGATAGACATTGATACTGTTGTATTATCTATTATATAGGAAATTCCCTTTTTTTTTTAGTACTTTTTTAAAAAAAATCAGTTTTTTTTAATTTTCATCCTTCTTTACCTGTATTTATTTCTTTATTCTGTCAAACGGATAAATATTTACCTCTCCATTCATAGGATCGAGTCTTTCTATCATCAACAATGGGTGAAATTTCTCCACCAATTTCTTCTCGGGATCTTTCATGGCAAGCAACACCGATATTCCTTTTACCTCTGCTTCAAATTCCATCATCATGTTGACGATCCCCATCGCCGTTCCTCCGCCCTTCATGAAGTCATCGACTACTACGACTTTGGCTCCCTTTTTCATGGCCCTCTTTGAAAGAGACATAGTGCTTATTTTCGAACTGCTTCCCGATACATAATTGATGGTAACCGTGGTTCCCTCAGTGACCTTGCTTTGCCTTCTTACTATGACCAGTGGAAGGTTCAAGTATTTAGCAGTCATCAGAGCCACCGGTATGCCCTTGGTCTCCATAGTAACAACGTAATCAACCTTTTCATGAAGGTATCTGCTTGCGATTATCCTTCCCAACTTGTCTACTATATCCGGCATGTAAATAATATCCGTATAGTACAAAAAACCTCCTGGAATTATCCGCTCTTTGTCCATGAGCTTTCTGCAAACTTCTTCAAGAAACGTTTCTGTGTCCTCTATCGACATGACAGGCACATACTTTACACCGCCGGCGGCACCCGCGACGGTTTCTATTTTCCCCATTTCCAGATTTTCTATGATTTTCTTCACTACAAGGACATCTTCACTGATGCTCGATTTGGCTGCAGAAAATTTCTCGCTGAAGAAATTATACGTTATAACCTTATTGGGATTGTCTGCCAATATCTTGATGATAGCTCCAATCCTTTCGTTTCGTTTATATTTTTCCAATTTTGCACCTCTTATATATCGATTTGTCGCATTAATAAAACACGAATATTAACACTTACATTTTTAATTTTATTCATATTTACCCTAAAATTCAACGTATATTTAACATTTTTCAAATATTGATTTATTTTCATACTCAAAGATTCAAATCACCACCTATGTGTTATAATATTTTCAGATGTAAAATACAATCAAACATCCACTATTAGAAAACAAGTGAGGTAAATTAATTTGAAGCGAGAACTCGAAAAAATCCTTTCAATACATTTGGAAAGAGTCCATTTTGTAGGCATAGGGGGCTCTAGCATGAGCGGCCTTGCGTCCATACTCATAGAAAACGGCATAAATGCAACCGGCTCGGACATGCAGAGCTCATCTTATACTGACAAGCTCTTATCCTCAGGCGCAAAGGTCTCCATTGGTCATAGCGCTGAAAACATAGATGACGACTGCAGCCTGATTGTCTACACAGCAGCCATCGACAGCGAGAATCCAGAATTAAAAAAAGCGCAAGAACTGGGAATCCCCATGCTTGAAAGAAGCGAATTTTTGGGGGTAATGACTGAAGCCTTCGGCAAGACCATCGCAGTTGCGGGAACCCACGGAAAAACGACCACATCTTCTCTCATCGCATCAATATTCTATTTGTCTGGACTCGACCCTACAGTCAGCGTCGGTGGAGTTGTTCCGGCACTACAGGGCAACTACAGAGTGGGAAAAAGCGATTATTTCGTAACAGAAGCCTGTGAATATGTGGACAGTTTTCTGAGATCGAGACACAAAATCGGCATAATATTAAACATCGAGCTAGATCATGTGGACTACTTTAAAAATTTAGACCAGGTGAAAGATTCCTTTAAAAAATTTGCGAGTATTATCCCTAAGGATGGATATCTAATCGCAAACGGAGACAGCAGCGACATCCTCGATATTTGCCACAACCTAGAGTGCACAGTAGTTACAACCGGTCTAAATGAAAACAACGAATACCAAGCGACAAACATTTCCTATGACGCCAACGGCAAGCCATCTTTTGACGTATATAAAAAAGGAGTTCTTTTACACAGATTCACCCTTTCTATCCCCGGCGAGCATAACGTTATGAACTCACTTGCGGCGATTGCCTGCGCAGATATCTGCGGCATTCCTACAAAGATGCTTTCGGAGAGCCTAAAAACCTTTGCTGGAGCTGGAAGGCGATTTGAGTTTAGAGGCAAAATAAACGATATCACCGTGGTAGAGGATTACGCCCACCATCCTACGGAACTGAAGGTTACTATAGACGCATGCAGGAATTACAACGCTGACCGCTTGATAGTAGTATTCCAACCCCATACCTTTTCAAGAACCCACCACTTCTTTGACGAGCTTACCGATGCACTTAAAGACGCGGACTATGTAATAGTCAGCGACATCTATGCAGCAAGAGAGAAAAACAAATGGGGCATAAAAAACGGCGAACTTGCAGACGCCTTGAATAAAGACCATCAAACTTCAGCGATCCACATCAGTGATTTTGATGAAATTTCAAATCACGTAACCTCAATGGCTAAGCCTGGGGATTTCATCCTGGTAGCGGGAGCCGGAACGATAAACAAGGTAGCCTATGACATAGCGGAAAAGCTAACCAAGAGATTCTCTGAAAATCCATAAAAATAAAACACCTCGAGGTGTTTTATTTTTTTATGAGACTTTTTAATTTGTCGTTTCTGTCTATGAATAAGAGCAAAGGATACCCGATGCCGTATACCGCGATTGTCTGGCCTAATCCCACCCATAGCACCGACGGCAAGTAAGGTATTCCGAAAGCTTTATAGAGTACGTAGGGGATTACCAACGCGTTTAGTATAACGGATGGCAAAGGCACCATTTTTTTGTTTTTGATCTTTGATGCCATCCAAGCGGATATTAGTGTAGTGAGGCTTCCCAATACCACATCAAGCATGCCTAATGGGCTTCCAAAGAAGTTTGCCAAAAGACATCCGGCAAATAGCCCAGGAATTGCTGCAGTAGTAAAATACGGCAACACTGTAAGCGCTTCAGAAAACCTTACCTGCATCCCTCCATAACTTAAAAAGGGAAGCATCAAAGTCAACGTAGCGTAAAGCGCAGCGATGATGCTCGCTTTCATCAAGAAATTCGTTTTGTTATTCATTTTTTCCTCCGTAGTTTTTTTTATTGACAGGATATTGCGAACTGTCACGATTTATTATTATACGACAGTTCTAGATGTTTCTCAATCTATTTTTCATCATTTCCTTACTAAGAATAATTGCAACATTAAATGTCCGATAATTTTTAAAAGATTCTATAGTGTAAAT
>CAZOTE010000037.1:0-19648 GCA_964582705.1 uncultured Eubacteriaceae bacterium | reverse complement strand
AGTTTTGTTTTAAGCCTAAACATCAATCCATCAGTGCTGTTTTTTCACGCATTCTTACTGCCTTTGCCTGGAGATATTCTATCTTGCTTCTTGGGAAGCGCTCTGGCTCTTAGGGTTCCAATGGTAAGAAGAAGCCTTGATACGGTTTAAGTCGAGGGCGCCGGTTTTTAGCTGCCGGCGCCTTTTTCTTGGTCCAAAAACTCATCTATCTCTTCGTCATTTTCATTTGCTATCCAGTAGCTTGTTCCATTTATCATCCGAGATCTTCCAGAAACCGTATAGTAAGCTACAGCGCCTTCCGGAAGCTGATTGAAGTAAGTGGCAAGAGCAATCATGTGCCTTGACGTGAGGTTTGTCTCTATGCCTGATCTGTAGTTTAGGATAATCCTTGCCGCCTCTACCATCTGATTGTTTTGCCTCAGCTGTTTATACATGGAAGATGTGAAGTTTTGAACCCTTAATATCCTGTCTATATCACCTCTTGGAGTCCTTCTCCACTGAATGTAGAGCATTGCTTCATCTCCGTTTAATACCTGTTCTCCTTTGTTGATTTCTATCCCTCTGCGAGCATCTCTCATATTTACATCAACGTCTACCTTCACTCCGCCAATGTCATCAACTATTCCCGGAACTGGATCCATCTTGATGGCAAAGTAATAGTCTATTTTTATATCCCCCAAGAAATTTTCAAGAGCCTCTGCGCTTGCCTGGGGACCGTAGCCGTTTAGGCTGCCAAAAGCATATGCATGTCCCAACTTGTCCATCCTATCTCTAACGGGAAGATACGCATACGTATCTCTTGGTATGCTGAGCACTTTTATCCAGTTGTTATCAAGATCCATCCTCGCTATTACTATTACGTCTGAGCGGTATATGCCTATATTTCTGTCCTCTGATTCATCTATGCCCAGCATCAAAAGTGTTATCGTATTTGAAGATGTATTCAAATCATCAATGTAACTGTCTTCATCTTCCAGGCTCTGTTCCTGTTTCGGCGCCTCTTCATTTTCTGCTTTTTCGTCATTAGGACTATCATTAGGAGCTCGCGCAGGATTTTCATCTTCTGTTTCCGGCACCAAAACATTTTGATAATCCGTTGAATCGTAAATGTACTTGATTGAAGCTCCCAATGCAAATATCAACACTATTACGATGATTATGAACAGCTTCCTTTTTTTCATTAAAATCATCCGCTTTCTTCAGGTGACTTTCATACTTAGTATATACCCTTTTTTAGCGCGATTTTAACGAGTTCAGCTTATTCAAGCATATTATAATTTCTTCCAACAGGGTGATCACCGCTTATTATATCAAAATAGTTGCCGTCAATAAAAGTCTCGCTTAAATTACCACCATTGAGCCGGATGGGAACGTATGAAGACGTTCCTTGAATTCGATTGCCCTTTATGACTACATTTTTTGCGTCCGGATTATTTAGGTATATTCCTGATCTTGAGATTCCCGTTAGTTTATTGTCCACAAAAGATATGTTTTCCATTTCGTGGCTGTATCCATCGCTCCATCCTCCTATGGCCAAGCCCCAGCTGCAGTAGGATATATCGTTATTTCTAACAACTACATCCCTTAGATATCCTCCCTTTTCATTTGCCAGGGTGATACCTTGTCCACAGCTGTATATTATGTTGTCGTACACCTCTATATCTTTCTGATCCCCTTCATATGAATCTATGTATATTCCTATCTTGGGTATATTGTAGACCTCGTTGCCATAAATCTTTCCATAAGAGGAACCGTTCTTGGCATCTATCGCCTCTCCACCTCTACCTGGGACATCGTTGGTAAAATTGAATACTTTATTGTTTTTTATTTCGAAGTAATCCACATTATCCAAGGATATTCCCTCTTGTGAGCCTGATGTGTTGATGCTTGCCCTTTCTATTGAATTGCCTTGAATGATTATATTATCTGCATTCATAAATATTATTCCTGAGGCTTGGGTATTGTAGGTGGAGCAGTTTAATATTTCAACATAGCTTGATCCCTTGTCATCTGTAGTAGATCCAAACCCCGCCCATCTGGAGTTAATTACCCTTATGCCTTCGATTCTTAAATAGCTTTGAGTATTTATGTCAAAGAGGCTGCTCCAGTTATATCCCCAGTCTATTCCTTCACCGTCAACCACCACTGTTTCGTCCTGATAATTTGAAATAGTTATGTAATTGCCCACTTCTCCAGATGCGTTAACTGTTACCGCTTCGTTATAAACCCCTTCCCTTAAGTAGACCGTATCTCCTGCCGCCATGTTATCTGATGCCTTTTGGATGGTTCTCCACGGCTCGTCAAAAGTACCTGGACTTTCATCATCCCCTTGAGTGGAAACATAATAAACGCTTTGTTCCTGCTCAACTTCCAAATTACAGCCAAAAAATAGAATAGGTATAATCAACAAAAACATAGCCGCGAGCATTTTTGTAATTTTCATTTTATCAGCGCCTCTTTTCATAAAAATATACGCAACAAGCCCCAAAATTGCCGGATGTTCTTAACCTACAATTTGGGGCTTTGCTTAACAATTTATATTCTTATTATACTACACTTTACCATTTTTTATTGCTAATCTTGTAATTTGCCAATGATGCTTTAAAAAATGATTAATTAATTGTGTTCCCTTCAATAGTGGTCTCTGATTCAATTCCTCCGTCCATTACGATGGTTCCACCCGTCAATCTGTTTCCTGTAATGAAGATTCTTTTTGCATCTGGATTGTTCAAGCGAATGTTACCTCCAGATATGGTGTTATTATAAAATTTTATATTATCCATGGGACTGCTGTAATTATAATCCCAGCCTGCAACAGTGTATCCAACTCTGCAGTTTCTGATAGTATTGTTGTATATGTTTACGTTTCTCAGTGTTCCGCCTTTTTCAGACGCTACGGTTATTCCCTGCCCGCAGTTGTATATGTTGTTTCCGTACACTTCGATATTGCTTGAAGTCTTGCTGTAAGAATCTATGTATATACCAATCTTTGCGATGTCGTGGACTGTATTGTTGTATATCTTTCCGTTTGAGGATCCTTCCTTTGCGTCAATCCCCTCACCGCCAGCTCCCTGAACGCTGTTGGTTATGTTAAATACCCTGTTGTTTCTGATTACGAAGCCATTTACATTAGAAAATGAAATCGCTTCTTGGGATCCAGATGCCGTGCAAGCCTTTTCTACTGAATTTCCGTCAACTGTAATATTTGTTGCAGTATAAAATGCTATTCCCGACGCCCTCGTGTTGGATGTAGAACAGTTTATTACCTGAATATAGTTGGAGTTAGCCTCTACCTTAGTAGAGCCTATTCCCGCCCATCTAGAGTTGATTACCCTTAGTCCTTCAAGCCTTATGTAGCTCTTGGAATTAATGTTTACGAGGCTGTTCCAGTTGTATCCCCAGTCGATTCCTTTTCCGTCTACGACCGGCTTTTCACCTGGATAGTTTCTAAATGTAATATAGTTGCCGCTTGTACCTGAGGTCTGCATGTCCACCTTTTCGTTGTAGGTGCCGCCTCTGATATAGACTGTATCCCCAGCTTTAACTGTATTTGCAGCCTTCTGTATGGTTCTAAATGGCTGTTCCTGCGTACCAGGATTTGAATCGTTCCCGCTAGTCGCTACAAAATATGCTCCTGCTACCAGCTTGACACTGGTATCTCCTCTTGTTGCTTCCACGCTACTTGTCGTCGATTCGGTCTTTGGAGCTGTTGTTTCAGTTTTAGTCGCAGTGCTTTGAGTACTTGTGCTGCTGCTTTTAGAAGCTGTTGATGACGTGCTTGTACTTGTTGATTTGGAAGATGACGATTCAGTGCTTGAAACTGATTTTTCCGCATCTTTTTTGTCACTTTCTTCAACCTTTTTTTCTGCTTCTTTTTCCTCTTCTTGTTTTTCCGTCTCTTCTTCTGCCTCTTCTGCCTCTTCTGAATCATTGATTTTTTCAGCTGCCGGCTTGTCTTCGTTTGCTATAATGTTATCGCTTTGACTTATACTAGTGTCTGCGCTGTCGTCTGTGTCTAACCATTGTCCCGGATCCGCAAATGCTGCTCCGACCATGACAAAGAGTATAATCATACTGATTGCCACAAAAATAAAGCTTTTGTTGTTCTTTTTCATTGCTTTGTTTCCCTCTACTTTCTTTTTTCAACAGAGTGCCTGATGGATTCCAAACAAAAAAACCCCTTTTGGTAGCTGGCTGCCATTTTACAGGCCCTATAGCTTTGCGCCCCTTTCTTTCGGAAGGTTTGCCATTATCATTTGAAGTTTAATTTGTTTTAAATTAACTGGAAATACTTCGCTCAGACAAACTGTCGCTTACTAAAAGGTCCAATATCTCTAAAACCTTTATTTTTCATGATGTTATCACAGCTGTTTTCCCATGTCAATATTAAATTTTTATCTGAATTTATAGCTTCGAACTAAGTTTGCATGCCCATTATTTACATTTTATGTTTTTTGATTCATCGTCCACATTTACCTTCATCGGATATCATGTTGCCTGAGACGAAACCTTTCTCATAATCCCTTAAATTTAGGGTTCTCTTGCTCTTTCCGCCACTGTTTATTACAACGCCTGCGATGTGGGCACCTATCTTTTCAAGTTTGTCCTTTACATCCTCAAGGCTTTTAAGTGACGTCTTGGCTTTTTTTACAACCAGAATGGTCGAATCCACGTTTGAGGCGATTATTGCCGCATCAAAGTAGTCTTCTATTGCAGGAGAATCAAATATGACTATATTATAGACCCTCTCCGTCTCATCGACAAACCGCGAAAACCTGTTTCCCATAAGAAGAGCTATGGGATTTTTATTGTCACAGCCCGATGAAATATAATGAAGATTATCCGTATCTGTCTCAAGCAAGGCATCTTCCATAGAGCATTTGCCCAACAAAATATCACTAAGGCCCATCTTTCCCTTGTTCTTTATTTTTTTCGCAGCTAAAGGCTTTCTCATGTCCCCATCCACAAGAAGAGTCTTAAAGCCTGAAGATGCCATAGTCTTAGCCAACCCGTAAGCTATGCTCGTTTTTCCCTCTGCCCGGCTGCAGCTTGTCATGACGTAGCTGGTGGTCTTTCTGCTATCTTCTTCCTTGGCAAGCTTTAAATTTACCGCTAGCACCTCGTATGCACTAGTTACTGCCCTATTCATTTTATGTGAGCTAAGTGCTTTATTTCCCCCCATATCCAAAATCCCCTTCATCAGTATTGTGCCTTGGTATAGTTCCCATCACTCTAAAACCCAAACCTTCCACTAGATCTTCTTCAAAGTATACTTTTGGATTAAAATATTCCATTACGTACAATGCGCTAAATGACAATACCGAGCCTGCTATCATGCCCAGGATCATAAATGCCACCCCATAATTTCTTTCCGGTTCGATAGGTACTATTGCCTCATCAAGTATTCCGACGTTTTCTGTATTTATAATGCTTCTGATAACCGTCGAAAAAGTCCTAGCCATGGAATTTGCTACAATAGCAGCCTTTTCAGGATCTTTGTCCTTTGCGTTGATATAGAATATATTTGAATCTATGCTGCTTGATATGGCAGTTTTTTCGAGTATTTCTTTTTCCGTCAGATTGTACTGCCCTAGCTCATCTATTACAGCTGAGATAACCCTTCTGCTGTGGATTACCTCCCTAAACTGGTTTAATACCTCCCGACTAAGCTGAATGTCGTAAAACTCCAATGTTTGCCCTTCTTCTCTTATTCTTTCTAGATCCATTGAATAAAGGGTTACTTCAGCTTTATATGTTGGAGGAGTATACGAAATTATCAGACCGGCCAAAACCCCTCCTATTAAAAAGGCAAAAGCCATGACCCACCACTTGCTTTTTAGAACTCCTATCAATCTTCTTATACTCAAAGCTGATCACCCTTCCTGTTAACAAAACCATCTTTAATTTAATTATACCTCTCAAAGAGTTATTCAAAACATATACCGCTTGCCATGGATAAAACTTTATCGCCCTATCAGTTCCTTGATTCTAACAAGGATTTCGAGCATAACCTTTCTGTCAAAGACAAAGCTTATCACCAGGGTAACAATACCACACCAAGCGGCTACTATAAAAGCATCACGCACCCACCCTGCATATGTTGACGGGTCTATAGTCATGCCAAGCCTAAATGGCAGTATAGAGACAGCTATCACTGCAAACATTCTTACGACTCTAATATATGTAGTTTTCGGGGCTGTATCCAGTACTTCTTTTTTTACTACATCTATAAGACCATAAACCCAGTAAGATGCAGATATTATCATGGCCAAAAGAACCCCTGTCATTTCCCAAAACTGAACTAAAACAGCTCCTGTTGAAATTATCAATGCTATCTGCCAAATATTCACCCTTCTCGTCTCCCTGTAAAGCCCCGACGAGTTTATAAGCGCCGTGTATGGAATCCTAACGTTGAACAATACTCCCCAGGTAACAAACAGATATCCGTAGACATTGCTTGCATAATCGATGTCTGTGACTCCCTGCGTATACAGCTCTACAAACGAGTCTATAAGAATTAAAGCGCAGGCATATAAAAAAGCAGTGATGGCAAAAATAAAAAATTCGAACTGGGTCTGCACCCTCTTTAACTTTTCCATTTCCTTGTTTGCCACAATATTTCCAAATGAAGCAGAAACTCCAGCTGTAAATATGGATGTTATGGCTATAAGTCCTGAAAATACCAGATTATATATTGCAAAGACGCTTGCAATTTTCAGAGATGCAAAGATCGAAATCAGCACTACCGGCACGGAAGTATTTATGCTGACGCTTAGCTGCATTATCAGTGCGTCCCATCTGCGCTTCAGATACTTGCTGTCTGCCGGCTCTTTATATGTAATATAAGGG
The DNA here is from genome assembly GCA_964582705.1 of uncultured Eubacteriaceae bacterium. GTDB lineage: Bacteria > Bacillota > Clostridia > Eubacteriales > Alkalibacteraceae > Alkalibacter. The sequence continues at coordinate 12,799 of CAZOTE010000037.1, read as the reverse complement.
TAGTTCCTCTTTACATATGCAAGAAGAATCACGGCCCTTAGGATAAACGACACCAAGGGAACCGTTCTTACCCACACCACGTAAGCTTCTATGGATATCATGTATGCCGTCAAGGCAAAGTTCACGATGTATGCAATGGACAGCACTATGGATATTACATATTCCTTTTGATCAGCCACTAAAAGAACGCGGTACTTTGCCATGGTGAAAAATTCCAATGCACCGAAGGCTCCAATGACAATTACAAGCAGAGAAATAGTTAACAAATCCGTGCTCTCGCTACTTACTATAAAAGGATATATAAACGAGAGCCCTACGACCAAGGCAAAGTAAACCCCGCTGGCCTTCAAGTAGGACCTTCTGGCCAATGTGACTATTCCGTCTACCTCTCTTATGCATCCCTTTGCCAATGGCTTGTAGAGAGCATAAATCAAAGCCGTTCCCAATCCTGCCTCAACATAGCTAAAGTACGCTACGAACTGTATGATGGATGTTACCAAACCATTTAATTCGGAGCCGTAAGTGGTAAGAAACATCCTCGTTAGTATCAGTCCCCCGGCAATCGTAAACACCTGGAGGGTCGCAAAGGTAACTGAATTGTATATGAACCTTTTTGTCCTCAATACCTCCAACCCCTTTTAAAGTTCGTAGACGTCATAAATCGGTTTTCTCTCCTCAACGGGAGGCAGCTTCATGTAGTCTCCGAAAGTTGTTTTTAGATAACTGTCCCAGTCACGAGGCACATAATATTTTTTTCCTTCAAATTCCATCAGCACAGGGTCTCCAAAGGTGCTGCGAAGATGAGTGCCCCTATCGTAACCGTATTTGATTGCCGTTTGGCAAACATATTCTGCATCCCCATCAATATTATATTTCGTCATCTCCTTTTCCCTGTTTCTTTGAAGGAAGGAAAGGGAGAGAGGAATCATAAATAATTGTATCACTTTTTTTGCGATAAGCTTGCTGCTTAAGATTCCCTTGTCATATACGATACAAAGCTTATAAATCATCAGCTTGTCTATCAGCTCCAAACGTTTCTTTTGCTTTTTTCTCAAATTCAAGTCATTTGGTATGTCGTCAAGGGAAAAAATATCTAAGTAAGCTCCTTTGTTAAATTTAAGATGCCTGAAAAAATACTCGCAGACATAAGTGCCCTGAATGCACAGTCTGCTGATGGGAGGGCTGAAATCAACGTCAGTATGGTAATTTTGCAAAAAATACTTGTCGCTCAATTCGCACTCGCACACAGACAGGAATTTATCATAGTCTGATCTCATCATGGCTAAATCGATGTCTGCATCCCAAGGGACAAATCCCTTATGCCTGACAGCTCCTATCAGCGACCCACCCACCATATAATATTTAATATCGTGCTTTAAGCATATTCGGTGAACTTCATTTAAGGCTTCCAAGAGTATATGATGCAGTTTATCTATATCGAGTTTTTTCATTATCATCCGCTCCGTTTTCTAGTTGTTTCCGTTGATTTTAATCAAATCTCCAAGCTCCACAGTTGTCAAGAATTCTATATCCGGCCATTTCTCCAAAACTTTTTCAAACAGATCCCCCAGCAGCTCCAGGTTTTTCTCTCTGTTTTTTTCATGTATAAACCCTATGTAGTTGAGTCTGTGGGTGCTTACAGTAGCAGGCTTTTTATACTTGAATGCATGCTCGATTTCCTCAATACACCTTTCCACCCAGTCGTAATCCGGATTCCACGTCGGCTCAAAGTCGCAATTTCTCACGAGGTATATCTGATCTCTTTTATTTTTTTGCCCGATATAATGTCTTCTTTCATCATAAAAAGAACCATCTTTTTCCGGTCTTGGTACCAGCTGAACCCTTCCTCCCTGGATGAACTCTATACCAAGCTTATACAGCTCCTCTTCCAGATCATCATTCCACACGTAGCAAGAGGCTATAAAGGATTTTGATTTAAACCCGAATATATCTTCAAAAATTTCCAAGCCCTCCTTTAAAACACTGGACATATATGACGCATCCTCACTATTTGATAAATTAAAGGAATCCATGTAGGCAAACTTGTTGTCCTTATCAAAGGAGCTGGCAGTGCTTATCATATTATAGTCAAAGGCTATTCTGACTTCATTTTTACCGGATTTCAAGTCTCTCATCCACCTAGGTACGTTTAAGTGTTCCCTGCAGTGAAACTGAGGAAAAATCACTCCTTCGCGAACCGCTTTATTCAATTCGACAAAAGAACCTTTATGGTACGGATATCTCTCATAAGTTTTTGTAAAGGGCTCGTAGTAGTAACTTTCAAATTTTTCTTCTTCTATCTTCCTGAAGTTCGGATTTGCAACGGCGAAATTTGCAGTAAATACAGGGTTTCTACCGTTTTTATCCCTGAAATTTCCCAATACCTCTACCAGCGCTTTAACGTCTTCTTCACTTTCTAGAGAATCAAATTTTGTAAAAGGATCTTTATCCACCGGATCCCCAATGGAAACCAGTTTTTCATATATCTCTCTAGACGGCATTCTAATGCTGCCCCAATCATCCGATTCGATAACGAGAAGCTTCCTTTCAGTTTGAAAACCACCGGTGTTTATATCCTTCAACAGATATTCTCTTTTTATTTTTTTTAATCCCTGCTTTATTTTTACTCTGTCCATCCCTTATCTCATTCCATTCTATGCGTTTTCAACCAAATACTTTTTCATCAAAAGCAATATCGCCGGAAAATAGAAAAACTCTCTAAAGTATAAAACGTCAAGTCCAAACCAAGGCATAACTATCGCAATTGCTAAAATCCCCATATTCATCCAGTCCGAATAAACAAGTTTTCTGTCATCCATGAAACCTTTGAATAGGCTTTTCCACCAAATCCCCATTAAGATCACGCCAAACAGCCCGATTTGGTAAAGCATCTCTATTAGGGTCATATGGGCATTATTGGTATTCAAAATGCTTCTCAGCTGGTCTTCCGAGAGACCAATTCCAAATAACAGCTTGTCAGTATTTGACATGAGATAGTTGAGGTACACGCCCCACAAGCCTACACGTCCAGTGGTTAGAGATGATGCGTCCTCCACTCGCCCAAATCTCAAAAGGTAAAACTCCAGCTGCTGCATGAACAAGTCTTGACTTAAAACAAAAAACACCACTCCCATTATGGCTACCATTAGATATACTTTAAATGAAACGGATCTCTTACCCGTCATGAGATTAAACAACCAAAGAGATAAAACCACAAAAGCCGAGAGCATGAATGCCTTTGAAACTGACTGCATGGCATAGTATATCAAGGCTATTATCAGTATCACTGCAGGTATTATATTCTTCTTATTTTTTGTCTTAGTCAGTATAATCATAAGCCCTGAAATCGCAACCAGCATCTGAGCAGAAAAGTAATTGGGATCTGAATAAAATGCGCTAAACCTGATGCCTACGGACATCTCGTTATTAATGACTATAAATGGTTTTATGTTGGAATTATCTATTAGTATAAGTGCTGAAATACAAGCCGCCAAGTTTCCAAAGGCCAAAAAGAGCACGCTTACATCAAAACGTACTTTCTCCTTGTATTCCACAAGATAAATAGGTATAAAAAGCATCATCGCCATAAAAAAAATGTATTGAGGCTCCAAGGGCAGCCTGTTAAGAAACTTTACGATAAGAGTATATGCTGCAAATATGATAACAATGGCGAAATATCCTCCCGATATATCAGGGTTTTTCTTTAACCATCTGGCTCCCACTATCAACAATACTAAAAGAGTAACCAGCGAGTGGACCGAGCTCATGCCGGGAGACAGTTTAAGAAGCGCTGTCCAAGGGAGATAAAATATCATTATAGGCATGTAGTATTCCCTAGGTGCAGCTACGGCAAGCATCACAAACCACATAATGGCCAAGAGCAATAAAAGGGAAGACCCTACTGCGTGTCCTACTGACAGCAACGCGACATTTAACAGTGCAAGTATTAAGATATAGACTATTTTCCCTTTATCGCTTTTTATCATGGCTATTCTCCGTCATCTAGATTTTGTTATCTTCAGCCCACTCCTTGTAGCTAATCCCCTTTTCGAATGCTTCGATGCCTGCATATTGAAGCTTTAATATTTTGTTTCTCCCAAGATCAGTCCTCTTGGAAAAGTTCAATACAAAATACCATACCAAAAGATGCTTTAGCACAGGGAATGTTGCATTAAGCCAAGCTCCGTTGTCGAAAAAAAACTTTTCGTCGTAGCCCTTAAACCAAGTAGATTCGTCCTGTTTAACAAATGCTATGGTAAAGGGATGTGCATACACTTTTAATCCTCTTTTAAGGGCGTCCCTCATGAAAAGGTTATCCTCTCCGGCACAATACCTGGATCCTCCGCCGAAGAGCTGGGTGAAGTTTAGGTTGTTTTTTAAAAGACTCTCTTTTTTTATCACAAAGCAAAATGTTCCATATCTCATTGAATTCCAGATTCTAACTCTTTTTACTGCATCTATGTCAGGCATTCCTCTGTCGGAATTTGTCGTGCAATGAAATACCATCATATCAGCGTCAGGAACGCTTTCAAATGCCTCTATCACTCCTTTTGCGTAACCATCCGAATAAATCACGTCATCATCTGCAAACATCAATATATCTCCTGTAGCGTGCAATATGGCCATATTCCTGTTGTTTCCTACACCTCTATAAGGAGTCGTTATCATTTTCACCCTATTGCCATCAATCATAGCTTCCTCGTAGCTGTGTCTATCAGCTTGATTGGCAAAGACCACATCCGATTGGATGTTCATTTCTTCATATTTATCCAATCCCTTTTGATGCATCGTGACACACAGCACTTCAACTTTCATTCTAATCTCTCCTTAAATCAGAATTCTAACATCTTCTCATAACGCCTCTTAACTTAAGCAGTTTCCAATATGCCGCTTGAGCCATGTTCCTGCCGGCTAAAAGAACCGGATGCTTAGATGCCATGACCCTGACGTAGCTTACCTCTATGGGGTTCCACTTGTATTTATAATCTGCCGCACCGGCATAATCAAACATCTCAAAGCCCATGTCTCTAAACTCTCTTAGGCAGTGCCATATCATATATTCATTGGGCCTGTAGTTTAAGTGCTCTCGTCTGCTTTCAGTGCACCAGCAAAACATTTTCTTACCCATCCCTACAAAAACTATGGATGAGATGATGGTCCCTCCAGGCTCTTTAACCACGTAGCAGTGAAGCATCCCCGTATCTTTAAGGTTATTGAATAAATTATTTATCTTCTCCAAGGAAAATGTAGGCACCAAATTTTGTTTTGCAAATACCTCGCAAAGCTGGTCGTGGATCTCCCGGGCCAGCTCATCATTTGGCTCCGCCTTTTCTATCGTCGCTCCCCTTCGTTCAAACTGTCTTATAAGCTGCCTGCACTTGCCTGCTATGTTCTCAAAAAACTCCTCATCAGTCTTGTATATCGGGATCTCAACCGTTGTGAAGACTTCCGTGTCGTATTTTAAGCCTTCGATTTCCTCCGGAAGCAGATGCCTGTCCATTATTTCGATATGTTTGCAAGATGAATTTTTAAATATAAAGTCGATAGTTGGAGTAAGCAGCTCCTTGACCAGACTGTAATCATATAGGTCATAGCCCATGTATCCCGTAGCCCAACCTTTAAAAGGGCTGCCTAATATGTTTACGCCAAACCTTTTTATTTTGACTCCGGTAAAATATCCTACAAGATCATCTCCTTTTCTTATCCTGAGTATTAGAGGCTCTCCTGCATTGTCCTCCATCAGATACTTTAACCATGGAATCGTTGTAAATGGACTTTTCTTTTCGAATCCGTAGTATTCCTCTATATCGACATCATTCATATCCACGATCTCAAAAGTGTACATGTTACACCCCCCAAAATACTTTTCTAATTATCCTTTCTGCCATCCATCTTGCATCAAGGGCAAATGCACTCAAAGCGTTTAGGTAAACATCATCTTCTCTTTTATCCTTTAGAAAGTCCAACAACTCTCCCGCTGGAACGAACCAGCCATTTTTTTCAGACAGATAATTTATTCTTTCCTTAAACAGCTCATTAAGTTTCCCCTCGCCGTTGACAAAACCGTATGCAAAGTGGACGTATACTACAGCACATCCTCCTCCTTTCTCTAATTTATCTATATTTTTCTTTGACAACAGCTTAAGCGCCGTATGGCAATCAATTCCGTCAGACGAACTGAACCAATAGTTTGAATATTTTTCCTTGTTTTTTTCTTTGTAAGGCATGTACTTATCGTAAGACAATGTATCAAGCCCGGTAAATACCCGATTTCTTATATACATCACGTTTTCCTTGGCAATGTCTCCCCAGAAAAACGGGCTATCCTCCATCTCCCCCTGAGTCACGGCACTCTCCATTTTTAAAAGCTTCTTGCCTCCCCTGTATAAAAGACCTATGGGATAGGTAAATCTCTTGTCGTTCCAGTAGATATTGTTCTTATTAAAGGCATGGTTCATATGGACTTTTGGATAGTAGCCAACTAGCTCTTTAATCATATTGAAGGAACTCAAGATATCATCCCTGTTGAAATCCCCTGATCCGGCTCCATGAAAACCAATCTCAAAGCCTTTATCCGCTATCTCCTTTATGAACGCTCTATAGGCATCGTCAACCAATGTATCTGCCTTGAATTCGTCATCAGATGGATGTGTCCAGACAGTTTTTGTAGTGATTATGCCTTTTTCGTATAAAAAATCATATATTGGCTTTATATTTTCAATAGTTGCCTTGTCTGTATCATCTATTATCGTAAAAGCAAATTTTTTGTTATCCGGCCAATCCATCCTCCATCAACCTCTCATTAAAAAGTCACTCAATCAGCTTGCGAAACTGCTCCAGGGCTAAATTGTTGTCATAGGACTTGTTGCTCAAGTACAATTTCCATCTATTTAGCTTAGATGGGTCATTCAAAACCGCTTTTAATGCCCTGTATATCCCTTTACTGCTGTTTTCACATACAGTTCCTTCCCTGTCTTCTAGTATCATATCTCGAGCAGAGGTTGTCTCTGTGGTGATTACCGGAACCCCTAGCGACTTAGACTCTCCAAATACCATGGGCGCAGCCTCGTGATATGAAGGCAAAAGAAATAAGTCTGCATTTTTTATATACCTGTATGGGTTTTTTTGATTCCCATACAATATCACTTCGTTTTCAAGTCCCAAGGATCTCACCAGTTCTTCCACTTGGATTTTTTTATTTCCATCGCCAAGCACGTGCCAACAAAACCTGTACCCCTCATCTTTGATCTCTTTTAATACTTTGACTGTTCTGATGATTCCTTTGCCATCGTCAATTCTCGCTGCCGTCACTATATTTAGAATATCCCCTGGATAGTATACCGGGTCTTTTTTTGCCATCTCTTTGTATTCAGTGTAATTGTGGCAGTTGTATACGCAATGTGTCCTGTCTTCCATATCCGAAACAGCTTTTACAAAACTTTTTTTACACCCTTCGGATACAGCTGCTACCTTGTCAAACTTCCTGTAAGACTTTCTATTGTGTCTCGTGTTCCCACCGTATTCTGAAAAATCACAATGTAAAAATGCCACTTTCTTCTTTGACTCGACCCTTCGGATTACAAAATCGTTGCATCCTCCATACAAGAGCTTTCCGGTGTCATTGTGTAAAAATGATATTGCCACGTCAAAATCCATTAATTTCTTCTGAGTTGACACCATCAAGAAAATCGGCAAATGGCAGTTAATTAATTTTGTATAAAAAGCAAGGGCGCCCCTTAAAAGATAAAGTGCCATCCCTTTGGTTTTCGCCTGCTTTTGTGATATTCCCAGGAGATTTAAAATGGGATTTGCCTCTAATACCTCCACATCATCCGGTATCCGCTTGCTGTAATCTCCTGTAGCGCTGAATACGAATAGAGTTATATCGTATTCCTCATGAATTAAATTCAACAGATTAGCCAAGGATCTTTGTACTCCTCCTGTATCGAAGTTGTTATTTACAATAAGCAGTTTTTTTGTCATGCCTATCTCAGGTCCTTTCTGATGCTTCTGTATTTTATTGCGCTGAACAAAGCATAGTTGAAAAAATAAAACGAAGAAGCCAAAAGCCCCATTTCCATATGATTTCTGTAAATCAACCACCTCTGTTTGGCGGCGTTTGCTTTGTCACCTGACTTGCTACCCTTCATTATCCTTATCTTCGCAAGCTTTCCCGTATATCCGTAGGATATCTTGCATTCTTTTAGCATATTTATCCATTCCACAAGGTCTTCATGGTAATAATCCTTGTTGAAGGGATATTTCTCAAAAAGTTCCCTTTCTGCAAGTACCGTTGAGCAGCTGATTACATTTCTTTTTAATAGACCGCTAAGGTCGATATACGGCGGCACCTGAAAAACCCCTCCTATATCGTTTCCGTTTCTGTCTATAAATCCGTAAGAGCAGTAAGATATCCTGCATTCTTTGTCATTTATGTGGGCCATCTGTTTTTTTAGTTTGTCTTTGAGCCAGATATCATCACTGTCGAGCAAAGCGATGTACTTGCCTCTGGATAGGGATACCCCTTTATTCCTGGTTTCGGCTACCCCTAAATTAACTTTATTTTTATATACCTTTATTCTCTCATCTTTTCTTTCAAGTCCCTTCAATAGATCGTAGCTGCCGTCCGTAGAGCAATCATCTATCAAGAGAATCTCAAAATCCGAGAAGCTTTGCTCTAAAACCGATTCTACCGTTTGTGTTATGTAGTCTTCCCTGTTGTAAACGGGAATAACTACCGAGCATTGCGGCAACATGTCTGTCCCCCCTAATTCCAAATGCAATTTCAATCTAATACGTCGATAAAGTTTTTAAATAGTTTCAACTCTTTTTCATTGCAATGTGCTTCCAAAATAGATTTGATCCTGCTTATCTCATTTAAAGTCAGCCCATCCTTTGAAAATTCATCCATCCGAATGATGTCCTCAGATGGTATCTTGGTGATCAATATATATACTCCCTGAAGTCTTTTTGTTAGAGGAATATCCATGTTTGAGGCTGATTTAAAACTCAAACTTAAAAATCCTCTATCCTCCACCACTGCCGCCGGCACTTGGTAGTCTTCAATTATGTAAAATCCATCTCTCGTTTGAGTGATATATTCATTTTCATATGCCATCGCCTCTACAGCAGTAACCACCAGTGATGTGTATCTAAACAAAATGCTCATAGCTACCACCGCGGCACAACTTACGAACATAAGCATCGCCTTTTTCATATTGAAGGTTTTATTAAAGCTTTTTTTGTCTACATAGTCAACTATTTCTTCAATATCCACCACATTGCCACTACCCGGTTCATCTGACTTAACCCCTGCTGACTGTTCCTTTGTGAATACGACTTTTATGGTCTTGAGCAAAATATTAAAATCAAACCCCGGTGAATATCTTTTAATGTATACCAGGTCGAATTTAAGCTTGTTTTCAACCGACGTAGCATAGTTTGACATTACCTGCGCCAGCCCGGTAATACCTGGCTTTACTTCATATCTATGCGCATACTCGGGAAACTCTTTGATGAATCCTTCTACAAATACCGGCCTTTCAGGTCTTGGCCCTACTATGCTCATGCTTCCTTCCAACACGTTGAAAAACTGAGGTATCTCGTCGATTCGCGTCGCCCTTATTATTCTTCCTACTCGAGTTATTCGAGGATCATTTTCTGCTGCAAGAACTGCTCCCGTATGCTTCTCTGCATCTACTACCATGCTCCTAAGCTTCATCATTTCAAATTGCTTTTGCTTCAATCCGCTTCTTACCTGGGTGAAAAACACAGGCCCTCCATCCTCTAGCTTTATAAAAAACGCTGCTATAAACAATATGGGGGTAGTCAGCAATATTCCTACTACCGACAGAACAATATCTATTATGCGTTTGACTATTACCTGAGCTTCACTTAAGCTAAAGCCCTCGATGGTAAACAAGGGAACATCTCCAATTTGAGTCATTTCTGAATCCCTCATTGCTATCTCATGTATCTCGGGTACTATCAACAATCTTTTATTCTTGATTTCGCAGTAAGCAATTATCTCACGCTTGAACTCATTCGCCACGGGAGTCATCAAATAAATATTGTCCGCCTTGTCTATGCAGGTCTTGACGCATTCATGATTTTCCGGAACAAACGTCAATCTGTTTATACTTTGAACCTTTAATACTCTAAGAAGATCATCCTTATCCTTTGGGTTTCCTATTATCAAGGATATCTTATCCTTGAGCGCATTTCTTTTAAGGCTTGTAGAAAGCGTCTTTATCCACATCAATGAAACTACCTGTACAGCTGCCGCCACTATGAAATAATAAACAGACATCCTAACAGAACCTGCAAAATAAAGCATTATTATCAGTATATAATTTAAGAGAAGCACAACTCCCGCAGCCTTTCCCATAACTCCGGAAAAAGACATGTCTAGAAAATGGAAGTACTTGTAATGTGCCAAAAGCATAATTTCCACTGCTGTTGCCAAAGTAAAGAACATCAAACCGTAGTATACTCCAAAGGGAAACCATGTATTGTATATTAGCCTGCCTGCAACCATAAAGGAAGCTATAGTTAGTATTACAACCAAGACCAATTCTAGAAGCTGCATAAGAAACACAAAATGAATTCTAAAATTGTTATTTGTTTTCATTTAAATCACCGCCCTTTAAAACAACCAAAACCGAACCATGTCTCCTCCCCTTCAGTTGAGATAGGATAAAAAAATAACGCGAGAAAAAAAGTATATCCAGCGTTAAAGTCGATCCACATTTAGTGTAATATGCGTCACAAAATCTAGTAGAATTTATGTCGTTTTTTTATTTGCAACACTTCACCTTATAATAGAAAGCTTGCGCCATATTAAGTATCCTAAATATGCTCCCAATGTGTTGACTATCAAATCATCAATATCTGCCATTCTTCCCATGGGAAAAACAAACTGAAAAGTCTCTATGAAAAAAGATAGCATAAAGCCGATGGTTACTACCCTTAGCGGGGATACTTCTCTGTATTTATAATCCATTCTCAAAGAAAGAAAGAAACCAAAAGGAACGAAAAGCATCAAATTAATCCCTACATTCCATATAAAAACTTCAATAGATGCCCTTTGAAAAAGCATGTCGTAAATCTCTGATAACGGGACTAGGCTGATCATTCGCTCAGCATCAGAGCTGTATCCCAAAGGAACCAAAGTAACCAAAAATATCCCGGCTACGGTTAAAAGCAACAAGGCATCTGCAAATATGATTTTCGTCCTTACGTCTCCTTTTTTTATCTTCATAAAAGATAGTACAAAAATTGCCCCAACAGCTATCAAAAAAAGTGGAACAAATGCACTAAATTGTTGCCACATATGTCTCATTTTAAACTCTCTTTTCGCCAATACAGTTATTTGAATCAATTTGTTACAAGTTATATACCCTGAAATCCACTAAAATACACGGGCTTGAAAATTAATTTTACATTTAAGTTTTAACAATGGAAATAAAGCCTTGATATATAAAGTGCTGTTGTATTATAATTTAATATATTAAAAAACATTTAACTGAATCTCTAAATTTATCTTTCCCTATTGAAAAGGAAGTGCTTAGTATGGATATGATTAACCGCCTCGCGATGAAGCTTCATGCCGTGGACAAGAAACATTACTTGTATCTGACATATCTTTTATCAATTATTATTGCAATCCTTGTGTATTTGACCGGCGGTACAACAAAAGTATACGCAAACTTTATGTATATCTCAATTGCCATATGTTCTTCAACAAACGGTAAGCACAAAGGTTTTTTCCACGCATTATTCAGCTCATTGCTTATAGGTCCATTCATGCCCCTGGACGTTTTACTAAATATAAGTCAAGAACCTGCCAATTGGATTTTGCGTTCATTTATCTATATAACCGTGTCAGGTGTTATAGGATACCATTCTGATATTTCAAAAAAACATTTCGAAAAAATTCTAAAGCAAAACAACGATCTGATTGAATCAAATACAGCTACCATCTATGCTCTGGTTAAATTGACTGAATTTAGAGACGATGAAACCGGCGTCCACATCGAGAGGGTCGCAGCTTCATGCAGGTTTTTAGCCTCAAAGCTACGAAATCTCCCTAAATACGAATCTTATATAACTGACTATTATATAGACAATATCCATAAGGCAAGCCCACTTCATGACATAGGAAAAGTTTGTATCCCTGACAGCGTCCTTTTAAAGCCTGGCAAGCTCACTAAAGACGAGTTTGAACTAATGAAGTCCCATACTACACTATTTATGGCGTTATTAATAAACATAGCCTTAAAAATTGTTTATCATTCTATATCAATGCTATAATTTACATGTTTACAGCTTTCTCTTTTTTCTGTAAACTCATGTTTAGAATTATGCCGACTGTTATTTGCATTTATACTATGAATCTGCAGAACTTTTATCGCTTCCAAATGAAGTGGTTTTGAAAACCATAGCCGTTTAACAAATTAACAAAAAAATAATTAGATTTGAGGAATGAAATGATACACCTAAAAAAACCTTATGAAAAGAATACTGTTTTAATTATCATCAGCATTTTTTTATTGATCTATTCAATATCACATCGACCTGTATATGATATTATTACCGTATTAAACGGATCAGCATTATTGGTCCTCACCCTTAGCCTGCCTTTGCTTGATGGCTACAGAGGGATGTTTATTTCGATACTTTTCAACTTGGTAGGCGTAGCTGCATCATTTTATAGAATCCTTGAAGACCCTCATATGATGTACTATCCCGTCTTTGACAGTTAGAGAGCAAATGAAGCTCGGAAACCCTTGTGTATCAA
>CAZOTE010000036.1:0-19957 GCA_964582705.1 uncultured Eubacteriaceae bacterium | reverse complement strand
GGAGCTGCTGTCGGACATCATCAACATAGGCATAGCTCTGACGGGTGGAGGGGCTATGCTAAAGGGCCTTGATACCCTGATTAAAAGAGAAACAGGAGTGGATTGCTTCGTAGCAGAAGATCCGCTTGACTGCGTTGCAAAAGGAACAGAGATGGTGCTTGAACAAGGGTACATGAACATACTGTTTGCAAATGACTGATAGCAATTAAACCTAAGCAGCACAAAAATAATAGGGAATCTCCGGATTCCTTTTCTGTGTTGGCTTTAAAGTAAAATAATTTTGGAGGGATTCGCCGTTGAAATGGTTTGGTGAACACAAATTTGGCGTTTTGATAGGTCTAGTAATTGGAATGCTGGTGCTGGGCATCGGGATGACATCAGGAGGAAGGGCCCATACGACTGCACCGGAAGGGCTTCTCAGCTCTGGTGTAGGTTCGGTGAGCAGATTTTTTTATTACTCCTCCCAATATGTAAACAACTTCTACGAATTCATTTCAGATTTAAGCACTTTAAGAAGCAGAAATGAAGAGCTGGAAGAGCAGCTGGGCGAATACAAAAGAAATCTCACCGACTACGAAAAGGTGGTGCAGGAAAACAGGGAACTGAAAAGCCTTTTAGAATTCAAGGAAGAAAATGCCCAATATGAATATATTTCAGCGTCGGTGGTAGCAATAGACCCGGATTTGGGCTTCAGCGTGTTTGTTATCAACAGGGGAAGCGATGACGGCGTAGGCAACAACATGACTGTCATATTGAAGGAAGGTCTAGTCGGCAGAGTGGTGGAAGTCTCGTCATCAACCTCGAAAGTTTTGTCAATCATAGACAGGAACAGCATGTTCAACGGCGTTTGCGTAAGAACAAGGGACTACGTCAGGATTACAGGAGACGATAACTACAAGTTGAGAGGATATGTAGATTCAGAGGCTGAAATTGAAGTGGGGGACATAATTACTACCTCGGGCCTAACAGGCAACTTTAAAAAAGACATAGTGGTGGGAGAAGTCCTTGAAGTGCAGACCCCTCAGGGAAGGCTTGAAAAAGAAGTGATTATTGAGCCGGCGGTACAATTGGAAAAAATCAACAATGTTTTGATTATAAAATAGATGGTGATAATTTGAAAGCTATAGGATTGATCTTCATATTGCTCTTTGAACTGATAATACAGGGGACTTTTTTTCAGTTTATGAGCATCAACGGCTATTACCCGGATTTGGTACTGATAACTCTGGTGGTGATTGGCGTCTTTTATGAGAAAGAAGTGTCTTGGAAATATGGGTTTGTAATAGGTGTTTTAAGGGATGTCATTTTCGGGAGAGTTTTTGGTGTATATGCCCTCTCTTATACTGTGACAATTGTGACTGTAAGCTGGATAGGAAAGAATATTTTCAAGGAAAGCTTTGCCGCTCCGGTAATCCTGTTTCCCATAGGAGTCGTAATGATGCACGCCTTGGTTTACTTTACCCATTATTTATTGAGGATGGCAATACCCATAGGGGACTATATCTCTAATTTTGGCATATTATACTGGGGGATAAACCTGCCGGCGCTGTTAGCGATTTATACGCTGCTTAGGATGCTTAGGCACAAGGGTATACTTTTGAATATGTAAGGGATTTTTTAGGGCGAATATTCTATAAAGGTGATAAGATGATTATAAATGAAAAAAAGTTAAGAATGCCTTTTTTGTACGTGTTTCTTTTTGCCATGGTGGTGCTGTTTTTATTTAGGCTCGCTCAGCTTCAGATTGTTGAAGGAGAGTATTACCAAAGGATGGCAGACAACAAGATGTTGCAGAAAATTACTGAATCTGCTCCGAGAGGTGGAATATATACAGCAGACGGTTACCACGTGGCAAAAAACCGTATTGGATATTCCATTGACTTGATATATGCAAATATGAATGAAGAAAAAAGAAATGAAGTGTTTTTGACGCTTTTTAATATTTTAAATGAAAATGACGAGCGGTTTTCAGACGACTTTCCAATAGTTATTGAAGGTGGGGAGTTCTACTTCACTTATGAAAAAGATGCCCGTGAGTGGAAAGAGGCAAATGACATACCTGTTGGATCCGGCGCCCAAGAAACCCTGGATGTTCTTAGGGACAGGTATAACGTCAAGGATGAGGTAAATGACCAAGTTGCCATGCAGGCAATTGAAACTGTCCACTTAGGACAAAGCCTTCCCATAACCATGAGAGAGGGAGAGCTTATTTTCAGGTATACAAGCCAGGAAGAGGCGTGGAAAAGGTCATATGGCTTCAGACAGGAAGAATACGAGCTTACAGCAAAGGAATCATTTGACAAGTTGAGAGATAATTTCAACATAGACGAAACATATAATGATGCAGATGCAAGAAAGATAATGCTTTTCAGACAGATACTTAAAAACCAAGGATTTAGGTCCTGGGAGCCTGTCGAGATTGCAAAGGATGTCAAGCTAAAAACTGTTTTAGAGATCGATTCAAACATTCACTTGCTTCCTGGTGTATCGGTAAATGCCAGGCCGATAAGGGAATATCCGTATAAATCCTTGGCCTCCCATGTTTTGGGCTATATTGGAAGGGTCAACGAAAACGACGTAGAAGAAAACGGATATAAGATGAACGACATGAAGGGTATTTCAGGCATAGAATCAGCATTTGAATCCTACTTAAAAGGAGAAGATGGCCTGAAGCTGACGGTTGCGGATTACCTAGGAAGGCCTCAGGATGATTTTTCGGAGGAAGCGATAGATCCAGTGCCGGGATCTGATGTTCATCTGACCATAGATTACGACCTGCAAAGAGTCGCTGAAGAAGCTCTGGCAGACCAGATAAAGGAAATCAGGAGCAACAAAAGGGCACCAAATGCCAGCTCCGGAGCGGTAGTGGTGATGGATGTCAACACCGGTGCGATACTTGCGTTGGCAAGCAACCCGGATTACGATCCCAACCTTTTTTCCACTGGGATAAGCACGACAGACTGGCAAAGGCTCAACGTTGTGGTTGACGACCCCCTTTACCCTAAACCTTTGTACAACAACGCGACGATGACTGCGCTGCAGCCAGGATCTACATTTAAGCCCCTAATGGCCATAATAGGTTTGGAAAAAGGGGTGATCACCGAAACCAGCACCATATATTGCAGGGGAGTACACCCTGTATTTACCCAGTTTAGCTGTCTAGGGCGTCACGGCAATGAAAATGTCAAGGACGCTATTATGGATTCATGTAACGTATATTTCTACGAGACGGGATACAGGCTAGGCATCGACAACATAGAAGAGTACGCTGCAGCCTTTGGCCTTGGCAGAAGAACAGGCCTTGAAATAACGGAATCAGCCGGTTATTTGGCCACCAAGAATGACAAGCTGCAGATATGGACCTATTCGGCATCAGATTATATCCGAAGAACTGTGGGTATAGAAGGTACTGAGACCATTGTAAACAACGAAGGCAACGATCAATTGGTATACAAGTCGTATGCTATAGCTAGAGAGCTGTTTCAAGAGGTGGACCAGGAAACTTACAGAACATATGGAGATGTGTACAGAAAAGCATCTGAGGTACTAGGAAAATATAATATAAAAGAGACCAGGTACATACACAGGTTGACTGAATATCTTCTTGCAGGAAGATGGGTAGCATCTGATACGATCAATGCTTCCATAGGCCAGGGTGGAAACTCCTTCACGCCGATTCAGCTTGCCAGCTATATATCCACCATGGTAAACGGAGGAAACCGAATGGAAGCCTACTTGGTGGACAGAGTTGAAGATTACGAAGGAAGGACGGTATATCAGCACAAGCCCAATATACTAGGCAAAGTCGAAATGTCCGAAAAGAATGTAGATATAGTCAAGGAAGGCATGAGGATGGTGTCTTTGTACAGCACGGGGAGAACCGCCTTTTCGGGTTTTGACCACACAGGGATTGGAGTTGGAGGAAAGACCGGTACGGCACAGTATGGATCCGACTCTGTAGACAACACCGCATGGTTCGTGGCATTTGCGCCATTTGACGAGCCGGAAATAGCGGTAGTTTCAATGATCATTCAAGGTAAGACAAGCTCAAATTCTGTTCCGGTTGCAAGAAAGGTGATTGATGCATACTTCTACGACAACATGACTTATCAGGAGAGGATCGAAGAAGAACTTAGGCAGGCTGAGGAAGCGGAAACAGAAGATCAAGATGAAGAGGAAGAATAAAAATGAATAGATGCGGGAGGTATAAAGGATGAAAAGCAAAGTTTATTTTACGGGATTGTCCAATATGGGTAAAGGGAATAGTTTTGTGAAAAAAATCGAGAAGATATTCGATGCATCCGATGCTGGTGCTATTTTAACCGATGGAGATCTGACGGCTATCAAGCTTCATTTCGGAGAACCGGGAAATACGGCGTACCTGCACCCGACATTTGTTCGAAAGATAGTGGACAAAGTAAAAGAAAGAAATGCCAGTCCTTTTTTGACTGACTCCAACACTTTATACTTTGGAGGCAGGGATAACAGCGTCAATCATTTAAACTCGGCAATAAAAAACGGCTTTGCATATGCGGTTGTAGATGCCCCGCTGATAATTGCCGATGGACTTAGAGGCAAAAATACTGTTAGAGTAAGGATCAGCAAGAAGCATTTTGAGGATGTCCTTATAGCCGGAGAAATAAGTCAGTCGGATTCAATGGTAGTCCTTTCCCATGTGAAAGGACATGACCTGGCCGGTTTTGGGGGAGCTGTTAAAAACATAGCTATGGGATGCGCGTCAGCAGCAGGAAAACAGCAGCAGCATTCAACCACAAAGCCTGTGATTGAAAGTTATTGCATAGGCTGCAAAAGATGTATTAAATGGTGTCCCGTAACTGCGATAACAGTGGAGGAAAAGCAGGCAAAGATCGACTATATCAAATGTATTGGTTGCGGAGAATGCATAGCCATGTGTCCGGTAAATGCAATAAAGCCACAATGGAGCACGGATGAGAGCAGCTTTCAGGAGCGTATGGTTGAATATGCCTACGGAGCCGTAGCAGATAAAATGAAAAACCACAAGGTGATATTTATAAACTTTGTTATAAACGTAACTCCAAATTGCGACTGCAAGGCTTGGAGCGAAGCGCCCATCGTTCCGGATGTGGGAATTTTAGTCTCCAGAGATCCTGTTGCGATAGACAAGGCTTCATGTGATCTTATAAATCGGCAGATTGGCAATAAAAACACCCTTTTAACAACCAATCACGAAAAGGGCAAAGACAAGTTTGCAGGAATTCAAGATAGAAATATAGACATAAATATCCAGTTCCAATACGGAAAAGAAATTGGTCTCGGCAACACAGATTATGAGCTGATAGAGGTATGATCGAAATTTGGGCAGGCATTATAAAAGATTGACAGGTGAGTTTATTTGATAGAGAGATTATTAATTAACAGATTTGTAAATAAGGATCAGGAAGAAGCGAAAGTAAGGGAAAGTTACGGTCGAATGAGCAGCCTGACGGGGATAGTCAGCAACATAGTGCTTTTTGCCACCAAGCTTGCATTGGGTCTGATTTCAGGAAGCATCTCATTGATAGCGGACAGCATCAACAACCTATCCGATGTGGGAACTAATGTCGTCACACTGGTGGGTTTTAAGATGTCGGTTAAGCCTGCAGACAAGGAACACCCATTCGGTCACGGGAGGACTGAATACATCTCCGCATTTGCAGTATCCTTTGTCATACTCTTATTGGGTTATGAACTTCTTAAGACCTCATTTGAGAGAATTGTAAATCCTATTGACGTGAATGTTAATCTGATATCTGGGGCAGTCATACTGCTGACTATTGGAGTTAAGGTGTGGCTGGCCGGATTTTACATGCGGATGTCTAAAAAAATTAATTCCCAGGCTCTGGAGGCTGCATCGATTGACAGCAGAAACGATGTTCTGGCTACCTCCACCGTTTTACTCTCATTTTTGATAACTTGGGCTAGCGGGCTTAACATCGATGGTTTTATAGGCTTGCTCGTCGCGGGCTTTATAATCTACAACGGCATTCAGTTTGTCAGGGAAGCAATGGATACATTAATTGGAGTTCAGCCCGACGGGCAGTTGATAGAAGATATACATGACTACATCGAAAACTTTGACGGCGTCATGAGCCTTCATGATGTCATAGTCCATGATTATGGTCCGGTATCAAAAATGGCCAGCGCCCACGTGGAGATTTCAGCCGACTTCAGCTTGGTGGTAGCCCACGAAATTGTAGACAGGATCGAGAGAGATATTTATGAGGATATGGGAATATCCCTGGTTATACATATTGACCCTGTTGAAGATGAATGTGAGACAAGCTCGCAGATAAAGGATGATTTGGAAGAATATTTGGGAGATGAAGCCCAGATAAAGGGCATACACGATTTTAGGATACTGACAAAAGAAAAGGTAGTCATATTCGACCTGTTCCTGCCGGAAGATTTTAACGGAGACATTGACGAGGTAAGGTCACAAATGGTTGAAACCCTAAAGGAGAAGTATGACTACAAGTTCCTTATAAATGTCCGAAAGGAGAAGCACTACATGTAGTGGATATGGTAAAAAAGTAAAAAAACTTGTAAACTCAATCTGGATATGGTATAATGAATCTTGTTGACGCGGGGTGGAGCAGCTGGCAGCTCGTCGGGCTCATAACCCGGAGGTCGCAGGTTCGAATCCTGTCCCCGCAACCATAAATGCATATAAAGATCTGCAGTGAGATTATATTTCATGCAGATTTTTTTTATTTTATATATTCAAACCAAGTAAAGTCCCTTAATTATTCCTTAAAGAGAGCATATTCAATTGACACCTATGCATATCTAAATTAGAATTAAGATTGACCGACCAGTCGGTCGGGAAGATGGGAGGACTGACATGTTATCGAAATTCAGCGTCAAAAAACCGTATACGGTATTCGTCGCAGTCGTACTTATATTAATATTAGGAACTATATCATTCATGAATCTTCAAACGGACCTTTTGCCTAGCTTGGAGCTTCCTTATATCGTGGTTGTCACGCCTTATCCCGGCGCAAGCCCGGAAGAGGTGGAGACTATAGTAACTAGGCCCTTGGAGCAGATTCTAGCTACTACATCCAATATTAAAAACGTTAGCTCCGTCTCCCGGGAAAGCTCCTCCATGGTAATAATGGAGTTTAATAACACAGTGAACATGGATTCGGCAATGATAGAGGTAAATGGAAATCTCGATATAATCAAGCCGAATTGGAGCGACGGAATAGGAACGCCCACTGTAATAAAAATGAATCCGGACATGTTGCCGATTATGATAGCTGCAGTTGATTCTAAGGATATGGATATCTCCCAAGTGTCTCTCTTTGCCAGAGATACTGTCATACCGGAGCTTGAAAGCGTGGAAGGGGTAGCGTCTGTTGAGGGAACAGGGCTGGTAGAAGAAACCATCGAAGTTACGCTGCTGCCCGGAAAGTTAGAAGAATTAAACAAAAAAATCCTCAATAATATCGACAGCGAATTGTCGAAAGCGGAAGATGAATTATTAAAAGCAAAATCAGAAATCGAAAAAGGCATCCAGCAGCTGGATGCAGAATTCAAAAAACAGGCAGATCAATTAGCTCAGGGCAAAAGTGCCTTAAATGATGCCAAGCTTGAAATAGAAGCGGGAGAAGAGGCGCTGAGAAGTGCTGAGAATCAGCTCTTAAGCCAGATTTCACAGACCAATATTACTCTGGAGGCTCTAGCGATTGCTGAAAGGGAGCTTAACGCACAAATCAGTGAACTTGAAAACCAGGAGGAAGAGCTGGATGATAATCAGTTGGCATCGCTGGAACTGTTAAAGTCAGGGCTTGAAGAAACGCTCACGAGAAAGGCTTCTATGGAGAGCATCATTGCTGAGCTTAATAGGGGTCTTGCAGAGGTAAGAAGTCAGAAGGAAGCGCTGAGATCCGGAAAACAGGAATTATTGACAAATGAAAGTGCATTGGATCAAGGACAGATCACCTTGAACATTGAAATAAGCAGGGCAAGGGATCAATTGATGGAAAGCTTGACCCAGGTAGAAACCGGCCTGGCAGAATTGGAAGAGTCGAAAGACAGGGCGTTCAAAGAGGCGAACTTAGGGGGAGTGATAACTCCGGATATGATAGCCGGAATATTGGCTGCTCAAAACTTTTCCATGCCTGCGGGGTATGTGCAGGGAGAGAGTCTAGTCAAGGTAGGGGACAGGATTTCAGACAAGGAAGAAATGGAAAACCTTCTCTTGCTTGACACTCAAAATGATGAAGTAGGCAAAATATATCTAAAAGATGTCGCGCAAGTCGCTGATGCCGACAATTCTGGTGAAATTTATGCCAAAGTAAACGGACAGGATGCTGTGATTTTAACCTTTCAAAAGCAAAGCAACTATTCGACTGCTGAAGTCGCATCATCTATAAGAGACAGAATAGAAACAGTTGAAGCAAATCACGAAGGCCTTACGATAACTCCTTTAATGGATCAAGGGGTATATATAGACATAGTAATAGACTCCGTACTAAGGAATCTCGCCTATGGGGGGATATTGGCAATACTGATACTCCTTATATTTCTAAGGGATATAAGACCTACGATTATCATTGCCCTGTCCATACCTATAAGCCTAGTATTCGCCATAACCATGATGTACTTTACCGGAGTAACGATTAATATCATTTCTCTCGGAGGCTTGGCCCTGGGAGTCGGGATGCTCGTGGATAACTCGGTAGTCGTTATCGAAAACATTTACCGGCTAAAAAGCTCCGGGATGACATCATTTAAAGCTTCAATCGAAGGAGCTAAGCAGGTAACGGGAGCATTGACTGCATCGACACTGACGACCACTGCGGTGTTTTTGCCGGTGGTCTTTACCCAGGGCATATCCAGGCAGATCTTTACCGATATGGGGCTTACAATAGCCTATTCACTGATTGCGAGCCTGATAATAGCTTTGACGCTGGTTCCTGTGATATCCTCGGGGATTTTTAAAAAATTGGATAGCAAAAATCACAGGATATTTGATAAAATGGTGGATAAATACGAAATGCTTTTGCGGATGGCTCTCAAATGGAAGATTGCAGTCATCGGGATTGTAGTGGTGCTGTTGGGAGCCAGCGGATTTGGAGCTGCCTATATGGGGACTTCATTCATTCCTGAAATGGACGGCGCTGAGATGTCCGTGAGCATAAATATGGATAGGGACTCAACCTTTGAAGATAGAACCCAGATGTCAGATGAAGTCGTAGGAAGAATCATGGATATCGAGGGAATCGAGACTATCGGAGCCTTTGCCGGAGGTGGCGGTGGGATGATGGGCTTCGGAGGCGGTGGAGGAGGAAATATTTCTCTCTATATACTGCTGGATGAAAACAAATCTGTCTCAAATCAGAGGATAGCAAGGGAGATACAAGATGCAACCGAGGATCTGGATGCAGAAATAATAGTCGAAACATCAAACATGAATCTCGGAGCGATAGCAGGTAGCGGAGTGGAAGTGGTCATTAAGGGCAACGACATCGATATCTTGAGAGATATTTCAACGGATGTTGCAGACATACTTCGTGATACCCAGGGAATGATAGAGGTCGTGACCGGATTTGAGGACAATGCGGTGGAGCTAAGAGTGACTGTTGACAAGGAAAAAGCCATGGAAAACGGGTTGACAGTAGCTCAGGTTTTTGCAGCAGTCAGCCAAGGGATCTCTCAAGGACAGAGGGCAACGGTTCTGAATATACAAAATCAGGAGTATCCGGTTATAGTAATAGACGGAAAAACAGAATCCGTCACCCGGGATAACCTCCATTCTTTTGAACTGAAGGTTCAAAGAAACGAGAGCGCTGAGACAGTCAAGCTTGGAGAGATTGCCGAAATAAGCGAAGCTCAAGGATTGTCAGCTATAAGAAGAGATTCACAGGAAAGGTATGTATCAGTCACGGGAAGCGTAGATGCAGACCACAATATTGGTCTTGTAAGCAGGGAGTTTTCAGAAAAGCTCTCTGATTACGAAGTTCCTGAAGGATACAAAATTCAAATTGCGGGAGAGACAGAAACAATAAACGAAACTCTCGGGGATTTAATAAAAATGATACTTCTTGCCATAGTATTTGTATACCTGATAATGGTAGCTCAGTTCCAGTCCCTGCTCTCGCCTTTCATAGTCATGTTTACGATACCTTTGGCCTTTACCGGAGGACTTCTGGCTTTGTTTATAACTGGAAATGAAATCAGCGTAATATCCATGCTGGGATTTTTGGTGTTAAGCGGTGTCGTGGTAAACAACGGAATAGTATTTGTCGACTACACCAATCAACTGATCCTTGGGGGCTTTGATAAAAAAAGCGCCTTGATAGAAGCAGGAAGAGTCAGGATAAGACCTATTCTTATGACAGCGATGACGACTATTTTAGGCCTATCCACACTTTCGGTGGGTATGGGCATGGGCGCTGAGATGCTTCAGCCCTTAGCGATAACTGCGATAGGAGGCTTGACCTATGCAACCCTGCTTACACTTTTTGTAGTACCCGTGATGTACGATTTATTTCATCCCAAAAGCAAAATAAAATCAGGTGAGGAAAAATTACAATGAGCGATAAAGTGATATCTGAAAAGGAAGAGTTGATACTAAGAGGGGCTATCGAGCTGCTTAAAAGAGGGGAAAGCCCATACTCTATAAAGGTATCCGATATAGCCAAAGCGGCTAACGTGGGGAAGGGAACCATATACGAATACTTTGAGTCAAAGGAAGAGGTAATGGCAAAAAGCATAATTTACAGCATGGAAGTAGAAATCAAGAAGCTTGAATCTAAGCTAAAGTCAAAAAAGAGCTTCAGAGAGAGACTGGAATCCATCTGCGAGAATCTGATTGAGAGCATAGAAAGCGAGCAATCCACTTTCAACATGCTGCTTTCGGCAGAAGGCATGGCAGAATTTTATCCTGCCGGAATGTCGGATTTTGACGGATGCAGCAAGATGATTGGGAGCATCAATGCCATAATAGACCTGGTATTAAAGCCGGGTATCGAAGAAGGGATAATATCCAAGGAGAACAGCCTTTTTTACAATAGAATGGCGGTAAAGACCGTATTTATAACTATTGGCCATTATATGTTAAAGACAGAGTTTTACCCCGGAATAACCATTGAGGATGTAAAAGCTGACACTTACAAGTTGGTAATGAAGGCACTTGGTTAAAATGTAGAGAGGTGAAAAATATGTATAAAGAACTTAAGGCCTACAGAAGCATAAGAAAATATAAGGATAAGCCGGTCGAAAGGGAGAAGCTCGATGAGATTATGAAGTCCGCCCTTATCGCGCCCTCCTCCAGGAACAGAAAGCCCTGGGAGTTCATATTGGTTCAAGATAAAAAGGTGCTAAATGCAATTTCCAGGTGCAAACCTCACGGGGCTTCATTTGCAAAGGACGCTCCTGCTGCAGTGGTGGTGGTGGCAGATCCAAAAAAATGCGATGTATGGGTAGAGGATTGCTCCATTGCTGCATATACGATCCAACTTGTCGCTAGGAGCTTGGGGCTGGGAAGCTGCTGGATTCAGACCCGCCTAAGAGAAATGGATGGAGATACCGGTTCGGAAGAATATCTAAAGGAACTGTTGGGGATACCGGAAGGGTTTGCAGTGGAATGCGTGATTACTATTGGATACGGGGACGAAGTCAAACCTGAATATACTGAAGAGGATATGGATTTTGTTAAAGTGCATAGGGACTTTTACTAAAAGCGTATAAAGCAAAAGGAAGGTTTCCGCCTAGGCGAAAACCTTCCTGTAGTTACGGGAGCATCAGCAGACTGCTTCTTTCATGAATTCGGGAATTTCCGAATCTTCTGCGCAGACGCTAAGTACAAATTCCACGTCATATTTATCTTCAAGCTTTCTTAAATTAGAAAACAAATCTTCAAGTTGATTGATGTTATCCAGGTTTATGATTCTAAGAACGTTATCTATATAGACGGTTTTGACATCGTAGTTTTCTGCAATTAAACCATTGAGAAAACCAAAGAAGACGTCAGGAGATTTAATGAAGAAATCATCGACATTGACATAACGGATGTGGTTGTCCAATTTGACACGGTATTTCTCCCTGTCATTGATAAAAACGATTTCACCTTCGCTAGTGGCACTGCTGTCATTGGCATAATCGATCATTCTTTTAGTCTTTCCGCTGCCTTTTGGACCTGAGACGATTCGAACCATTTTAGACACCTCTTTCGCTTTTCTTTTATTATATAGCTAAATCTGGGGGAATACAAACGAACTGTTAAAATATATTGTATACATGTTAAAGGCTGGTTAAGATGTGGCAATATAAAATAAAACATAGTAAAATGTTAAATATTGTACTATAATATTTAAAAGAGATAAAAGGAGGTTGCGGGTTGAACGAGGCATTTTTAAAGGATTTTAAAAACGTAATTAACCATCAACTGCAGGAAATGGATAGCCAAATACAGCTTTCTATAGATGACATAAGCTGCCCTATTCGGAGTGATTTAGGGCCAAATATAGATTTGTTATATATGAGGATCATGCGTCTTGCCCTTAGAGAGACCTACGGGGGCAAATTATCCGCATCCATCTTATACCAGGCGGGCAAAAACATTGCCCTTTCTTCATTTGCAATCATGGAAATCAACGATTTGATAGATTATCTCAATAAGTTGATGATAGGAAGAACCAGGCTTGTCAGCATGGAGGGAAATAAGATAATCTTCGAAGAGGACGAATGTGCTGTTTGTTCAGGCATGCCCAATATCGGTGAGGCGCTTTGTTCGTTCGAATGCGGCTTTATAGCAGGTGGGCTGACAAGGATCATGGATATGGATGTGGTCGTTACGGAAACCAAGTGCTGGGGACTTGGAGATGAGGTGTGCAGGTTTGAAGCGGAGCTGTTTAAAAAGGGAACCATAAATGAAAACGGCGAAGCGGTAAGCACTGTCGACATGATAGCAACCCTGGCTTCAAAAGCTTCGATGGCCATTGAGCTGAACAAAGAGCTGCAGTATAAAAACGATATTTTCAGCAAGCAGCTTGAATTTGCTCAAAACATCCAAAAATCGATTATTCCGGACGGCAATACCTTCAAGGCAGCGCACTATGAGGTTTTCTCTTATCTTAAACCTTTCAGAAAAGTAGGGGGAGATTTTTACGATCTTTTCAACCTGGAAAACGGTAAGTTTGGCATAGCCATAGCCGACATGGCAGGTCACGGCATTGACGCTGCGATGATTACCAGCATGGTAAAGTTGATACTGACCCATTGCAGCAAGTCGGAAGGGGTGCTAGAAAACCCTGCAAAAGTGATGGAATATGTGGAAGAGGACATAAACGAGGTGGTTCCAAATAATTATTTCAGCATGATATACATGGTTTTAGATCCTGTTAAGCAGTCTATCAAGTATAGCAATGCAGGCCACCCTACACCTATTCTTTATAGAAAAAAACAAAATCTCATACAGCTTTTAAAGGCGAACATGCCTCTGGTGGGATTGAACAAATACATGCCGGATCAGGAATCTGTTCAGAACTCGGTATTATACGAGCCGGGGGACCAATTGTACCTATATACAGACGGAATCCCTGAAACCAGAAATATGAAAGGTGAGTTTTTTAATATCAACAGGATGCTTGATATAATCAGATCAGCTGAAGGGGCGCCGGTGGAAAGCGTGTGCAAGGAAATAATCAAAAAGACAAAGGGATTCAGAAATTCTCTTTCACAAGATGACGATATATGTCTGATAGGGATTCAGCTGTGACAAAATCTCCAGACCTATATAGAAGCTACTCCGGATATCTGGTGGAGACCTTCGGCGAAAAGGTATACAAGATACCAATAAGCATAAGCGGAACCTGTCCCAACAGAGACGGCCAACTTGGGTTTGGAGGCTGTATCTTTTGTGGCGAAGAGGGTGCAGGTCACGAGACTCTCTCAAATGTCATCCCTCCCAGGGAACAGTTTGTTAGAAATTCAGAATATATTTCCAAGAGGTACAAAGCAAATAAGTTCATACCTTATTTTCAGGATTTCACCAATACTTACATGTCCATAGAGGATTTTAGAAAAAGCATTTCACAAGTATGTCTGGAAGATGTTGTGGGAATAGCTGTTTCCACAAGACCGGACTGCATTAACGAGGATTATCTCTCGGTGCTTGCGGAAATTGAAAGGACTTACAACGTAAAGATTTATATTGAGCTGGGCCTCCAAAGCGTAAACTATAAGACCCTGAAAAAAATAAACAGGGGGCATACTCTGGCAGAGTTCATAGATGGAGTGCTGATGATCAAGAAATACGGGTTCGAGATATGTGCTCATGTGATATTGAATCTTCCATGGGATGATATCGAAGACTGTATCGAATGTGCCAAGATTCTCTCAGCCCTGAAAGTAGATGGAGTTAAGCTGCATGCTCTTTATATAGACAAGGATACTAGGATGGCAGAGCTTTTTGAAAGTGGAGACATCAGCATGATTGATTTGGAAGAGTATGTGGATAGAGTCGTGGAGTTTTTAGCTTATCTTTCTCCTGACATAGTGATACAAAGGCTCGTAGGAAGGGCGCCGGAGAAGAACACCCTGTTTGTCAACTGGAACAGAAGCTGGTGGATAATTCGGGATATGATCGAAGATGAAATGAAAAATAAAGGTTTGATTCAAGGCTCTAAGTGGGACTACCTAGGAGGTAAAGCTCTTAGGTAAAGCTCCACCCTACAAATTTTTTGTCGTTAAATGAAAGCTTAAGTATTGAAAGATTGTCGATTTCTATGGCACCGGTTTGAGCCGGTGTTTTTTTAATAAGGCCGTATAGAATAAACCTGATAGTAGCCTTGTGAGAAACCACGAGGCAGTTTTCACCCGCTGATATGATTTCTTCCATTACGCCTCTGACTCTATCCAGTGCCTGGTAGAAGCTCTCGCCGGCAGGGGGATCCACATATCCCGTATCATTTTCTTTTATCAAATGACTGTATTTGTCCAACACTTGGCTCCAGGTAAGACCTTCCCATTCACCAAATTCGATTTCTCGCAGGTCTTTTTTTATGATTAAAGGCAGATTCAAACCTTGATTAAGAATAAGAGCAGTATCGTAGGCTCTTTTTAAAGGGCTTGAGTAGATTTTTTTTATGGGAAGACTAGATACGGTAGGCTCTAGAAGTCTAGCTTCTTCTTTGCCTGAATCCAAAAGATCTGTATCCGTGCAGCCTTGTATCCTGCCCTCCAGATTCCACTGTGTAGTTCCATGGCGCACTATATAGATTTCCATAGGATCATTTCCTTTCAGTTGATTTACAAATAAAGGCATCCCACTGGGATGCCTTTAAGAATTGCTGGGATATTACCTTTTACCGCTGCATCCCAAAACATTTTTGATTTTGTGTTGAACCATTTTCTTTATAGCGTCTCTACCTGGTCCGAGATATTTTCTTGGATCGAATTCCGCAGGATTTTCTGTGAAAGTCTTTCTGATAGAAGCAGTCAAAGCTAGTCTCAAGTCAGTGTCGATATTGATCTTACAGACACCTGAATGAGCAGCTTGTCTAAGCATTTCTTCAGGAACACCCTGAGCTCCCGGGATTTGTCCGCCGTATTTGTTGCAAAGCTCTACAAATTCTTGAGGAACGCTGCTGGCTCCATGAAGAACCAATGGGTAATTTGGAAGCTTGGCAGAGATTGTCTCAAGCCTTGCAAAGTCAAGTTTAGGGTCGCCTTTGAACTTGTATGCTCCGTGGCTTGTTCCGATAGCGATAGCCAAAGAGTCAACGCCGGTTCTTTCAACGAACTCAACAGCTTCATCAGGATCTGTGTAAGTAGCGTCTTTTGCAGAAACCTTTACATCATCCTCTACGCCGGCTAATTTTCCAAGCTCAGCTTCTACTGTAACACCCCTGTCGTGAGCATACTCAACGACTCTTTTGGTAAGGGCAATATTTTCATCTAATGGATATTTGGAACCGTCGATCATAACAGATGAGAAACCATCATCGATACATGCTTTGCAGATTTCAAAATCTTCGCCGTGGTCTAAGTGAAGTACTATATCAAGACCTGTTTCCTCGATAGCAGCTTCCACGAGCTTTTTAAGATAGATAGGGCTTGCGTATTTTCTTGCCCCTGCAGATACTTGAAGAATTAGTGGTGCGCTTTCTTCCTGTGCAGCAGATACGATACCTTGGATGATTTCCATGTTGTTAACATTGAAAGCACCAACAGCGTAACCGCCTTCGTAAGCTTTTTTGAACATTTCAGTTGAATTGACTAATGCCATTTAAAAAAACCTCCTATATATAAATAATATTTTTATGGACCCTGACATGTGCAGGCTTCGATGACCGCAGATAGTCATCGATTTTTGCATAAAAGACGTTTCTCATAAATCAGTATACCTTATTCAAAATGAAATTTCTATAGAATTATTCTTTTAAGGAAATGTAAACCTATTCATTGTGATTTTTTTTACTAAAGGTTATACTGGGTATTGCAAGTTCTTAAAAACCTTCAAAAGGAGGCGTTAAATTTGGCTAAGACCTATTTAAAAACAAAGATCGGGACAATTTTGATCCAAGGAAGTGAAACCGCGGTTCATTCAATAAAAATCCTAAGGCAGATTAAAGAAAATCAAACAGATAGTGGCAACAGAATAACTATTGAAGCTGCTAGGCAGGTAAGCGAATACTTGGAAGGAAAGAGAAAAGAGTTTTCAATTCCGATAGACATTCAGGGGACAGAGTTCCAAAATAAAGTATACAGGGCGCTTCTTAGCATTCCTTACGGGGAGACTGCATCCTACAAAGATATTGCGCGAGCCATTGGAAATGAGAAGGCGTCCAGGGCAGTAGGGGGAGCCAATAATAAAAATCCAATAGCTATAGTCATCCCATGCCATAGGGTCATAGGAGCGGACGGAGCCATGAAAGGCTACGGAAGCGGGATAGATGTAAAAGAGAAGCTTTTAAGTTTGGAGCAAGAGCATAAGTGATTGACTGGAGGCGCCAATGACCATATAATATAATAAGCTTCAGGTCTGTGGTTGAAAATCGATGCCAGTCGCAGGCGAAACGATCCACGTAAGGCGCCCAAAAATGGGAGCCGATCATGGTGCGGCCTAGATGTAAGCCCGGCCAATCAACAAGGTTGAGAGAAGGATTCGTGAGGCAACCCCGAGCTAAACTTCCAGCCGGCGGGTGTGGGGGCAAAAACCAGGTCAGCTGAAGCGTATCAGGACAAAGGGCTTTTAGCCCTTTGTCCTGATAGTTATCTTTTATCTTTTATCTTTTATCTTTTATCTTTTATCTTTTATCTTTTATCTTACAACTTACAACTTATAACTTATAACTTGCAACTTACACAGGGGTCTATGATTTTGTTTTGATTTCTTGTTTTGAACATAAAACGCCGGGTATAATTAAAGAAACCAATATAGAGCAAAGACAATCATAAAGCTAAAGGAGTTGTTATTTATGCGTGTAATAGTGTATGGAAAGAATGTAGATGTGACAACAGGATTAAAGAGTACTTTGGATAAGAAGCTGTCGAAACTGGACAAGTACTTCAATCCGAATACCGAGGCAACAGCAACTTTGAGCACACAAAAGGGAAAGCATATCCTGGAAGTGACTATACCTATTAACGGCACGATCCTTAGAGCGGAAGAAGCGACCGAAGATATGTATGCATCCATTGATTTGGCAGTTGACAAGCTTGAAGGGCAATTGAGAAAGCACAAAACTAAATTGGAGAAGAAACTGAAGGACCATTCCACCATCAGGATAGATTTTTCATCTTTCCGTGAAGATGCCAAATCAGATGAGCCTTCGCTGGTTAAAACTAAAAGATTTCCTGTAAAACCGATGTCAACTGAAGAGGCCACTCTTCAAATGGATCTTCTGGGACATAACTTCTTTGTATTCCTCAACAGCGATACAGAAGAGGTGAATGTGGTTTACAAGAGAAAGGATGGAAACTACGGCTTGATTGAGCCTACAATCTAATAATTTGATTCTAAAAAACGCCCTCTTCAACAATTGAAGGGGGCTTTGATATTTGATTAAATTGTTTTTCAGTTGTTAAAAAAATATGTTATAATGGTTTGTATTAAGATGTTTTAGCTTTTATGTATCTTGCATTCAATAAGTTGGGAGGATGGCCACATTGGAAAACCAGACTAGAATCAACGAAATAGAAACGCTTATCAATAAAATCTTAAGTGTAATAAACTCGAGGGTAGTGGCAAACAAGGACGATCAAATTGTCGAGATACACATTCTAGCAAACAATCAAAGATCTGCGAAGCAAATTATCCGAGATGTTCAATCTGCATTGGTAACCAAATTCAATTTAAAAATAGATCACAAGATAATAAGCATAGCCCAGGTTTACGAAGAAAGCGAAAATTTCATCACACCAAGGCTAATGATAAAATCCGTAGAATATACCAGCCTTGATATAAACGGAAAGGCCAAGGTCATCTTAGAGTATGAAGGTCATTTATTCGAAGGAGAAACACAAGGCCTTCACTCATCGTCTCAAGCATACAGGCTGGTCGCCCAGGCGACATTAAACGCTGTTGAACAGTTTACAAAACAAAACAAGAGGTTCGTGGTGGAAGAAATTAAAGTGTTGCCCATCGCGACCAAAAATGTTGTGATTTCAGGAGTAACTCTTATTCAAAATAATTCTGAAAAACTTTTAATAGGAAAGTGCATAGTGGACAACGACATCAACAGTGCAATAACAAAGTCCATTCTCGATGCCATCAACAGGATGATCGAGGTGGCCTAACTCAGGGTAATAAGGTCGGCGGTTTAGCATTAAAGATTTGATCAATCAATACCTAGCGAAGCGGATTAAGATTGTTTACTAGCGAAAACAGTCCCAGTATTATTAAACTTATAAATAATAATAAGGGGGCAAACTAATGAAAGCTAAATTAATCCAAATATTGATGGTTGTAATGACTTTGGTAATGGCTGCTGGTGCAGGCTTTAAAGTAGTTTAACAGCAACAGATATTACCGCCGACCTTGTTATAAATTTAAGGAAGGAACCAAACTATATGGGTTCAACTATCACTAGAGAAACCAAATTTTTTTTAATAAAGCTGAGCTTAACGGCAGTTTTGTTAAGTATATATATAGTTAGATTTTATTCATTTTCACCAGACCTAGATTTTCTGATTTTCGTAACATTAACTATAATAGCTGAATCATTAGTAATATTCACTCCGAGAAAAGGAGGAGTAACTCTAGGGTTTGGAGTAATATTACCCGTGTCAGTAATTTATGGTCCGTATGGTGCCATTATTAGCGCTGCGATGGGGACGATGCTAGCTGTTTATAAGATGGACAATAAATATAAGCACATTTTAAATATTGAATTATATAAAACTGTTGGGAATACTGCAAATTATGTAATAAGTGCAGGATTAAGCTCTATTGTGTATTTTACATTGAACTCAGGAACGGGAATTTCTGCGATATTAAATTCTATTCTTATTATGTTGATAACTTCAGTTGTATTCATTGCCAGCAATATGACGATTACAGGAATGTTCATAATAAAGTTGACCGATTTTGAACCAAGAGAGGTTTGGAAGGAAAACTTCAGCGGGCTGGTTCCAAATGTTTTAGGAGTCAGTGCAATAAGCATTATAATAACCATGGCTTACTTGAATTTTGGAATTGAGTCCATCATCATACTTTTCTTTCCCTATCTTTTGATCCGCTACTCCTTTCAGTTGGTGTTCGACATGCGCCAGTCATATCTTAACACTATCAAGGCCTTGTCATCAGCATTGGAGGAAAAGGACCCCTATACAAAAGGACATTCTGAACGGGTGGAAAAGTACTCGGCCATGCTTGCAAAAGAATCCGGAGCAAAAATCGACATGCAGCAGCTTCAATACGCTGCCATATTTGTGTGAGAAAACCATACGCTGTGCGTATGGTTCAAAAAAGCTTTAGCTATGG
>CAZOTE010000035.1:0-20121 GCA_964582705.1 uncultured Eubacteriaceae bacterium | reverse complement strand
CAGTCTCCAAAAGAGCGAAATATACAGCCATATTGGCTTGTACTCCGGAGTGAGGTTGAACATTTGAATGCTCCGCTCCAAAAAGCTTTTCTATTCTTTCCTTTGCGATAGTCTCAATAACATCTACGTGCTCACAGCCTCCATAATATCGTTTTCCGGGATATCCCTCTGCGTATTTGTTGGTAAGGTGGCTGCCCATAACTTCGATTACCTGTTTTGTAACTAAATTTTCTGAAGCTATAAGCTCAAGATTGTTTTCCTGTCTGTTTAATTCCTTTTCCATTGCTGCGTAAATTTCCGGATCGTAATCTTTTATGACTGTAAAACTCAATTTCTATTCCTCCTCAATCTTATTCTTTTTTTGACAACTGCTGAGCAATCTGCTGTAAGCTGATTGCTATGCTTCTGATGTAGGCTTCTGTTTTTTCAACCTTTTCCCTTAAAAAGAGCAGGAAGAAAACCACCGACATCAACATGATAAATGTCATAACGGGATTAAGTAATGTGGTTATCCCTGATAGACTGGTAATAAATCCGTCCATACTTGCACCCCCGATTTAATCTTTAAGTATTATCTCATATTTATGTGAAAAAAAGAAGATTAATATGAATAATATTTTATTATTTTAGTTTATTGTACGTATATTTATACATCTTTATTATCTTTGCCGATAATGTCCTTTACTACTTCCCCTGCCATTATAAGACCTGCAACCGAAGGCACAAATGAAACGCTGCCTGGTATCTGCCTCTTTGACGTGCATTTCTTAGAACTTTCCTCTGGGCATACGCAACCTGTCGCGCAGTCGTCCCCAGATTCCATCGGCTTTAATGGCAGCTCCTTTGAATATACTACCTTTAGTTTTTTAATTCCTCTGTTTTTTAGCTCTTTTCTCATCACTTTTGCCAGTGGGCATACGCTGGTCTTAAATATATCTGCTACTTCAAACCTGGTGGGATCGAGCTTGTTGCCTGCTCCCATAGCGCTTATGATAGGGATATTTCTTTGGTTAGCCTTCATTACAAGGTCTATTTTACCTGTCACTGTGTCTATTGCATCTACGATATAGTCGATATCTCCCTGTAGCATGGATTCAGCAGTTTCAGGAAGATAAAAATCCTGTACTGTATCAACATTTGCCTTCGGATTGATGTCCAAGACCCGTTGCCTCATGACCTCGACCTTCGGCTTGCCTATAGTCTTTCTGCTGGCATGGAGCTGCCTGTTAATATTGGTAAGGCATACCACATCGTCATCTACTAACAAAAAGTTCTCTACACCGCTTCTTGCCAGGCCCTCCACCACGAAGCTGCCCACCCCTCCGATTCCGAAGATGGCAACCCTGGATTTCTTTAATTTTTCTAAAGCTTCTTTTCCAATCAGAAGCTCTGTACGTGAAAATTCATTTAGCATAGTTTTCCTCTAATGTTTTTCCTTTTTTATATACTTTTTTTCTACTGTTTGGATATCGTGGCGTATCTGTTTGATAAGATCAGGTAAATTTGTAAATTTCTTTTCTTTTCTGATTTTCTTATTAAATATAAGCTCTACGGTTTCTCCATAGATATCTTCATCAAAGTCGTAAATATATGTCTCAACGCTGAAAGGGTGATTTTCGAATGTGGGGTTATAGCCGATGTTTGTAAGCCCCTCGTATTTTACTCCCTTTACAATGATATTGGTATAGTATACTCCTGCATCCGGCAATATATGCTCATCTTCAACCGTTATGTTCGCAGTGGGTATGGCATATTGTCTTCCAAGGCCTTTGCCTCGGACAACTTCGCCCATTACGGAAAATTTTCTGCCTAGATATTTTTCAATCTGTTCGACCTTGCCATTGACCACCAGGTTTCTGATAAATGTGCTGCTTATAATATGTCCGTCCTTTTCCACAGGATTTACGACCAATACATCGTAACCGTACTTTTCCTTAAGCTTTACCAGAAGCTCTGGGGTGCCCTTGCCTTTTTTGCCAAAATTATAGTTGAATCCCACCACGATGATTTTGGCGCTTAGTCTTTTGACAAGGACTTCTCTAATGAATTCCTCCGGCTCGAAGTTCATTATTTCTTCCGTAAAGTCGATAAAAATCAGCTTGTCTATATCCATTTGATCCAAAACATTAATTTTCTCGTCGTTTGAGCTAATGAGTTTGGGCGCAAATTTGGGAAATACCAATGTCAATGGATGCTGCCTGAAGGTAACCAGGCAACTTTCCAGATTTTTTTCCTTTGCTATTTTTATCATTTCGTCTATTAATGCCCGATGGCCGACATGAATGCCGTCAAAAAAACCCAGTGCGACTGCAGCAGGTTTTTGATTTTCTATTTCTGTCCAATCGTATATCTCCATAGTCATTTCTCCTCATTGAATATACATTTTGGTTTGATTTTATTAATTTTGTCTTCCACTATTATTTCGCCTATTCCGTAAAACCTGTCCAAGCAGTATAATAATACCTTTTGTCCTTCAGCCAAGGGATCGATTGGTTCCATGAGATTTCTTCCGTAAAGCACATTTCCGTTTACCAGATATTTTTTTGAATCTGGGTCTATCAAAATCTTCGGAAAATCCTTAAGGGGAAAATCCGTCGGATAAAGCTTCCCGGCGATAGCTTTTACATCCATTTTTTCAAGCTTATCCAATGTTATTGCATCATCAACTGAAAAATATCCGCTTTTTGTTCTGATCAGAGATGTCATATGGGCTCCGCAGCCCAGCTTTTCTCCGATATCGTTGAAAAGCGACCTAATGTAGGTACCCTTCGAGCAGCCGACCCTTATCTTAACGTATGGAATTTGGATGCTGACAATCTCAATATCGTGTATTACGACTCTTCTCGGCTCTATTTCAACCTCTGCGCCCTCCCGGGCATACTCGTAAAGCTTTTTGCCCCTGACTTTAAGGGCTGAGTATATGGGTGGCTTTTGGAGCAGCTCTCCCTTGAAAGAATCAACCGCATCAAGTATTTGATTTTCAGTGACGCTAACAAGTCTGCTTTTTACTTCTTTTCCTTCGCTGTCATAGGTGTCTGTGGATACGCCAAGCTTCAGCTCTCCTACATACTCCTTTTCCTTGTCCAGCAAATATTGGGAAACTCTCGTGGCCTTGCCTACACATAGCGGCAAGACACCTTCTGCCAGGGGGTCTAAAGTCCCTGTATGACCGATCTTTTTAGTATTCAATGCTCTTCGCAAGACATTGACCATATCATGGGAGGTCTTTCCTTTAGGTTTGTAGATATTTAAAATTCCGTCCATAGGCACCTCAAAAAACGATGTGGGATTTAATGTCCTCTAGCACATCTTCAAATCTCATATCCCTAATTGTGCATCCGGCAGCCTTGCTGTGACCGCCACCGCCATAGTGAACGGCGATCTTGCTCACGTCAAAGTCAGTATTTGCCCTGAAAGACACCTTAAATGTATCTCTGGATGTCTCTTTTATCATGACAGCCACCTCAACACCTTTTATATCCCTGGCGTAGTTGATTACGCCTTCCATATCCGCATCGTCTGAGAATTTTTTCAAGTCCTCATATGAGAGATGAATCACTGCTGCTTTACCCTCTTTAATCAAGGATATCCTACCTAAGGCATAACCTATCAGCTGCACTTTTTCAAATGTGGTCTCATCGAAGAGCTTCCTGCTTATCTCCCAGTACCTGTTTGGATACCGGTAAAGCTTGCTGGCAATATCATGGGTTTTGTATGTGACATTGCTGTATTTAAAATTGCCGGTATCCGAGACAATGGCCGTATATAGCGCAAGGGCTATCTCTTCGTCGAGTTCCACGTTGAGATTTTCCAAAAGTTCATATACAGCTTCTCCTGTAGCACTGGCATTTACATCAACGTAATTCAAGTGGCAATAGCCGTTATTGCTGACATGGTGGTCTATATTTATCCTAATCCTGCAACTTTCCATCAGTGAAGCATCATATAGATGGTCCGGATCTGAGGAATCCAAAAATATCCCAACATCAAAGCTTCTGTCGCCATAGGAGCCGTTGAGTTCGTTAAGCTCGTTTAAAAAACTGTACTTCCCACCCCCGGGCTTTTCTAATGCGTAGAAAACATTCTTTCCCATTTTTTTAAGGGCAAGTCCCAAGGCGAAGCTGGAACCTAGAGCGTCGCCATCGGGAGATTTGTGGGTGCTTATCAGAAAGGTGGAGTTTTCTTTTATGGCGCTTGTTATTTTATTCATGCCCATTTTACTACTCCTGACTGTCCTTGTGCAGCTTTCTTATCACTTCATCTATGTGAGCTCCGTACTCGATTGAATCATCAAGTACAAAAATCAGCTCAGGTGTGTAGTGAGTCTTAAGCGTCTTGCCCACGTTTTTTCTTAAAAATCCTGCAGCCTTGTTAAGTATGTCGATTGCCTGAGCTTTCTTTTCGTCTGTATCGAATATGCTTATATATACTTTGGCATATCTTAGGTCCCCGGTCGTATCTACCTTCATCACGCTGATGAGCTCGGTCAGCCTGGGATCCTTGATGTTTTTCCTAATGAGGCTGCTAAGCTCTTGCTTTATCGTTTCATTTATTTTGTTGATCCTGTTTTTTGCCATGCTCATCACCTGCTATCTATGTTCTTGCTATCTCTTCCATCGTGAAGGCTTCTATTTGATCGCCTTCCTTTAAATCGTTATATTTCTCGACGCCTATGCCACACTCGTATCCCTGGGCTACTTCCTTTGCGTCATCTTTAAATCTCTTGAGAGATGTCATCTTGCCTTCGAAAACGACTATGCCGTCTCTGATTACCCTTACATCGTTGCTTCTTGCTATTTTACCATTGGTAACATAGCAGCCTGCTATGGTACCGATGTTAGGAACCTTAAACGTTTGTCTTACTTCCGCAGTACCGAGAACTACTTCCTTGTACTCAGGAGCCAACATTCCCTTCATGGCCTGTTCCACATCGGCGATGGCATCGTAAATGACCCTGTAAAGCCTTAAGTCTACCTCTTCCCTCTCAGCCAGTGCATTGACATTATTTCCCGGTCTTACATTAAAGCCAATAATTATCCCGTTTGAAGCTGCTGCAAGCATAACGTCGGATTCGGTTACCGCTCCTACTCCGCCATGAATTATATTGACTCTTACTTCCTCATTGGTAAGCTTCTCCAGAGACTGCTTAAGTGCTTCAACAGAGCCCTGAACATCTCCTTTGATGATTATGTTTATATCTTGAACTTCTCCCTGCTTGATGTGATTGTAAAGTTCGTCAAGAGAAAGTGGAGCGCTCCTTTTTACCTTTTGCTCCTTCAAGTGGGTTCTTCGCTTATCGGCTATCTGTCTTGCGGTTCTGTCGTCCTTAACAGCATAGAATTCTTCTCCTGCTTCAGGCACCTCGTTAAGACCCAAAATTTCAACAGGAGTGGAAGGTCCGGCGGTCTTTACCTTTTTTCCCTTGTCATTAAGCATTGCTCTGATCTTTCCGTAAGATGTTCCGCTGACTACTGAGTCTCCGACTCTCAATGTTCCTGCATTTACCAGCAGGGTAGCAACTACGCCTCTGCCCTTGTCGAGCTTGGCATCTATTACAGTACCCTTTGCAAGTCTGTCCGGATTGGCTTTGAGTTCCTGAACCTCGGCTACAAGCAGTATCATCTCAAGGAGTGTATCCAAGCCTTCTCTGGTCATTGCAGATACGGGAACGAATATGGTGTCTCCACCCCATTCTTCTGCAACCAGATTGTATTCGGTAAGCTCCTGCTTGACCTTGTCCGGGTTGGCTCCAGGTTTGTCAATTTTATTTATTGCTACTATGATCGGCACTTTAGCCGCCCTAGCATGATTTAAAGCTTCTACAGTCTGTGGCATTACCCCATCGTCTGCAGCTACAACCAAAACCGCGATATCCGTTATGCTCGCTCCACGATGTCTCATTGCCGTGAAGGCTTCATGTCCCGGCGTATCGATAAATGTGATCGCTTCGTCATTTGTCTTGACCATGTACGCTCCGATATGCTGAGTAATTCCACCGGCTTCCTTTGCTGTTACGCTGGTCTTTCTTATCGCATCAAGAAGGGAGGTCTTGCCGTGATCTACATGGCCCATAACTGTTATAACTGGGGGTCTGTGTATCAGATTTTTCTCATCCTCTTCTTCTTCGACATTTAGCATTTCTGCTACTTCTTCTTCAACGTCCTCGAGCTCGATTTTAACTCCGAGCTCAGAAGCTACTACCTCAGCAGTTTCAAAATCGATTTCCTGGTTGATTGAAGCCATGACTCCCAAGCTTATGAGCTTTTTGATTATCTCAGTCGATGGCACGTTTATCTTTACTGCAAAATCACCTACGGAAACGGCTGTTGGAATCATTGCTACTAATTCTTCTGTTTCGTCCTCGCCCTTTTTCTTCTTGTAGGCGCTTTTTGATTTTTTCTCTTTTTTGCTGTTGTCTATAGCCACAGGAGTTACAGGAGGCTTCTTGCCTTTTCTGAAATCTCTCTTTCCTGGCTTTTTCTTATCTGTCTTCTGCTCAGTTTTAGCTTGTGGCTTTGGGAAGGGTTTTGCCCCTTCAGCCGCTTTTTCTTTTACGGCCTCAGGTCTTTGCGGAGGCTGCTCTTTTTTTTCCACTGTCTTCGCAGGCGCTTTCTCCTGTTTTGGGCTCTCGCCTTGGGCTTTGATGTAATTGTTTCTAAAGTACTTTTCCTGCTGCTCGTTCAATGCACTCATGTGGTTTTTGACAGGTATGTCCATACTGTTCAATACCTTTACCAGTTCCTTGCTATTTACATTAAGTTCTTTTGCCAGATCGTATACTCTTACTTTGCTCATAAAACTCCCCCTGTTTCTTTTAGATTTTCGTATAATTTCACTAGGTTATTACTTTGGTTTTGGTCTTTAAAGCCTGCTACTGCTGTCGCTTTCTTTCCCACTGCTTTTCCCAGTTCTTCTTTTGTTGACGCTCTCAGGGCAGGTATGCCTTTTTCCTTGCAGAAACGTTCGTATTTGGCCCAAATCCTGTCTGAAGTATCTGTCGCTACCACTACAAGCTTTAAGGTCTCCCTGTTCATTTCCTTTTCCACCATATGGTCTCCAAGTACTATCTTCCCTGATTTTTTACATATTCCTATAAAATTTAAAAACTTATTTTTTTGCATTCTTCACATCATCCATAACCTTCAATTTTACGGCTTCGTCGATTTCCATCTTAAAAGCCCTGTTCAGGGCGTTTTTCTTAAGAATCGCCTCTGTACATTCGTCACTGCCGCATAAATAGGCCCCTCTACCGTTGGCCTTTCCTGTGGGATCGTAGAAAACTTCACCTTCTTTGTTCTTTACGACACGTATAAGGTTCTTTTTGTCTATCTTCTCTCCGCATACTATACATGTTCTTTGAGGTATTTTTCTCATGGTAATCCCTCCAATCTGTTATAGATCCAGATCGTCAAGCAGATCGCTGGCGATTTGATCGATCTCTTCCATGTTTTCACTTTGGGACTTGCTCTTTATGTCGATCTTCCACCCTGTAAGCTTTGCTGCCAGTCTCGCATTTTGTCCTTCTTTTCCTATAGCAAGAGACAGTTGATAATCGTCAACTATAACCAGTGCCGATCTTTCCAGCTCATTTACGTCCACTCTTAACACCTTCGCAGGACTCAGAGAACTAGCGATATATTC
Organism: uncultured Eubacteriaceae bacterium; assembly: GCA_964582705.1. GTDB lineage: Bacteria > Bacillota > Clostridia > Eubacteriales > Alkalibacteraceae > Alkalibacter. The sequence goes on along the minus strand of CAZOTE010000035.1, from coordinate 12,480 downwards.
TCTGGGATCATCGCTCCATTTAATTATATCAATTTTTTCGCCGTTTAGCTCGTCAACAATATTTTGTACCCTGATTCCCTTGGGTCCTACGCAGGATCCTACAGGATCTATATTGGATTCAACAGCTGATACAGCTATTTTAGTCCTGGAACCGGCTTCCCTTGATATGGACTTTATGGTGACAGCGCCATCATAAATTTCTGGAACCTCGTTTTCAAACAATCTTTTTACAAGTCCGGGATGTGTTCTTGATACCATTATTTGAGGTCCCTTAGTGGTTTTTTTAACTTCGAGAACGTACACCTTAATGCGCTTGTTTTGAGAATAATCTTCTCCTGAAACCTGCTCGTTTGGCATCAATATCCCTTCTGTTTTTCCAAGATCCACATATATGTTGTTTTTTTCTTTTCTTTGGATAACTCCGTTTATGATCTCGTCCTCACGCTCGGAGAACTGATCGAAGATGATATTTCTTTCAGCTTCCTTGATTCGCTGCACCACCAGCTGCTTTGCATTCTGTGCTGCGATTCTTCCGAAGTTCTTAGGCTTGATTTCTATTTCTGCTACATCTCCAAGTTGATATCCATCGTAAATCTGCTTGGCATCATCCAATGTGATTTCGATATTGGGATCAAACACCTCTTCAACTACTTCCTTTAAAGCATGTACGTTTATTTCTCCAGTCTCCCTATCTATGTTTATCTTAATTTCATGGGAGCTCCCGTAGTTTTTTTTGTAAGAAGATGCTATGGCTGCTTCTATGGCATCTATCAGCTCATCCTTTTTTATTCCCTTTTCCTTTTCCACTGAATCCAGTGCAAGAATAAAATCTTTATTCATCTTGTTTGTAAACCTCCGTTATCATTATATTGCTTTTAATTTAAAATTCAAAATACAGCTTTGCGCTTCCTATTGATTTGACAGGGATCTTAAGCTCTTTATCTTCTTCTAACAACAAGGTCAGCATCTCATCCTCGATCCCGCCATTTATACCTTTGTAGTACTTGCTTCCTTCTATCTGGGCATAAAGATTGACCTCTATCATCTTCCCCTTGTACCTGTCGTAATCCGCTCTTTTCTTTAGTGGCCTGTCAAGACCCGGTGATGAGACCTCAAGAAAGTAGCTTTGAGAAATGGGGTCAGTTTCATCCAGCAATACGTTTATTCTGCTGCTGAAGGCCTGGCAGTCATCCAGGTTCACTCCCCCATCCTTGTCTATGTATAGGCGCAAAAACCAGTTTTGTCCTTCCTTAATAAACTCCACATCCACAAGTTCAAACCCCAATTCTTCCGCTATGGGCTCGGACAAATCGAATACGAATTCATCCGTTTTTTTCTTCGCCATATCAAAACCTCCCGTATCAAATAATAAAGAGCGGGTTTTTCCCACTCTTCGAAAAGTAAACTCAAATTGTTACTGTTAATCATATCATACTCTCGTTTTTTTTTCAAGTACCTTTAAAACAGGCTTATCTGGTTGGATTGTGGCAATTCGTTGATGGTTCCGTGCTTAAGCAGGGTTTCCACGTTCGTCTTGCTGAGCTTGGTTCTTGCCTGGAGGTCCTCTATGGATATGAATGAGCCTTTCTTTGCTGATTCGTACACATTCTGAGACGCCTTAAGCCCGATTCCTTCCAGGGCGTTAAATGGCGGCAGCAGCTTTCCGTCCTTTATGATGAACTTTGAGTAATGTGATTCATACAAGCTGACCGGAAGGAAATCATAACCTCTGCAGAGCATCTCCAGTATCAGCTCCAGGACAGTGATCTTGGATTTATCCTTGGCGGTTGCTCCGTTGCCTATTTCCTTGATCTCTCTAATAGCCTTTCTGACCCTGTCTTTTCCCTGTACCGCCAGGTGGGCGTCAAAGTCATCAGCTCTTACACTAAAATACGTGGCGTAATAAGCAAGGGGGTGGTGAACCTTAAAGTAGGCTATCCTAAAGGCCATTGTCACATATGCGACGGCATGGGCCTTTGGAAACATATATTTAATCTTGTTGCAGGAATCAATATACCACTGGGGAACATCATGCTGGTTCATAAGGGCTACGTCTTCATCGTGTAAGCCCTTGCCCTTTCGTACCTTTTCCATAATATTAAAGGCCTTCTTGCTGGGCAGGCCCATATGTATGAGATAAACCATTATGTCATCCCTGGTACAGATGACCTCTTTGATTGTGGCCGTTTTATTTGCGATAAGCTCTTGAGCATTGTTAAGCCAAACGTCCGTTCCATGAGAAAGACCGGATATTCTTATTAAGTCTGAAAATGCAGAGGGTTTGGTAGCCACCAGCATCTCCCTTACAAATCCTGTACCGAATTCAGGTATCCCATAAGTTCCCACTGTGGATCCTATGTCCCCGTCAACCAGCTTGAGTGCCTTGGTGGAAGTGAAAAGGCTCATCGTTTCTGAATCGTCCAAGGGAATCTTGGTTGCATCAAGGCCCGTCAGGTCTTCGAGCATACGTATCACGGTAGGATCGTCATGACCCAGGATATCCAGCTTCAAAAGCCTGCCGCTTATAGAATGATAATCAAAATGTGTGGTTGTAGTCGTGCTGTCCACGTCGTCTGCCGGCTTTTGTATGGGGCAGAAATCGTATATCTCTTTATTTGAAGGAACCACCATGATTCCACCGGGATGCTGGCCCGTAGTCCTTTTTATCCCGGTGCACCCATCAACCAATCTATCGATTTCCGCATTTGTAATCAAGCATCCGTTCTCCTCCAGATAGTTTTTTACAAAACCGAAGGCTGTCTTCTCTGCAATAGTAGAAATAGTGCCTGCTCTGTATACGTTGCCCTTTCCGAATAACTCTTCGGTATATTTATGGGCGGTGGGCTGATATTCCCCGGAGAAGTTTAGATCTATATCCGGCTCCTTGTCCCCTTCGAATCCAAGAAACACCTCAAAAGGAATGTCAAAGCCATCTTTTATGTATTCACTGCCGCATTTCGGACACAGCTTGTCCTCAAGGTCGGGTCCCGAGCCCACCTGAGAGCTGTCGTAAAATTCACTGTTTTTGCACTTTGGACAAACGTAGTGAGGAGAAAGTGGATTTACCTCTGTAATATTGGAAAACGTAGCCGCCAGAGACGACCCTACTGAACCTCTAGAGCCTACCAGATAACCGTCCTCCAGGGATTTTTTCACTAGTTTATGGGCAACAAGGTACAATACAGAATAGCCATTGCTTATTATGGAGTTAAGCTCCTTATCTACCCGAGCTTCGACAACCTCGGGGAGTGGATCTCCATATTTATCCTTGGCGTAGGCAACGATCATTTCTCTGATTTCCTGATCGGACCCTTCTATTATAGGAGGGAATGTTCCATTTGGTATAGGCAGCACGTTATCGATCATATCTGAAATCTTCATTGGATTTTCGATAACAATTTCACGAGCCTTTTGTTCATCTAGATAATAGAACTCGTGAAGCATCTCCTGAGTAGTTCTGTAGTAAAGGGGCGGCTGTCTATTAAAGTCGTCATACTTTTGACCGCACATCAAGACCTTTCTGAAGCACTCATCCTCTTTGTCCACAAAGTGGACGTCACCTGTAGCAACCACAGGTTTGCCATATTTTTCTCCAAGGGCAATTATTCGTTTATTGATATTTTTAAGTTCTTCTTCATTGTTTACGATTCCCTTATCCAGCAAAAAAGCATTGTTGCCGAGAGGTTGAACCTCCAGGTAATCGTAGAATTCGATGATCTTCTCGATATCATCTTCCGATTTGTCGTTTAATATTCCTTTGTAGAGCTCGCCGCTTTCACATGCGCTTCCTAAAATCAAGCCTTCCCGGTATTTTTCCAATACGCTTTTGGGAATTCTGGGTTTTTTGTAGAAGTACCTAAGATGGCTCATGGATACCAGCTTGTAAAGATTTTTAAGGCCTGTTTGGTTCTTAACGAGTATTATGATGTGGGCAGTGTCCATCTTCTTTATAGCCTGCTCGCTGTCAAATACATGGTTTAGATCATCTGCTGTCTTGGCACCCTTGTCCATACTTATTCCCACAAGCTTGATAAACACCTTGGCTGTGGCCATGGCGTCGTCGCTGGCACGATGATGGTTTTTCAAATCGATCTTGAAATACCGTGAGAGGCTCTTTAGGTTGAACCTGCCCAAATCGGTTAGAGCGTTTCTTGCCAAAGACAGAGTGTCGATTACCGTGAACTTCTTTTCAATGCCCAGCTTTCGACAGAATGCTTCTATGAAGGATATGTCAAATCTTGCATTGTGGGCAACCATTATGTTGCCTTCTGCAAAGCTTAAAAACTCCTCCATTACGACGTCGATCTCTCGCTGATTTCTTACCATCTCATCAGAAATTCCGGTTATCTCTGTAATCTTAAGGGGCACCTTTGCTTTTGGATGAACAAATGAATTGTAGGTTTCTATGATTTGACCGTTGTTTACCTTGACAGCTCCTATTTCAATGATTTCACTGTTTTTGGCAGATAAGCCCGTAGTCTCTAGGTCAAATACCACAAAGCATCCGTCTAGAGGACCGTCTCCTTCCCCCCATTTGGAGTTTTTATTGTCATCTACAAGGTATCCTTCCATTCCATAGATAACTTTGATATCTTTTTTAGCAGCTAGCTCCATAGCCTCGGGATAAGCCTGCAATACTCCGTGGTCCGTGATGGCTATTGCCTTATGCCCGAAATCAGATGCGGTTCCTATAAGCTTGGAAAGCTTCGCCACGCTATCCATCGAGCTGTATTGTGTATGTGCATGAAGTTCTATCCGTCTGGTTTCGGCTTCATCCTTTCTCGGTTCCACCCATTGGCTTTCTATTGAACTGACTATAAGCACGTTCTCTCTGGCAAAAGTATCAAATTGGATTTTCCCTTTAACCTTCAGCCAGCAACCTTCGCTGATTGACGAGATTACCTTTTTTGTCTTTTCTTCGTTTAAAAAAGACTTGCATGTCAAAGATGAGGTGTAGTCCGTTATATTGAAGGTGACGATAGTCATATTGTTGCGGATTTCCTTTTGGTCAATCTTAAAGATCTTCCCCCTGATTGCCACGTCCTGATCCGAGGTGACTTCGCTCATTGGGATTGGGTCATCCTTGATTTTTCTGCCAAGTATCGTGGAAGCCTCCATGGGTCTGTTGGTCAATGATTTGGTGCCGGAGGGTTTCTGTCTTGTTTCAAAGCTATTTACCTTTTTCTTTTCTGATTCGATTTCTTCGCTGAGCTCCTGCAGTCCCTCCATGGGATAAAAGGAAAACTCCACATTGATTTTGGTCTTCTCGCCAAACCATCTTCTCAATTTTTGGGAAGCATTCGTTTCAGTCATATTATCACAGTCGGATTTGTGAATAAGGGGTATTCTGATCTTACCAGGTTCTGTTACCCAATTGTTTGCAGTAAGCAGTACTTCCGGATAGTTTGATTTTATCCATTTTTTGATATCATCCTTATCGGAATCTTTAATATATCGATCATCCGACTTTACAGGAATCAATTGAATCTCTACCTGATTGTTCAAAATCCCTTCAAGGTCTATGCGGATTTTATCAAGATCCGTATCCTTTAAGGGATTTACGTACAATGTCCATCGGCTTTTCTTTCTGGCTACTTCAACCTTTTTGATCTCAAAGGCCTCCCGGGAAAGAACCTCTCCTATGGATTTCTTAATATTTTCACTATCATTTAGCATTTTATACACCTGTTTCACTCTTGATATTAATAAAAGCCACATCCTCCTTGGACAAGTAATTGAAAATGCTGAATTCCTTGTCTTGAGGGTGCTTTAGTACGGTCAACTTTACATGTTTTTCCCTCAACTGAAAATCGAGTATCTTAAATTCGTCATTATCTATATCCTTATATAGCTTGTCCGGATCGAAATCCAGGTTAAACTCCATTTCAATGGAATAGATTTTCGCCATATCATACTTTTTCAAGTTGATGTGTGAAAAAGCTCTCAATATTATAAAAACAGCCGCTGAAGCAGATAGGGCTATTTCATAGTAACCTGCTCCGATAGCCAGACCAATGCATCCTACCGCCCATATCGTTGCAGCTGTAGTGAGGCCTCTGACATCAAACCCGGATCTTAATATGGTGCCTGCGCCTAGAAAACCTATCCCGCTTATTACCTGAGCCCCCATTCTAGATGGATCCGTCGGGCTGATGTCCTGATAATCACCGGCTAGAGCTATTCCTGTTAGCATAACTACAGTTGCTCCCAAAGAAACCAGTACGTGCGTCCTGAGTCCTGCGGGTTTTTTGGTTTTTTCACGTTCCAGACCTACCAAGCCGCTAAAGAGTATTGATAATACTATCCTTAATACGATATCTAAAATTTCTAGATTCCCTTGCATTAAATCACCTTGAATTCCTTGATTTCCCTAATCAGCTCACTTACTATGTCATTTTCATCAATAGTTCTGATGATTTCGCCCTTTTTAAACAGTATCGCTCTTTTATCCCCTCCGGCTATGCCTATATCAGCATCTCTTGCCTCTCCGGGGCCGTTAACAGCACATCCCATAATGGCTACCTTGATTTTCTTTTCTATCCCGGCTGCCGCTTTTTCAATTTCTGAGGCGTATCTGATGAGGTCGATCTTGCACCTTGCGCATGTGGGACAAGAAATGAACTCGATATCCGGCTTCCTAAAAAGACCAAGAGACTTAAGTATTTCCCTGGATACCTTGATTTCCTCTACCGGGTCTCCTGTGAGGGAAACCCTCATGGTGTCGCCAATTCCCATATTAAGTATGATTCCCAGCCCTACAGAAGACTTGATCGTTCCTCTAAATGGAGTTCCCGACTCGGTTATCCCTATATGCAGGGGGTAGTCGTATTTTTTTGCAAACAGCTCATAGGCCTTGACGCTCATTAAAACGTCGGAAGCCTTAATCGATACGACTATGTCGGTAAAGTCCATGTCTTCAAGTATCCTTATGTGATTTACGGCGCTTTCAACAAGCACTTCTCCACTTATTTTTCCATCGTATTTTTTTAGAAGCTCCTTGCCCACGGAACCTGCATTGACCCCTATTCTGATAGGTACGCCATTTTCCTTTGCGGACCTGACGACTTCCCGTACTCGTTTTTCGTCACCGATATTTCCGGGATTTATCCTAAGCTTGCTGATTCCGCATTCAATGGATTTTAAGGCAAGCCTGTAGTCAAAATGTATATCTGCCACTAAGGGGATAGATATATTCTTTTTTATGTCCTTCAGAGCCTCTGCGCTTTCCATATCAGGGACAGCTACTCTGACGATGTCGCATCCCGCTTTCTCAAGGTCTTTTATTTGATTCACGGTAGATGCCACATCTCTAGTATCCGTTGTAGTCATGCTCTGTATGGCGATTGGGTTCCCTCCGCCTATTTTCACATTTCCTACGTTTATTACTTTAGTATATTCTCTTTTAATCACTTTGTCTCCTCATTTACATTCTCAGGGATTATTAATCAGTTAAGCCTCAATATGTCGTTATAGGCTATAAATAATGCAAGAGCCATAAGAATTATAAAACCTATCAAATGCACCATTCCTTCTTTTTCGGGGTTCACTGGGGAACCTTTGATCCACTCTATCAGTACGAAAACTATTCTGCTTCCATCTAGAGCAGGAATCGGCAACAGATTGAAAATCGCCAAGTTCAAACTGATTATAGCTGCTAAATTCAAAAGCGCCACAGCTCCGTACTGAACAGTTTCACCTACTATGCCCACTACTCCGATTGGTCCCATAAGATCTCCCGTAGATGCATTCCCGGTAATCAATGCGCCAATAGCAGAGAACATCAATCTGGTATACATGTAGGACTGGGTTATTCCTCCTGACAAAGACCCTAGTATGGTTTTTTCTCGAGCCGGAGTTATTCCTATCCTGTACCTGTCGAGCTCGGTGTCTAGATATGAAGTCAACTGAATCTCTATAATTTCTCCCTCTCGGTCCAGGGTTATCCCATAATCAGATTCCCGGCTCTCGTCAAGAGCAAGGTTTATATCGTCCCAAGAATTTATCTCTTCACCATTTATAGAGAGTATCTTGTCTCCCGACACCATTCCTGCTTCATAAGCCGGATACCCTGTCTGAACCTCATCGATGGTGGATGTGGGTATCCCTATTATGAAAAATACCGCCGTGAGCAAGATTATGCATCCAATTATATTCATGGCCGCACCTGCAGAGAGTATCAGTATCCTGGATAGCTTGCTCTTTGAATTATAGCTCCCCTCCGAATAGTCGCTTTCATCTTCTCCCTGCATCCTGCAAAATCCTCCAAGAGGAATAGCCCTCAATGAAAAAAGCGTCTCTTTCCCCTGTTTGGAAAAAAGCACGGGCCCCATTCCAATGGCAAACTCCAGGACCTTTACCTTAGACATCCTTGCTGCTATGAAATGTCCGAACTCATGTATTACTATCAAAAACCCAAATATCAATATGGATACTGCAATTGTAAAAAAATTCACCTTATCACCTCTCAGGCTGTCATTATTAGAATCATGTAATATACCACTGGGGATGCAAATATGATGCTGTCAAAACGGTCCAGCACTCCTCCATGCCCAGGGAAAAGATTTCCAAAATCCTTGATTCCAAATTGTCTTTTAATCATCGACGCAGCCAAATCGCCGATTTGAGACACTACGCTTGCAACCAGGCCGATAAATCCGTATCCGATAATGGACAAGCCACCCGGGTACGCATGATTTAAGTAGAACCCATAAGCCAAAGCCAGGGCAATACCTGCCACCAAACCTCCGATAGAACCTTCAACTGATTTTTTTGGGCTGATCTTAGGTGCCAGCCTGTTTTTCCCGAATCTGATTCCGACAAAGTAAGCAAATGTATCGGTACCGAAGCATATCAAAAAAACCAGCCATATCAGAAGGCTGCCTTGTTCCATGCCTTCAAGCAGAATGAGATGCCCCAAAAAAAAGGTTGCGTATACCAATCCATAGACCCCATAAGCGGTATTCGAGATATTCGTATTGTCTTTAAGGACATCCCTTCCTGCCAGAATCATTACTGAAAACACCAGAACTCCCAATGTATATTCCTTGAAGAAATAAAAAGAAGATGTCATGCAAAGCCCCAATGCAATCAACAACCAAGCATTCAAGCTTACCTTATCGTCTCTTATGGCACCAGCGTATTCCCATAGTCCTATGGAAGCTAAAACGGCTATAGCCAAAAACAACGCCATACCTCCAATTGACACTATCAAAATTAGAAGAGGTATGCCCAAAACAGCTGTCAGAACTCTTTTACTCATCAAACCCCTCCAAATCTTCTTTTTCTATTTTGAAACTCCTCCAAAGCTGAAAGAAAGATCTCTTCTGTGAAATCCGGCCATAAGACCGGCGTGAACCAAAGCTCGGAATAGGCGCACTGCCATATCAAAAAATTGCTCAGCCGCATTTCACCGCTGGTTCTTATTACAAGATCAGGATCAGGCAAGCCATATGTATACAGGTTTTCTTCAATAGTGCTTTCACTTATGTCCCCAGGATGGATTCTTCCCTGTTTGACCATTTCCGCAATTTCCCTGACAGCATTTAGAACCTCAGATCTTCCACCGTAATTCACTGCAATATTTAAGACAAGCCCCGTATTTTTCTTAGTCAATTTTTCTGATTCTGCAATCTGTTCCTTTAATTTCTGAGAAAGAGGAGCTATGTCTCCAACAATACGAAGCTTTACGTTGTTGTCATTTAGCTCTGATACTTCTTTTTTTAGGTATCTGCTAAATATCCCCATCAAGCCGGCAACTTCAGTATGAGGTCTTTTCCAGTTCTCCGTTGAAAAGGCATAAAGGGTCAAAGCTTTTATACCTAGTCTTGAGGATATCTTCACTATTTCCCTGATGGTTTCAACTCCAGCCTTGTGCCCGTACAGCCTTGGTTTATTCTGCATTTTTGCCCATCTTCCGTTTCCGTCCATTATGATGCCGACATGATTGGGCAGATTCTTGGATAAATTATTTGACATAGGTTTTCACCTCGCTGATTTCGTCTAGAAGAAAACACCCATCAGGGTGTTTGATTTTAGACTTCCAATATTTCTTCATTTTTAGCAGCAATGGTCTGATCGACTTTTTTCGTTTCTTCATCGGTCATCTTTTGAACATCAGCCTCTGCTTGCTTCAACTCGTCTTCAGTTATCATGCCTTCTTTTTCCAGTTCCTTGAGCTGCTGTATGGCATGTCTTCTTATATTCCTGATGGCGACCTTGCAATCCTCGCCGAATTTTTTTGCTGTCTTGACCAGATCTTTTCTTCTTTCCTCAGTCAACTGAGGCATTACGATTCTAATTATCTTGCCGTCATTTCCAGGATTAAGGCCTAAATCTGATTTTTGTATAGCTTTTTCAATCAGCGGCAGCGCATTTGTATCCCAAGGCTGAACGATTATCATCCTAGGCTCAGGAGCGCTTACGTTTGCAAGCTGGTTGACCGGAGTCATTGCACCATAATAGTCTACTGAAACCCTGTCTAGTATCTTAGGATTGGCTCTTCCCGCCCTTAAAGAGTTAAGCTCATATTTAAGACTTGCCAATGCCTTGTCCATCTTTTCGATGGTTTCGTTTTTAATCTCTTTTATCATCAGTTTACCTCCTCTACTATTGTCCCGATATTTTCGCCGCAAAGTACCTTTACTATGTTTTCAGGCTGCTCGAGTCCAAATACCAAAACTGGTATGTTGTTGTCCATGCAAAGCGATATAGCAGTAGAATCCATTACCTTGAGTCCTTTATTCAACACATCTATATAGCTTAGCCTGTCTATTTTCTTAGCATTTGGATTCAACTTGGGGTCGCTGTCGTATACTGCGTCAACTTTTTTTGCCGACATTATTACCTCTGCATCTATTTCAGCGGCTCTAAGAGCTGCTGTTGTATCGGTAGAGAAAAATGGATTTCCTGTGCCGGATGCAAAGATAACGATTCTTTCTTTTTCAAGATGGCGCATAGCCTTTCTTCTTATATAAGGCTCAGCTACCTCCTTCATTTCGATTGCAGTCTGCACCCTTACTTCCACTCCTATATTTTCAAGTGCATCCTGAAGCGCCAAGGCATTTATTACAGTGGCCAGCATGCCCATATAATCGGCTGTGGCTCTATCCATGCCCTCTCCGTCACGGCCTCTAAATATGTTTCCGCCACCTACGACGATGGCAATTTCGACGCCTAGGTCTTTTGCTTCCTTAATATTTTTACATATTCCGGCTATCGTAGCTGGGTCTATACCAAATCCTTTGTCCCCTGCCAAAGCTTCGCCGCTTAATTTGATTATCACTCTTTTATACTTAGGTTCCATGGCACTACCTCCTCTATATAATATAACACTTACCTTAAATTTATTGAAGTACAATTTTACATTCTCGCGGCAAGGTTCTTAGTTTTCGATTGTCAGATATTTATTCTTCAAGCATTACGTTAAAAAAGGGCACGCAATAGGTGCCCTTGAAAATATTACACGTTCATTTGCTTTGCGACTTCTTCAGCAAAGTTTTCTTCTTTCTTTTCTATGCCTTCACCCATTTGGAATCTGGCGAATCTTCTTATCTTGATGTTCTCACCGATTTTAGATATTTTTTCGTTTACCATATCTTGTATAGTCTTGTCAGGATCCTTAACAAAAGGCTGGTCTAAAAGACATATCTCTTGATAGTATTTTTTGATTCTTCCCTCAACCATTTTTTCAACGATTTTTTCAGGCTTGCCTTCGTTTAAAGCCTGAGCTGTAAGAATAGCTTTTTCCTTTTCGATGAAGTCAGAAGGAACTTCGTCTTGAGAAAGGAATTGAGGATTAGTAGCTGCTATATGCATCGCAATGTCTCTTACCATGTTTTTGAAATCATCAGTTTTTGCAACGAAGTCAGTTTCACAATTTACTTCTACCAATACGCCGATTTTTCCTCCCATGTGGATGTAAGACTCGACTATTCCTTCAGCGGCTACTCTGTCCGCCTTTTTAGATGCGGCAGCAAGTCCCTTTTCTCTTAAGAATTCTATCGCCTTTTCTATATCGTCATTTGAAGCTTCCAATGCTTTCTTGCAGTCAAGCATTCCAGCACCAGTTTTTTGTCTCAACTCTTTAACCATTTGCGCGTTTGCCATTTTTTAACCTCCTTAAATTGTAAAGCGTATATATCGTTCACATAAAAATGGAAGAAGGAGGGTTGTGCTCCCCGTCTTCTCCCTATAAGTCTCTTAAGCTTTTGTTTCTTCTGCAACTTCTATAGTTGAAGCTTCTTCAGCAGCAGCTTCTTCAAGCTGTACGCCTTGCTTTCCTTCAAGAACAGCATTTGCCATTGCTTCTGAAAGAAGGTTTACCGCTCTAATTGCATCGTCGTTTCCTGGAATGATGTAATCTATCTCGTCAGGATCGCAGTTTGTATCTACGATTCCAACTACGGGTATTCCAAGCTTTTTGGCTTCAAGGATTGCGATTCTTTCTTTTCTTGGGTCAACTACGAAAAGTGCTCCCGGAAG
>CAZOTE010000034.1:0-20390 GCA_964582705.1 uncultured Eubacteriaceae bacterium | reverse complement strand
TGCTGTGTTTTATCCAAGGATCTACGACCACAAGGAGATATTTTTGCAGGAAGGCTGGCACTACCATATAGAAGACAAGGATGATGAAATAACCTACAACGGCGTTGTTTACAACGAGATGAAAGGAGCTTTCTCAAACCCGGAAGATGTTCTGGGACGAAAGGTACAGGAGACGCTGTTTCCCGACACGCCCTACGGCAAGGAATCCGGTGGGGATCCTGATGAGATTCCCAATTTGAAATACGAAGATTTCATTGAGTTCCATAAAAAGTACTACCACCCGTCAAACAGCTACATTTACCTCTATGGAGACGGGGACGTGCTTGCGCATCTCAAGTACCTTGACGAGAGCTACCTGTCAGATTTTGACCACATGGAAATAGATTCGAAGATCTCTGTTCAGGAGCCTTTTGAAGGACAAAAAGAATTTACCTTTAATTATCCGGTGGGTGAATCTGAAGATCTAAAGGAAAAGACGTTCCTTTCCTTGAATTATGTTACCGACAGGTGCACAGACGGCGAACTGCACTTGGCTCTTGACATACTCACACATATCTTGACGGATGCTCAATCCTCGCCCCTTAACAAGGCTCTGTTGGATGCACAAATTGGTCAAGATGTTGGGGGATACTATGATGGCAGCATACTACAGCCTGTTTTCAGCGTGGTTGTGAAAAACTCAGATGAAGATAAAAAAGACAAGTTCAAAGCAGTAGTCAAAGAAACCCTGGAAAAACTGGTTAGAGATGGCCTCGAAGAAGAAGTAGTGGAAGGAGCCATCAATATTACCGAATTCAAGCTAAGAGAGGCAGACCATGGCAGCTATCCTAAGGGTCTGATTTTCGGCATAGAAATCATGGAAAGCTGGCTCCACGATCAAGATCCATCAATACACCTTAAATATCAAGGTTATATAGATAAAATGAAAAGGGAAGCTAAAAACGGATACTTTGAAAGGCTCATCCAAGAATACTTCCTGGACAATCTTCACTCAAGCCTGGTCGTCTTAAAGCCTGAGAAGGCTTTGGCAATCAAGAGGGATGAAGAAGTCAAAAATCACCTTGAAGGTGTGAAAAAGAGCCTAGATGAAAAGACCCTTGACAAGCTGGTAGAGGAAACGAACTGGCTCATTGATATACAAAATGCACCGGATAAAAAAGAAGACGTGAATAAAATCCCGGTCCTTCCGGTATCGGCCATTAAGAAAGAACACGAAAAAGTCCCTCTAGAAGTGAGGAAACATAAAAAAGCGGAAATACTGTACCATCAACTCGAGACCAACGGAATAAATTATGTGGACATGTATTTTGACGTTTCCCATGTGTCAAAAGAGGACATACCATACCTTTCTCTGCTCACCAGGTATTTGGGAGAAGCGGGGACGAAAAGCTACGATTATGTAAAGCTCAACAATGCTATAGAGATACACACGGGAGGCATCGACTTCGATCTTGACATCTACGGCAATGTCGATGATCCCGATGATTTCAGCCCCAAATTTTCTATTAAATCCAGGGCTCTTGAGACCAAGACGAAAGAAACTTTTGACCTGATCGAGGAAATGGCCCTATTTACCAGATTTGATGAGAAGCAGCGGCTTAAGGAAATAGTTCAAAGCATAAAATCAAAAATGGAGATGGATTTTATGACCGTTGGGCACAAGGTGGTATCGGGAAGGGTTATGTCATACCTTAGCGATACCGGCCAGTATGTTGAATATATGGCAGGACTGGAGTTTTACAAATTCATATCTCAACTGTTCAAAGATTTTGAACAGAAATGGGAAGATGCTATGGAGAGGCTGAAGCAGCTTGCCCGGTTGATACTGGATGTTAACGGCATGACCGTCAGCATTACCGGAGGAGATGAAGGATACTCTAGGTTCGCTGATTGTCTCAGAAGCTTCTACGAAAAGCTTTCTGATGTTCCCAAGGAAAAGGCGGATCTTACCTTTAATAAAGGACCTCTCAACGAGGGAATCGCCACTCCCGGTAAAGTCATGTACGTGGGTAAGGCCTACAACATCAAAAAGCTTGGATTTGACTATTCCGGAGCCATGCAGGTGGTCAAGCTCATCATGAGCACAGACTATCTATGGAACAAGGTCAGAGTGCAGGGAGGGGCATATGGTGCCTTCTTCTCGATCGGAAGGAACGGATCCTTGTTTATGGGATCATATCGCGACCCGAACCTGTCAGCTACACTTAATGTTTTCGACAAGGCACACGAGTACTTAAGAAGCTTTGAAGGAAGCGAGGGGGATATGAACAAATACATAATTGGAACCATGAGTGGAATAGACACCCCCATGACTCCAGGGATGAAAGGCTCATATTCAACAGGAAATTACTTTAGAAAAGTCACTGATGAAATGATACAAAAGGAGAGAGAGGAAATCCTCTCATGTAATATAAAAGACGTAAAAGCAGCAGCTGATATGATCAAGGCGGCCATGGATAAGAATTATCTCTGCGTTTTAGGTGATGAAGGTAAAATCAAATCCGAGAAAGAAATTTTCGGAACGATAATAAACATATTCGAATAAAATGATGAAAAAAACGATAAGACAGTTAATATTCATATGGATAGCTTCCCTGATGCTGACATCTGTGGCCTTCGGGGAAGGGCGTCTAAAGGTAGATATTCCACAAGATAGGGCTGCTCTGGTATACGACGTAAAGTCGGACGAGATAATGTACAGTCAAAATAGCCATGTTCGGATGTATCCTGCAAGCACCACAAAGCTTATGACAGTGCTTGTCGCAATGGATTATGTTGATCTGGATGAAAAAGTTGTTCCGGGAAGGGAAGTCCTCTTTATATCAGCTGACAGCAGCAGGGCAGACCTAGCTTCGGGAAGTGAGATATCCACAAGGGATCTCCTTGCCGCAACTCTCCTTCCCTCAGGAAACGACGCTGCAAACGCTCTAGCCGTTCATGTGGGCAGGATAGCCACAGGTGATGAAAACCTGGATGCTCAAAGGGCTTTAGAAGATTTTTTAGAGCTTATGAATAAAAAGGCTGAAAAACTGGGGCTGGAAGGGTCGAATTTTGTCAACCCGCATGGTTTGCACCATGATCAGCACTATACGACGGCTTACGACTTGCTTAAGATAACCATGAAGTTTCTTGAAAATGATTATCTTGCTAGTTTGGTGTCCAAGGCACATTATAGAAGCGAGGATGGCACTTACGAATTTTACAATACGAACGTATTTCTTCATGAGAGGCTTGAGGACATATGGTATCTGTACTCTTCCGGAATCAATCCCAATTACAGCCCCTACGTGACCGGAGTAAAGACCGGTTTTACCAGCATGGCAGGCAGATGCCTGGTTTTCAGTGCAGCTAAGGATGACAAGGAGCTTGTGGGAATAGTATTAGGGAGTGACTTAAACAACCTTTACAGAGAAGGGTTGCTTCTAATGGACTCAGTTTTTGAGGAAACGGATTATATCGATACCTTTGATGAGGGAGAAACGGTAGCTGTTATAGAGGTGAAAACCGGATATTTCGGAAAGACTCAGACATCTACGTTGGTAAATGAAGAAAAAGTTTATTATCTTCTTCCAAAGGAAAGCCTGTCTGATGTGACATTTGAAATATATGTTGATGAAAACAAACTAAAGGAAGTCGACGGCATTTATCATGTACAGACTATGATCGATCCAGGTGATAAAATCGGGACTGTTAGCACCATCTACGATGGAGAAACCCTCTATGAAACACCTATTTATGCAAGTGAAGGCTTTAAAGAAATAAAAATATTGCCGTTAATATTGTCTATAGCTGCAGTGGCTTTTTTAATGCTGTTAATTGCAGCAGTAATTGTAAGAAGAATGGAGAAAAGATGAAAAAACCTGAGATACTGGCACCTGCCGGTACATACGAGGCTTTGACAGCAGCCGTGAGTGGTGGGGCTGATGGAGTATATATCGGAGCCAAGAAATTCAATGCAAGGCAAAGAGGAGAAAACTTTGATAACGATGAAATCAAAAAAAGCCTGGCCCTGTGTCACATTCACGGGGTCAAGCTCTACGTTGCCCTTAATATAGCATTAAAGGAAACGGAAATCAAGGATGCCTTGGAATTAGCCGCTTTTTTATACAATGAGGGAATAGACGGTCTTATCGTACAGGATTTGGGCCTTTTCAGGCTATTAAAGGACAATCTTCCCGCCTTGAGCATCCACAGCAGCACTCAGATGTTTGTTCACGAGCAGTCAGGTGTCAGCCTGTTGTGTGAAGAGGGATTTGACAGGGTGGTTCTTGCGAGAGAGCTTACCCTGGAGGAGATAGGCGGGATAAAAAAAGACGCAAAGTGCGAAATAAAGATATTCTGCCACGGCGCCATGTGCATATCATATTCAGGACAATGTTACATGAGCAGCATGATAGGTCAAAGAAGCGGCAACAGAGGCAGATGCGCACAGCCTTGCAGAAAGGAATATGCCCTGTACGACGAAATGAACAGCCCAATAAAAAAGGGAAGGATTATCAGTCCCAAGGATCTTAACACCCTTGATTCCATGGAGGATATCATGTCTTTGGGTGTCGACTCGCTAAAGATAGAGGGAAGGCTTAAAAATCCTGATTATGTGTTCACGGTGGTAGATGCATATAGGAAACGGATAGATTCTTTAAGTGAAAATAGAATCACCCAAGAGACTTTGAGCGTTAATGAAGTATTTAACAGAAAGTTCACTTCCGGTTATCTCTACAAGGAAAGCCCGGATGAAAAGGAGCTGATAACCTCTGATAATGAGGGTTTGGAACATGTTCAGGCAGCAAGGATAATATCTAAGGAAGGTTATCTATACAAGATAAAAGCAGATGTAGACATGTCTGTCGGTGATGGAATCTTCATAAAAGCAAAAAATGGTTCCTTCGGAGAGGTACTGTCAGATCTTTACGATAACCGGAAGAATAAGTCCCAAAGACTCTGCTCAGGAGAAACAGGTTACATCGGGCTTAGAAAAAAAGCCGAAGCTAATGACTTGGTATACAAGACTTGGGACAAGGCTAAAAAACAGGCGCTGGCGGATGTGATGGAAAAGGCCGGTGAAAGGAAGCAGCCTGTTGAAATAAAAGGGGAGTTTAGGGAAGGGGCAAAACCCAGGCTTAGTATTTATTACAAGGACATATGCATAAGAGTAGAAGGAGAGGAAATTGTGCAGACAGCCAAAAACGCTCCTCTGTCAAGGGAACGGATAGAAGAACAGCTCTCCAAGATAAAGGATACGTTTTTTTACCCTTCATCTATCCAAACGGTGGTTGACGAAAACATATTTATGCCTGTAAAATCAATCAATGAGCTTAGACGAAGTGCGATGGATATCCTTATGGAAAAGGTACTTGATTCTTACAAAAGACCCACTGTTAAAATTGATTTTTCCCGTGCTCTGAAAAGGAGTGAGAAGGAAGAACCGATCTCACATCAGACTTTATCCATAAAAGTTGCACACATGAATGGACTTAAGGCGGCGTCTTTATCCAGTGTTGACGAGATTATATACGGTTGGGATAAGAAAATAGATATTAAGGAATACGAAAAGGCAATAGATACGGCCAAAAACGCCGGTAAAGAAATAGTGCTTGCCTTTCCCAGGATTCTAAGAAAAAGCCAGGCAGATATTATAAGAAGGGACATGAATAAAATAATAGCCCTTGCACCGGATGGGATTTTAGTGAGCTCTTATGAAGGAATTGGACTTTTTAAGGAATCAGGCTTGCCTATTGAAGCTGACGACACCTTCAATATCTTTAATTCCTTTGCATTGGATCAGCTTAAAAAGTGGAATGTAAAAAATGCATACCTTTCACCTGAGCTCAATCTTGGGGAGCTGTCGAGGTTTACTCCTCCAAAGGGAATGGACATAAGTCTTGTGGTTCACGGCAACAAGGAGCTTATGATACTCCAGTATGATCTGGTGGGAGACGGCAAAGAAAGATCCCTGGTTCTGGAAGATTCAATGGGTTTTAGATTCCCTGCAGTAATCGACGATTTTGGCAGAACCCATATCTTCAATTCCAAGAGGCTGTTTCTAGCAGATGAAATTTCTGAGCTTGGCATGATGAAGAAACTAAGAATTGACGGAATTTTAGAAAATCCGTATGAGATCCATGATCTTGCTGACGCCTATTCACAAGCTTTGAACGGAAAATACTCTCACGGAGAGTACTATGGCAAGTATAGATCAGATCTGACAAAAGGTCATTTTAAACGAGGTGTATTATAAGAATGAATCAAAAGACATTGAGAGTCCTTGAATTTAACAAGATTACCGATATATTGTCTACCTACGCCGCAAGTGAAACGGGGAAAAATGAGATCAAAAGCATTCTTCCTTCAATAGACAAGGAAGAGATCCAAGACATGCTTGAGCTTACGGATCAGGGAACGATAGCTCTTTTAAAAAATGGAAATGCTCCCATCGCCCCTTTTGCGGACATCAGATATTCCTTGAAGAAGTCAAGGATGCAATCCATATTGACTCTTAAAGAGTTCATGAGAATCAGGGATTTTTTAAAGATAATGTGGGAAGTTAAAAGGTATTTTGAAGAAATAGAAAACTGGGAACAGATATTGCCTGATCTGTACCAGATGGTCTCTTCCATAGACAGTCTAAGTGGTCTTAGGCGAGACATCGAAAAGACTGTGATATCCGAAGAAGAAATAAGCGATAGCGCAAGTCCTGTTTTGTTCAGGATAAGAAAAGAGATAAACAGAAAGAACCACCAGATAAGAGAAAAGCTACATTCCATGATATCTTCTCCCAGTTACCAGAAGCATCTACAAGAGAGCATCGTGACCATCAGACAGGACAGGTTCGTGATACCTGTAAAGCAGGAAGCCAGAGGAGCTGTACCGGGCATAGTCCATGACCAGTCATCAAGCGGCGCAACGCTTTTTATAGAGCCCATGGCCATAGTTGAGCTTAATAATTCCATACGAACCTTGAGAATAGAAGAAGGACGGGAAATAGAGAAGATACTTCTGGAGCTGACTTTAAAGGTTGGAGAAAACGAGACATCCCTGGCATTTGACTATGATATCATGACCAGGCTGGATGTCATTATAGCCAAAAGCAGGTATGCTTTGGACATAAATGCAACTAGGCCAACCCTCAGCGACAGAAAGGTACTAGATTTAAAAGGCTGCAGGCATCCTTTGATACCAAAGGAAGAAGTGGTAGCTTCAGATATAAGATTGGGTGGGGATTTCAATATACTCATAGTGACCGGCCCAAATACAGGAGGCAAGACCGTAGCGCTGAAGACTACCGGTCTTTTGTGTCTGATGACTCAGGCAGGAATGTTCATCCCGGTAAAGGACAACAGCGAGATATGCGTTTTTAAAAGCGTCTATGCGGATATAGGAGACGAACAGAGCATCGAACAGAGCCTGAGCACATTTTCATCTCATATGACTAATATTGTGGAAATCGTGGACAAGGCTGACGATAGCAGCCTGGTCCTCTTCGACGAGCTAGGAGCAGGAACGGATCCTGTTGAAGGCGCCGCCCTTGCCATGTCGATATTGGATCATCTGCATCAAAAAAATGTTTATGCACTGGTTACTACTCATTACAGCGAGCTTAAGCAATATGCCATTTCCGCTGAAGGGATGGAAAATGCCAGCGTTGAATTCGACGTCAATACCCTAAGCCCCACTTACAGGCTGACAATTGGGATACCGGGAAAGAGCAACGCCTTTGAAATCTCAAAAAGACTTGGATTGAACCAAAGGATAATAGAAAATGCAGGCAAGTATTTAAGCGAAGAAGCGCTGCACTTTGAAGACATAATAAAGGAGATTCAAGACAACAAGAAAAAGGCTGAAGAGGAGCTCGCCAGGATAAATTCCATGAAGCTGGAAAACGAGAGGCTCTTGGAGCTTAACAAGCAAGAGAAAATGCTCTTGGACGAAAACAGGCAACTTATTAAAAATCAAGCCAGGCAGGAAGCTGCAGACATCATCAGGGATGCAAAGGAAGAAGCAGGCGAGATAATCAAGGAAATGCAGCGAATTAAGTCTGATGCTGCTAAATCCTCTTTCAAGGATCTGGAAGCCATGAGGAAAAGCCTCAAGGAAAAAGAGGACTCCCTTTACAGCGGCATCGAAAAATCCGGCAGCTTTACCAATAAAAAGGCTGCTAAAAAGATACGCCCGGGCGACTGGGTGCTAATAAAAAGCATGAACCAAAAAGCCAGTGCCTTGTCTGAAGCGGACAAGGACGGAAACATAATGGTAGAAGCAGGAATAATGAAGCTTAGAGTGAATCAAAGAGACCTCATCCCTATCGAAGTGGAAGAGGAGAAGAAAAACTACAGCACCAAGAGCATAGCGAGAAAAGCTGCCGGAATTAAATCCTCAATAGATATAAGGGGAACTACTGCAGAAGAGGCTATCCTCGATGTAGAAAAGTATCTGGATGATGCATCTCTTGCCAACCTGAAGATGGTAACCATAGTCCACGGCAAGGGAACAGGAGTTTTAAGAAATGCCATACAACAGCTTTTAAAGAGAAACAAGCACGTAGAGGATTTCCGATATGGAGGCTACGGCGAAGGAGGAGACGGAGCCACCATCGTCAATTTGAAATAATTTGAATTAACTTGAGCCATTTAGGTATTAAGAAAGAAAAATATAGTATAATATACTGGAAAATATTTTGAAAGGCATGATGAAAATGATCTTATCGGATAAAAAAATATTAGAGCTTCTAAGTACGAGAGAGCTTGTGATAGACCCTATAACCCCTGAGCAGATACAACCGGCTTCAGTTGACATCAGGCTGGGAAACCACTTCTTAAAGCTGGACGAGAACAGAATCGAGCATATGAGCATGACAGATGAAATAAAATATATCTCATTTGAATGCGACGAGGTAGTAATACCCCCCCATTCTTTTTTGCTGGCGACCACCAAGGAATACATTAAGCTTCCCGGAAATCTAACGGCCTTCGTTGAAGGACGCAGCTCCATAGGAAGAATGGGGCTTTTCATACAAAATGCGGGCTGGGTCGATCCGGGTTTTGAAGGCGAGATAACCCTAGAGCTTTACAACGCAAATCGCCTGCCCATCAAGCTGCAAAGCGACAGGAGGGTCTGCCAGCTGGTATTTGCATCAATGGATCAGTACGCCCTTAATCCCTACAAAGGAAAATACCAGGGACAGACAAAGCCTGTAGGCAGTCGAGTTTATTTGGATAAGGATATTTAAAAAAGATGACTAATATAGTGGGCACGATTTTCTTGGCGGGGTTTTCTCTGGTGGTAGTGGGAGTATTCGTTAAATTCTATATAGAGACCAATCATAAAATAACCATGAGCCTTAAGCGAAACGGGGTTAAGGGAACATACTACCAGTATAAAAAAACACAGAAGAAAATGAAAAAAAGCAGATAGGCCTTTTGGATAATCTGACTTAAATACGAAGTAAGGGATTGAATAGATATGATTAAAAAATTTACCCTCTGCCTTTTGTCAGCTAGCCTGATTATTGTTTTAGCTGCCTGCTCCCCATCGGCAGATCAAATGGGTGGAGAAGAAGTCGATATGACCGAGGATGAAGTGCAAAGCCTTGAAAGTGCCTTCGAAAGCGTGGATATCGTAGATGTTGAAAATTACGTGGTGGAAAGAAAGACGATGCATGGAGACATAGCTGAAATAATTAATTCCTCTACGGTGCTCTTATCGGGAGAAAATCAGCTGATGGTATACGATATGGAATCGGAAGAGGTCAACGTTATCGCCCAACAAGGGTGGAATCCCCAAGTATCTCAAAACAAATCCATTATAGCATACGAAAACGACAACGGCATTTATAAAGTATCTCCATCAGGGGATGGAGAGGTGCTTGTATATGAAAGAGAAAGTGACGAAATAATAAGAAGCTATATACTATCAAGAGATGGTGGCAGCATCCTTATAAGCCTGATTGTGGAAGATGAATACAAAACGGTTCTTGTTGATTCAAGCTTAAATACCAGGGTGGTACCTTTTAATGAGAATGAAGGCTTTGTAGTTAATCGACCACTTTTCTTAACGAGATTCCGGCTTTATGCCCTGGCTGAGAGCTCAGAGGCCATTCAAGGCGAAGAGGGAAGCGTGTCTGCAAGCAGCATAGATTTTGTCTATGTGGACCTCTCAAACGGGCGAATACGAAACATAACATCTAACGACTATGGAGATACAGTAGAGTACGTGGATCAGTCCAATACAGGCAACATCATACTTAGGCATATAAAGCGGTCGACAAACGAAGAAGGGCTTGTCGAGACAAAGACATACAGGACCTTTAACACATCTACCGAATATATATACACTTCCGGGATTAAAAACAGGGATATAATTCTCTTTAAGAGCATCAATGACGACAGGGATTTCATAACTGTTGAAAATCCGCCTGAGCCGAACCAAAGATATCCAAAGCTGGTGGAGTTGAAGCATTACGCCGGAAACAGAGAGGATACTATAGCTACCATATTTACAGGTTCACCCTCTCAGATATACCTTTATGAAGATACCATAGTGTTCAATTCTAACGGCGATACTTATATTATAGACAAAAAGAATTAACGTAATTGGAGTGAAAAAATGAAAACAATTTATTTTGACAACAGCGCCACCACGAAAGTGGATGATTCTGCGATCGAAATCATGAACATCTACCACAGAGAATCCTACGGCAACCCATCCTCCCTGCATTCTATGGGGGTGGAAGCGGAAAAAGCTGTTGAAAATAGCCGTGAAATAATAGCCGGAAGGCTTGGCGTAAATAAAAACGAAATTTTCTTTACTTCGGGAGGAAGTGAAGGAAACAACTTTTTAATCAGAGGCGCAGTGGAAAAGGGCAGAAAAAAAGGAAACAGGATAATAACTACAAAAATTGAACATCCTTCGGTTCTTGAGCTTTTTAAAAATTACCAGGCTATGGGAATGGATGTAGTGTTTTTAGACGTTGACAGAAAGGGCCAGATCATAACAGATCAGTTGGAAGAGGCTTTAACCGAGAAAACCATACTGGTGAGCATCATGATGGTTAACAACGAAGTCGGAAGCATCCAGGATATGAAGGCTGTCGGCAGGTTAATCAGAAAGAAGTCAAGATATGCGCTGTACCATTCGGACTGTGTGCAGGCATTTGGAAAGATGGATATAAGTCCCACGGATTCAAATCTGGATATGATCACCTTTAGTGCCCATAAAATGCACGGGCCGAAAGGTGTTGGGGGAGTTTACATAAAAAAAGGACTGTCTATAAACCCATTGATTAAAGGGGGAGGACAAGAAAAGGCATTAAGATCCGGTACTGAAAATGTTCCGGGAATTGCCGGCTTCGGAAATGTGGCAGAAACTTTTTCAGTCCATGAAAGACTGGAGCATTTTAATAAGCTTAAAAAGTCGTTTATAAAAAGAGCGCTAAAGGACATCCCGGATACCATAGTAAACAGCCCTGCAGGCGAAAACTTCATTCCTAATATAATCAGCATCTCTTTTAAGGACGTCAAATCGGAAATACTCCTTCATTCCTTGGAAAAGCAGGGTATTTTCATCTCTACAGGCTCTGCATGCTCATCCAGGAAAAATATTGCAAGCCATGTGCTAAAAGCAATGGGGGTTGAAAAAGAGTATATCGACGGTACATTGAGGGTCAGTTTTTCAAAGCACAATACCCTGGAGGAAGTAGATATTTGCCTTAGTGCCATAAAGTCAGAAGCAGAAAAAATCAGAAGGTTTACCAGGAGGAAATAATTTGGAAAAAATAATATTGATCAGATACGGTGAAATTAGTCTGAAAGGCCTCAATAAATCCTTTTTTGTAGATACATTGATACGAAACATAAAGGACAGCTTGAAGTATTTAGAGTACAAGAAGATGGAAAAAATCCAGGGAAGATTTGTTCTTAGAGTGGAAGAAAAGGACATCGACAGAGCATGCAAATCCCTTTTGAGGATATTCGGCATAGCCTCCATAAGTGTGGCTACAAGGGTTGAAAGCGATATGGAGACAATCAAGAGCACTGCAAAAATCCTGGTAAAAGATGAGCTCGACTTAAGCGAACCCAAGACATTCAAGGTAAACGCCAGGAGAGGGGACAAGAAATTCCCCTTGACCTCTCCACAGATAAACGGAGAACTAGGCGGTTTTATCCTGGGTGAGTTTCCCGAGCTTGACGTTGACGTTCACAATCCGGATATGACCTTGTACCTGGAAGTTAGGGAGAAGACTTATATGTACACAAGCATAATGCAGGGTAAGGGAGGCCTGCCCGTGGGTACGGGAGGCAAAGCGGCACTTTTGATATCCGGAGGAATAGACAGTCCTGTTGCAGGGTATATGATCGCAAAAAGAGGAGTAAACCTGATTGCAGTCCACTTTCATTCCTATCCATACACTAGCGAACGTGCCAGAGATAAAGTGATAAGGCTTATGGAAATAGTGGCAAGGTACTCCGGCAGGATAAAGCTGTACATAGTGCCCTTTACAGACCTGCAGCTTGCCATAGGGGAGCATTGCAACGAACGCTACTCAACCCTTATCATGAGAAGGTACATGATGAAGATAGCCACTGAAATAGCTAAGAGAAACAAGGCAATGGCTTTGATAACAGGGGAAAGCGTAGGACAGGTTGCCAGCCAGACTTTGGAGAGCTTGATGGTTACGGATTCTGCAACTGATCTTCCCGTATTCAGGCCTGTCATCGGGATGGATAAAAACGAGATAATAGCCATAGCCGAAGAAATCGAAACCTTTGAGACTTCTATCCTTCCTTATGAGGATTGCTGCACGATATTTGTTCCAAAGCATCCTCAGACTAAGCCCAAGCTTGAAAATGTAATCAGGGAAGAGTCATTTGTTGAAAATGCAAATGAACTTATGAACAAGGCTATAGACGAAACAGAAATGCTGGAGATTTTTGGCAAATAAAAAACAGTACCCCTTCGAGGGTACTATTTTTATTTCAAGCTACTATCTGACTGTTACTGTAAATGCACCGGTGGAGCTGGTCCCCAGAGCATCCGTGGCTTTATAGGTAAGGGTGTATCTGCCTGTCTGGCTGGTATCTACGCTGTTTACAGTGGAATTATTGTAAGTGATGACAGGCCCGGATACGCTGACCTTATGGTCGTTGGGGTCGGTGGCGATAACCTTTAAGCTGTTTCTTGAAAAATTATCGCCCGCGTTTATTTCTATCCCTTGAGTTGACCTTCCGTTGTACTGAAAAGAAATTTCAGGTGGCTGGTTTGTTTCATTCACAGTATAGCCTAAGGTGTCCGAATAGCTGTATGTTTTTGTCTCGGTCCTGCTGCCTGTAGTCACGTTGTACTGGTAGGTAAGAGTGGCAGTTATAGTTCCGCTTCCACCTGACATTCCGGTAACCGTGTAGTTGCCTTGACCGGATGAAGCTATTGATACCCTGCCGCTGTCGGCACTGACGCTTAGACCTTCAGGAACATCTACATAATCTCCGTTTTGTGTAACTCCCCGCACTCTGATCGTAGTGCTGTCTCCCTGATCAAGTTCTATCTTGTCTACCGTCCCTCCATTGTTGCCTAGTATGGCGATATCAATAATGGTATTTCCCGTGTGTACGTCGCATATATTGTCCATATCCGGAGCTAAAACCCCTTGTTCAGGAGATGGGACATAATCAGCTCTTAATGCTTGAACGTTGCCGGGGAACCTGTCCGCCGGTTTCAGAATCCTTACGGTGCTCTGGATAAGATGCTCAGGACAAAAATCTGACGCAATCTTCCCGGTTGAGACGTCGATCCTAACTAAAATATGGTAGTTGTCCGATTCTGTAGGCACTGTTCCGGATATAAATTTCTCGCTGATAACTGTAGATCCCCTTGGGTCCTGGGCAGTCAGCTCAGTAGGGAGAAGTCCGGAAACTCTATCCACGCTTGCAGTGACTATGCCGCTTGGGGCGCTTGGAAAGTTTTTGTTTTCAAGCCCCTGATGTATCTCCCGCATTACCTGTTCCCACATGGACGCGGGACCGGGCTTGCTTCCGCCGTATATTCCTATGTTAAGGTTGTATGTCCTTCCTCCGGCTACAACTTTGTTTTGGTCGTATCCATACCATACTGCAGCTGAGTAATAAGGAGAATAGCCTGCAAACCAGGCGTGCATTTGGTCGTTTGTGGTACCGGTCTTGCCTGCTATCTGCATACCTGAAACCGATAGGGAAGTGGTGCCCCCTCGTACTCCTGACATCATTACGTCTGTCAAAAGGTAGGCTGTCTGTTCAGAAAACACCCGTATCTTCTCCTGTGGGTTGTCCAGAACCACGTTTCCTCCTTGATCTTCAACCTTGGTGTAAAGTATCGGCTCGGTTCGCACGCCCTCACCGGGGAATGTGCTAAAAGCGCTGGCCATGGCCAAAGTGGATTGTCCGTAGGTGTATCCTCCAAGCGACAACGCTGCAGCGTTTTTGTCATTTTCCTCGATGGTCAGTCCTAAAAGCTCTGCGTATTTGACAGAGGTTTCGATTCCTACATCGTATAGAGCCTGAACTGCGATCGTATTTTTAGATCTTCTCAAGCCTTCTCGGATGGTCGTCATCCCTGCATAGCTGCTTTCTCCTGCATTGCCGGGTGTCCAACTGCCTATCTTTATAGGAACGTCATCATATGTCTTTGCAAGGGTTAGTTTTCTGCTGTCAATTCCGGGTGCATAAACTGTTAGCGGCTTGGTAGAAGATCCCACTTGGAATCGTTGAGTAGCCCTGTTTAGAGACCGGCTGCTTTCCTTGCTTCTTCCTCCGATGAGACCTACCACATGGCCGGTTTGGTTGTCGATGATGGTCATGGCTGCCTCAGGAGTATAGTTGATTTCCTCATCAAGCTCCTTGCTCATGGCTTCAGAAGCCTGTCTTGCCACAGATGACTGTCTTGGGAATAGGGAGTCATCGCTGAACTTGTCATCCAGAACCTTCTGAACATCAGGATCTATCGTCGAGTATATTGTAAGACCTGAATTCAGCAGGTAGGTTTGAGCTTCTTCTCTTGTAGTAAAGTTAAAGTTGTCAGACTCCAGCAGGTCCCGGGTTATCTGATCATACAGCGTATCAGTAAAATAAGAATATATTTCGGTTTTAGGTGGTTCTTGAAGACCGAAATCATTGTTTTTCAGTTGATCAACAGCAATTTCGTATTCTTCCTGACTTATGTGGCCAAGCTCTCGCATCTTGGCTACAACCGCCAAAGCCCTGGACTGGTTGCGCTCATTGTAAGCGACTTTTCCGTCTTCATCCTTCTTTATGCCAAAGGAACCGTCCTCGAGTTCTTCTATTATATAAGGCCTGTAGTTTGCAGGGCTTACTATTATCGAAGCGAGTGCAGCTGCCTGGGCGATGGTGATTTCTGAAACGTCTTTTCCATAGTATACTTCCGAGGCAGACTGTACGCCCCAAGCGTAAGAGAAGTTTATTTTATTTAAATAAGCCTCCAGGATCTGCTCTTTGGTATAAACCTTCTCCAGTTCTCTAGCCAGATACATTTCCACGACTTTTCGCTCGAGAGCTTTATCTGGAGTCAGGTGGGTCAGCTTTATAAGCTGCTGGGTAATGGTGCTGCCTCCCGGGCCGCTTAGTGAACCGGTTCTAAATACTTCCAGACCGGCTCGGGTCAGACCTCTTAAATCTACGCCGTTATGAGTTTTGAAGCGTTCATCCTCAATGGATATGAAAGCATACTGAACCATTTCGGGTATATC
Organism: uncultured Eubacteriaceae bacterium; assembly: GCA_964582705.1. Classification (GTDB taxonomy): domain Bacteria; phylum Bacillota; class Clostridia; order Eubacteriales; family Alkalibacteraceae; genus Alkalibacter. The sequence goes on along the minus strand of CAZOTE010000034.1, from coordinate 4,660 downwards.
CTCAATAGAAACGACTTCCCGTTTTTCAGTTCCTTGAAGCTCCTGATAGAAATCTCCGTTTTTATCTAAAATCCTCGATGGCTCGATATATTCAAACCTGCTCATATCAAGCTCAGGCGCATCCTGAATCCACGAGTAGGCTACAGCTCCACCCACTATGCCGCCTACAAGTATCAAGGCCAACAGGATTATCCCAATCCACTTCAATGCTTTAAAGGCTTTCTGCTTTCCGGTAAGAGGTTTTTTGCTTCTCTTTTTTCTTTTATTATTGGTAGAACCCTGGGGAACCTTGTCTTTCGAATTTGAGTTTTGTGACATATTTGTGCCTCCTTGGTTAGAAATTATCAAGTATAATTATAATATTATTAGACCGCAAATATCAATCATTTTAATCTATTATTACTTTTTGGCTAATCCTTGGACATAATTTGTACATATAAATTAAGATTTTCTAAAGATTGGGTTAATCTGATTTTAATCGTATTTTAGATTTATCTGTGATAAAATCTTTTTAGACCATTACAAAAATATTGTACAAAAGGTGATTTGATGAAAATAATGCAAAACAAAAAATATCTGGCCATAGACCTTGCATTTGCAGTTTTAGCCGTAGGATTGTTTTTGATTCTGGGCAGGTTTGTCACTAATGTGATTGCGCCATTCGTATATGCCCTGGTCTTGTCATATTTGCTGGACCCGGTTGTCAAATTTATGGAAAAGAGAAAGATAAAAAGAATCTGGGCCATAATAATAATATTCCTATCCATGATAGTCATCATATCCCTGCTTTTCATGAGCTTTATACCCCAGCTTGTTGAGGATGTGACCGTTCTTGTTAGGGAGATACCCGGTATATTCTCCTTTGTGGAACAATTCGTGGCGGATATCAAAAGCGGAGAGTCGGAGTTCTTTCCGGCACTTATGCCGGAAGGCCTATACAATTTTTTAGACTTGGATTCCCAGTTTGAGAGGATATCAACCTGGCTTAGCAACTCCCTTTCCCAGTTTACCTCAGCTTTGGTGGAGTCGACCAAGAGCCTTTTAAATATCATAATGACCCCACTTATTACCTTTTACTATCTTAAAGACAAGGAAAAATTCCTGAGTGGAGCCATGGGGCGGTTAAGCGAAAATACAAAACTAAGGTTAACAGATATCGGTTCAAGAATCGACAAGGTCTTTGGCGGATTTATAAAAGGGCAGGTCCTGATCGCCGCCTTTGTGGGCATATTGACGGGGATCGGATGCAGGCTTATAGGGGTGCCTTATTCCTTGACGATTGGTCTGGTTGCAGGGGTGACCAATATAATACCCTACTTCGGTCCCTGGCTTGGAGGCATCCTCCCAGTGATACTAGCCCTTATGAACGCACCTTTGACCGCTTTATGGGTTGTCTTGCTCATAGTAGTAATACAGCAGGTGGAATCAGCAGTCATCTCGCCTCAAGTAATGTCCCACAGCGTGGGACTGCATCCTCTTTCGGTAATGTTTTCTGTATTGCTCTTTGGAAACGCCATGGGCATACCAGGGATGATACTGGGTGTTCCCATAACCGGAACCATTAAAGTAATGTACAATTATTTTCTGGAGTTCAGGCGTGAAGTAAGGACAAATGATATACTGGACAGCAACAGCCAATGATCTGGCTGTATTGACATACGCCAAAATTTTATTTATAATTAGTTATCATTTAAATAATTGCAATGAAGGAAACATGCTTCGCTTGTGCAGAATACCCAGAGATAAAACCCCAGGCTGAGAGGTTTTAATTAACGGCATGCGATGTGCTCTTCCGGAGCAAGGGTTAGAAATATCCCCGTAGGGCGCGATAAGCCTGTCAAAGTGAATCCCAAGGATTAATTAGGGTGGTACCGCGGATATGTCCGTCCCTTGCGCATGCAAGAGGCGGTTTTTTGTTGTGAAATTTAAAGAATCTCATTTTTCTAGGAGGAAGATAAAATAATGAAACAACTTGGACTTAACGAAATTAGGGAAATGTATTTAAGCTACTTTGAAAGCAAGGGACACCTGCGCAAAAAAAGCGCGCCATTGGTGCCGATAAATGACGACAGCCTATTGTTGATAAACTCAGGTATGGCCCCGCTGAAGCCTTATTTTACAGGGGAGGAAATGCCCCCAAGCAAAAGGATGACCACTTGCCAAAAGTGCATCCGTACTCCGGATATAGAAAACGTAGGAAAGACGGCGAGACATGGCACGTTTTTCGAGATGCTTGGCAACTTTTCATTTGGAGACTATTTTAAAAAGGAAGCTATAGCATGGGCTTGGGAGTTCGTTACAGAAGTGATGAAGATACCAGAAGAACTTTTGTTTGTTTCAATATACGAAGAAGACGACGAAGCTTTCGATATATGGCACAATGAAGTCGGCTTGAAGCCGGAAAAAATCATCAGGCTGGGAAAGGCAGACAACTTTTGGGAACACGGTCTCGGACCATGCGGACCATGCTCTGAGATCTATTTTGACAGAGGTGAAAAATACGGCTGCGACGATCCAAACTGCGCCGTTGGCTGCGAATGCGACAGATACATAGAGTTTTGGAACCTGGTATTCACCCAATTCGACAAGGACGAAGGCGGTAATTACAACCCTCTTGAAAACCCAAACATCGATACCGGCATGGGACTTGAGAGAATGGCCACGATAATGCAAAGCGTCGATACTATATTCGAAGTGGACACCATTAAGCATGTATTGGACACCATATGCTCATTGGCAGGCATCGCCTACAAGAAGGATGAAAAGATGGACATATCTGTACGCGTCATAACCGATCATATTCGAAGCGTAAGCTTCATGGTAGGTGACGGGGTGCTTCCAAGCAACGAGGGAAGAGGCTACGTATTAAGAAGGCTCTTAAGGCGAGCTGCAAGACACGGAAAGCTTTTAGGAATCGAAGGAGCGTTTTTATCCGACCTTTCAAAGGAAGTTGAAAAAATGTCCGGAGAAGCTTATCCCGAGCTTTCAGAAAAGAAGGACTATATAGCAAAGGTAATAAGAATAGAAGAAGAAAAATTCCAGGAAACCATAGATCAAGGATTATCCATCTTGGAAGAGGAAATAAAAAATCTAAAATCCAGGGGGGGAAATATCCTCTCAGGAGGAGCTGCCTTCAAGTTATATGACACCTTTGGATTCCCGCTGGATTTAACCAGAGACATCTTGGAAGAATCCGGCATGGATGTTGATGAGGACAAGTTCCACGAAGAGATGCAAAAGCAAAAGGACAGGGCAAGGAAGGCAAGGCTTCAAAAGGAAATCGGCGCATGGGGAGAAGATCCCTTTGCATTTTTAGGATCAAACGCCCTTACTGAATTCACAGGATATGACTTTATGGACAGCCACAGCACAGTTTTAGGCCTGGTGGTTGAAGGCTCCGAAGCCACATCCGCTTCTGAAGGCAGTGAAATATTGCTGGTTCTTGATAAGACGCCCTTTTATGCAGAAAGCGGAGGCCAGGTAGGTGACATCGGAAGCATAAGCACCAGAGATTGCGACATTAAGATTACCGACTGCAAAAAAGGAAGCCTCGGCAGACACGTTCATTACGGTAAAATCACTAAAGGAAGCTTAAATGTGGGCGATAAGGTTCACTGCGTAGTGGATAGGTCCAACAGGATGTCCATAGCGAGAAACCACACTGCGACGCACCTTCTCCATAAAACGCTAAAAGACGTATTGGGTTCTCACGTAGAGCAGGCAGGCTCCCTTGTAGATCCATATAAATTCAGGTTTGACTTTAATCACTTTGAAAAGATGACACCAGAAGAGATTTCCAAGGTGGAGAAGAGGATAAACCAGGCTATACAAAAGTCAATGGATATAGAGAAGTTCGAAACCGATATCGAATCTGCGCAAAAGCTGGGAGCTACTGCACTTTTTGGTGAAAAATACGGCGATACGGTGAGAGTGGTAAAGATAGATGACTACAGCATGGAACTATGTGGAGGAACCCACTTGGACAACGTTAGCCAGATAGGCTTGTTTAAAATCGTATCTGAAAACGGAGTGGCCTCAGGAGTCAGAAGGATAGAAGGGGTCACTGGGATAAATACCCTTAAGTATGTGGACAAATTGGAAAACACCTTGAAGCAGACTGCAGCCGCCCTTAAAGCATCACCGGAGAACATGATCCAAAGGATAGAAGACATCTACGGGGCTAACAAGGCACTGGAAAAAGAATTAAGCGCCCTGAAGCAGCAGCTTAACAAGAATGCCGCTGATGAGTATGTAAATAAGGTGGAGGAAATAAACACTGTCAAGTTCCTGGCTATTGAAGCATCCGGCTATGAGATGGAAGACCTTAGAAATCTTGCCGACGGATTAAGAGACAAGATCCAAGGCGTGGTGGTTGCCGCAGGTGACAAGGATGGAAAGGTCAACATCGTAGTGATGGGCACAAAGGACGCCGTAGCCAAGGGATTCCATGCCGGCAAGCTTGTTAAAGAAGCCGCATCAGTAACCGGCGGCGGCGGTGGCGGAAGACCGGATATGGCTCAAGCCGGAGGAAAAGATCCTTCAAAAATCAAGGAAGCCCTTGAAAAAGCCAAAGAGGTCATGCTAAATCAGCTGGGTTGATAAACATTCTCAAATGTCTTGCAGACCCTAAAAAATAGCTTGTAATTTTTAGCATTATGAT
>CAZOTE010000033.1:0-20459 GCA_964582705.1 uncultured Eubacteriaceae bacterium | reverse complement strand
CCCTGTCAAGGCTTTCAGAACTTTCTTATTGATGAAACTGTCAAACTCCCGGGTTATTGGTATGTTGTCCATCAAAAACACCTCAAAACTTTTTAGATTGTAGCATAGTTTACATTCTATATAATCATTATATGCGATAATGGTCTTTAAGTTAAGGGATTATGTGAAATGGATTTTAAAATTACCAAAAAAACTATATAATATAATTTAAGCTGGAAAAAGAATATCAAGGTTGTAAATCGATAAAAAGGAGAAGTAAAATGGGAAAAACAATTGCAGAAAAGATTTTTGATTCTCACAGAGTAGAAGAGCCGTTTCCGGATACACATGTTTTAAAATTGGACAGGGTTTTTTGTCATGAAATCACTACGCCTATTGCTATTACAGATCTTATGGCAAGAGGAATGGACAGAGTATTTGACCCTACAAAGATAAAAGCGGTAATAGACCATGTCACACCTGCTAAAGATTCAAAGACAGCAGAACAGGGAAAGATAATGCGAGAGTGGGCTAAAAGACACGGGATTAAAGACTTTTTCGACGTTGGAAGAAATGGCGTATGTCACGCTATCTTTCCGGAGAAAGGATTTGTAAGACCGGGCTACACCGTTATTATGGGTGATTCTCATACGTGCACCCATGGAGCATTTGGAGCTTTTGCAGCGGGGGTTGGAACAACAGATCTGGAGGTAGGAATACTTAAGGGCGTGTGCGCATTCCACTTCCCCAAGACCATCAAGTTCGTCCTCAATGGAGAGCTAAAGCCGGGAGTTTATGCAAAGGACGTTATACTATTCATCATAAAGCAGCTTACAGTTAATGGAGCGACTAACAAGGTAATCGAATTTACCGGACCGATAGTAGAAAAGATGTCTATGGAGTCTAGGATGACAATCTGCAACATGGCCATCGAGGCTGGTGGAACCTGCGGCGTCTGTTATCCAGATATGACTACAGTTGATTATCTGTGGGATTTCATCAAGGACGAGTACTCAACAAAGGAAGAAGCGCTTGCAGATTATTCAAAATGGGTATCTGATGAAGATGCGGAGTATGAAGAAATTTACGAATACGACATGTCAGAGCTTGAGCCAATGGTAACTTTCGGCTATAAGCCGGATCAAGTTAAGTCTGTCAAGGATATGGAAGGTACAAAGGTCGACCAGATATATATCGGAAGCTGTACCAATGGAAGAATCGAAGACCTGAGAGTGGCGGCTAAAGTTCTTGAAGGAAAGAAAATAAGCGACGATGTCCGTGGCATAGTCAGCCCGGCAACTCCCAAGATCTACTCCATGGCACTTAAAGAAGGCATCATAGATATTTTTCAGGATGCTGGCTTCTGTGTAACTAATCCTACGTGCGGTGCATGCCTTGGCATGAGCAACGGAGTTTTGGCAGAGGGGGAAGTCTGTGCTTCCACTACTAACCGTAACTTTAACGGCAGGATGGGCAAGGGCGGTACGGTTCATCTCATGAGCCCGGCGACAGCAGCTGCAACAGCCATTGCAGGAGTAATTACAAATTCCGAGCTTTTCGAGGCTTAGTAGAAGGAGGTCAATATGAAGAATTTTAGTGGAAAAGTACTGTTTTTGGACAGAAGCGACATAAATACTGATGAAATAATACCCGCAAGGTATCTTACTGAAATTACAAAAGAAGCGCTAAAGCCGTTTTTGCTGGAAGATTTGAGCTTGCCCGGCTTTGACAGCGCAACAGACATAAAGGATAAGGCGGTTATCGTCACGAGAGAGAACTTTGGATGTGGATCTTCTAGGGAGCATGCTCCTTGGTCTTTAGAGGTAAACGGAATCAATGTGGTAATTGCTGAAAGCTTCGCAAGGATCTTCAGGCAGAATATGTACAATTGCGGGATGTTTGCAATTGAGCTTCCCAAGGAAAAGATAGACTACCTGTTTGAAAACTATGCAGGCAAGGACACTTCGATCGAGATTGACATAGACAATGACAAGATAATCGTGAGCTCTCCTGGAAAGTCAGAAGAAATCGAGTTTTCCGTAGGAGGATTCGACAAGACCTTGGTAAGAGAAGGTGGCTGGGTAGGTTATGCAGATAAAAAGTACTGATTAAATTTAAAACGGCGATTTCCCACAAATGTAATGTTGAGGAAACCGCCGTTTTCTATATGGTAGAATAATAAAGGCAGCCGTCTCTAGAGTAAACGACTACTTGGTTTGTCTCTACAAGATACTCTAGAAATGGCCTAAAGAGTCTTTCGACCCGGGCGTATTTTTCATATGAATCTATTCGGATATTAAATTCAGAAATGGTTTTTTTTAAGATAGCCCCAAAGTCCATTTCGCCTTCAATAAGCTCAAAAACCTTAGCGGATGTCTCCTTAACTTTTTTTATGCCCGAATCTATAAGGGGAGATATGTCTCCCAAAACATCCTTGTGAGAAAGTATGTACCTATCCGCCTTTAAACCCCGTAGTTGTTCCTTGCTTTTAATATCAGCGCTGTGGGAAAAAGCATAGGGAAGCTTGGCGGCTCTAAGAGAGCTTTTGCCAAGCAATGCGTCTCCAAGGTATGCTACGCCATCTGGGGTGGTTATACAGATATGACCTGGAGAATGCCCAGGGGTATGGCATATGGGGAAATCAGCCCCTTCAATGTTTATGCTCTCGTCAGAGTCTAGTATCAGTCGATCGGTCTTGCACACCATGTCTGAATAAAACTTCTTGGCATGACACAGATCCAAGCTGGAATTTACATTTTTAATAGAAAGATCTGAAAAGCACAAGCCCGCCTCACTAAAGTGCATAGCAGTGATGGAATTGAAACGGCTTTTTAATAAAGAATTGTTACCCACATGGTCGATGTGGGCATGAGTTGAGATGATGCCCTTTATCACAAGGTTATTTTCCAGGATGGTTTCAATTAAAATATCCCCTTCTTTGCCGGGCCTTCCGGTATCGAAAATAACTGCATCGTTTTTTCCTGTTTTATATAAGCCTGCATATGAATACCCTAGATCTATGCAGTAGGTGTGTCCCTTAACATGAATTAGCGACATGACAAATCTCCTTGGAATAGTAATTGAAATCATTATACCATAGATGATTTTGACTTGATCTTAAAATTCACCGTATCTTATGAATATAGACGTAGAACCGAAGTTTCAAATAGAAAATGGTCGGAGTGAGAGGATTTGAACCATCCATCCGTCGCAAGCTCCTCACAGGTGGCGTCTGCCCCCTTATGACGGACATATGCTTCGCTTGATGTCCTGTAACCCCCGGAGATGAACTTCCGCTATCGCTAAAATGGGGAAGGAATCCTTCCCCAAGCCCCATCCAGGCCGAAGTTTCAAATAGAAAATGGTCGGAGTGAGAGGATTTGAACCTCCGGCCTCTTGGTCCCGAACCAAGCGCTCTACCAAGCTGAGCCACACCCCGAACATTAACAATTATAAATGAATGTCATTTATTTTGCAATTTAGATATTTATCTTCCCTGAAAATATTTTTTTGAATTTAGTGGCAAACAGATATCCTACAACAGCGCCTACAGCTCCTTGAACGCCGTTAAAAGGTATGCTTGACAATGGGGAAATAAAGTTGGAATAAATAATCACTTCCGCAATGTAGTACCCGGATACAAGTATAATAAAACCGGCAATTACCCCCTGGATGTACTTGGACTTTTCAAACATAAGCCCTGAAACGTAACCCATAGCGCCTTTCACAAGGAAAGTGGGCAGCATATAGATCAGATAGCCTAAATAGTAATCCCCCAGTGCCGAGCCAAGAGCTGCAGCTAGAAATCCGAATTTAGGACCAAGAAGGGCTGCGGCTATGTAGATTGCTCCATCGCCTAGATTGACATAGCCTAAAGGCATGGGTATTGCTATTACCACTGTTGCCACAAAAACAAGGGCAAGCATCAGGGATGTGTAGATTAGTTTTTTAAGTGTAGTATTCATGATTGGCTCCTTTAATTTATTTATTAATTATAGTATAATAAACATGACCATATTAAAATATACAAATTAAAATAATTTAACAAGGACAGATTGAAATGATAGATAGATTTATATTGAATAAAAAAAGTGGAGAAAAACTTTATCTGCAAATTTATAGGCATTATAAACATGAGATAATGAGCGGAAAAATTATTAAGAATGAAAAGCTTCCCTCCGTAAGGGGATTGGCTAAAGGTTTAAACGTAAGCAAGATCACAATAGAGTCTGCTTACAATCAACTTGCTGCAGAAGGATATATAGAAAACATTCCTCGAAAGGGCTATTTTGCAGTTGAACTTAAGGAGTATGGATTTAAAAAAGTCCCTAAGCAGAAAAGGGTAACCCAGGTAAAGAAGTCATATATCAATACCGGTGTTGATAGAGACAGCTTTGACTTTAAGTTGTGGCGTAAACTTTATGGCTGGGTAATAAGAGAAAAAAAAGATGAAATCTTTGATGGCGGAGATCTACAAGGGGAGCTTCTATTAAGGCAGGAAATCAGCAGATTCATTTCAAAAAGCAGAGGAGTTTACTGTACCCCGGACCAAATAGTGATAGGATCGGGAAGCCAGTATCTTTTAGGGATCATATCCGGCCTTATCAGGGAATCTACTCAAACTGTAATCGTAGAGGATCCAGGTTTTGTTCACGCCAGACAGACTTTTGAGGATTACGGCTTTGAAATTGAGCCGGTAAGCGTGGATGAGGAAGGAATAAGAACGGATCTTTTATATGAGACCAAGGGAAATCTGGCATACTTAAGCCCTTCACACCAATATCCCATGGGAACCGTTATGCCCATAAAGAGAAGACTCGAGGTATTAAACTGGGCGCGGGAAAAGGATATATTGATAGTAGAAGACGACTATGACAGCATAATAAGATACGAAACAGAGCCCATACCATCTCTCCAAGGTCTGGACGAAGGGGAGCATGTGGTGTATCTAGGTTCCTTTTCAAAGCTTTTGACGCCTTCAATCAGGATAAGCTATATGGTGCTTACAAGAAGATTGATTGAAACGTATAATCAAAATAAAAACAGATTTACTCAGACTGCGTCCAAACTGGAGCAGTTGACTCTTGGACAGTTAATGAAGGAAGGTCACTTTGAAAGACATTTGAGAAAAATCAACAAGATATACTATAAAAAAAATATCATGATTAAAGAGAGGCTCAAGAAAAAATTTGGTGACCAAATAACGATAATCGGAGGGAACAGCGGGTTGCACCTGATTATTCAATTAAACACCCGGAGAGCAAAAGAAGAGCTGGAAAATATTTTCTGCGCAAACGACATTCTTACAGAGAAGATAGATTTAGGGACAGGAAATGTAGGGGAATTGATTCTTCTTACATACAGTGGGATTCCGCTTGATACAATCGAAGCGATATTATAAAAAAGCAGTTTGAATTATCAAACTGCTCAAAATTTAGATGGCTGCTCCAGCCTGTAAAAGATTTTCAAAATAGTAATCGGCAAGGCTCTTGATATCGTCCTCGAATTTTACATGAGCGCTGTCGTAAACTGCGGCCACCTGCATGCCGGCATTTTTGGCCGCCATGACGCCCTCTAAGGTATCTTCAAATACAAGGCATTCATCAGGTCTGACATTTAAATCTTCTGCTACCTTTAAGAACACGTCAGGATTAGGTTTGCCTTTTCCTACTTCGCAGGAGGTCCTGATAGTGGAGAAATACCTTGTCATGTTCTTTGACTGAAGATACTGTTGGGCGATTTTCTTGTTGTTGCTGGTGCCGACACCAAGGCTTTTTCCCATAGAGTGGACCTTTTGCACAAAGCGAAGCGCACCTTCCTTTAGAATCACTTCATCCACATAGACGTCTAGACACATCTCGATCCAGTCGTTGCTGATTTCTTCTATGCTTTCATCCATAGAGAAGGTTTCTTTAAAAAACTTTGCTGCTTCGGTAAAGCTTTTGCCGTTTAGTGCCTCTTGCAGATTGTCTTCGCAGATTATTCCCTTCTTTTCAAGGTATAATTCGTCAATCTGCCTCCAAACCCACAGAGAATCTATCAATGTCCCGTCTAGATCAAATATCACACTTTTTTTATTCTTAAGCATAATGAACTCCTTTAATATTAATAGCTACATAATCATTGTAGATCAAACTCTACATGAAATCAACAAGTCAGCTTGCTTGAAAACGTTACAAACGTGTTATAATAAAAATATACCAACTTTAAGGGGGTTTGTAATTTGAAGATTACAGTTCTTTTGTGCAGCCATAGAAGGAATAAAAACACCAGACAGATGGTGGACTTTTTCTTAGAGCATCTAGAGGAAGGCAATGATGTAGAATTCGTGGATCTGCTAGATAAGAAAATAGAGATATGTCTGGCTTGTGATTATTGCAGGAGGCATTACGGCCACTGCATATTAAAAGATGACATGGAGGATGTGATAGATATCTTTAAAAACAGCGATCTTATCGTGTTGGCCACGCCTCTGTATTTTAACAGCGTCACAAGCAGGTTTAAGATATTCATAGACAGGACCCAGATCCTCTACAATGCAAAGTACAACTTCAAGGATCCTATATTCAAGGATAAGAAAAATGTGGTGGTGCTTTCAAATGGCGGAGCGCCTAAGTACCCCGGCCAATTTGATGGAATAATGGTAGAGCTTAAGCATTTCCTGGGAAATATTAATGCAGACGTGCTTGAATATTTGAAATACAATAAAACCGATGAAGTCATGATAAGAGATAATAAAAAAGCGGCAGCGGAGTTAAAAGAAGCCGGAGAAAGGGTCAAAGAAAAAATAAACCCTCAAAAGCCTTGACTTTTCTTAAGAAGTTTGTATAAAATATATCGTACAAATTCATATAAAAAATGCTGTGAAGAGACCAGTAAATATGATTAAGCTTGTAGAGAAATGATCCCAGGCTGAAAGATCGTTAGCGGCGTCATATCGAATATCAACTCTGAGCTAGATCTTTAAGATCCGGTAAAGCCGTTAACAAATGAGGCACCATTATGGTGCGAAGTAAGATGGTACCACGAAGTCAGACACTTTCGTTCTTATATGAGCGAAGGTGTTTTTTTATTTTAAAGATGCATATGGGAAATAAACTAATTACAGGAGGAAGAAATGAGCAAATTTAAAGAATTATCAAGCTTGCCTGTTGCCGAAAGAGAAAAACAGATATCAGACAAATGGGAACAAATCGACATACTCAAAAAAAGCATCGACAACAGAGATGGAAAAGAAAATTTCGTTTTTTATGAAGGACCGCCTACAGCTAACGGCAGACCCGGGATTCATCACGTCATCTCCAGAACTTTGAAGGATTCTGTATGTAAATACAAAACCATGTCAGGCTACAGGGTGCTAAGGAAGGCCGGATGGGACACTCATGGGCTTCCCGTTGAGATAGAAGTTGAAAAAGCTCTTAACCTTTCAAGCAAGACAGAAATAGAAAACTACGGACTCGACAAGTTCAACAAAAAGTGCAAGGAATCGGTTTTTACTTACGAGGCTCAATGGAGAGAGATGACCAAAAGAATGGGCTACTTCGTCGATATGGAAGATCCGTATATAACTTTGGACAACAATTACATTGAAACTGTTTGGTGGATTCTAAAGCAGTTCTTTGATGCAGGCATGATATATGAAGGGCACAAAATCCTTCCGTACTGTCCTCGCTGTGGAACCGGTCTTGCATCTCATGAAGTGGCTCAAGGCTATCAGGAGATTAAATCCAATACGGTAGTAGTGCCCATGAAGCTTAAAAAGCAAGATGCATACTTTTTGGTATGGACCACTACGCCATGGACTTTGGCTTCAAATGTAGCTCTTGCTGTCAATCCCAAAGCGGTATATGTGAAAGCTTCATATGAAGGGAAAACTTATATACTGGCAAAGGAACTTTTAGGCAAAGTAATTGGAGAGGGCTTTGAAATCCTGGAGGAAATGCCTGGAGCAGAACTAGAGCATACGGAGTATGAACAGCTGATGCCGTTTTTATCAACTGACAAGAAGGCATTTTATGTAACTTGTGCTGATTTTGTAACAACGGATGACGGTACAGGAGTAGTTCATATGGCACCAGCTTTTGGAGAGGACGACTATCAGGTAGGAAGAAAGTATGGTCTCCCGGTGTTTAATCCTGTTGATGAAGAGGGAAAGTACACTGACACTCCATGGGAAGGCATGTTTGTAATGGATGCGGACATAGAGATTATAAAGTGGCTAAAGGAAAACGACAAGCTGTTTAAAAAGGAAAAGGTTGCCCACAATTATCCACACTGCTGGAGGTGCAAGACACCTCTGATTTACTATGCAAAGCCCAGCTGGTACATAGAGATGACAAAAATCAAGGACGAGCTTATACAGAATAATAATACCGTAAGCTGGTATCCTGACTACGTGGGCGAGAAACGTTTCGGCAACTGGCTCGAAAACTTAAACGACTGGGCGATATCAAGAAGCAGATATTGGGGAACCCCTCTTAACATATGGAAATGCGAATGCGGACACCTTGAGTCTGTTGGAAGCAGGCAAGAGCTTAAGGATAGAGCGATCGAGGACATTTCAGAAGACATAGAGCTTCACAGACCTTATGTGGATGAAGTTCACATACCCTGCCCCAAGTGCGAAAAAAGCATGAATAGAGTAACAGAAGTCATCGACTGCTGGTTCGACTCAGGATCCATGCCATTTGCCCAATACCACTATCCATTTGAAAATAAAGAGTTGTTTGAAGAACAGTTCCCGGCGGATTTTATATGCGAAGGGATTGACCAGACCAGAGGCTGGTTCTATTCCTTGATAGCTATTTCGTCATTTATTATGAAGAAGGCGCCATATAAGAGAGTATTGGTCAATGACTTGATACTGGACTCAGAAGGAAGAAAGATGTCAAAAACCAGGGGAAATACTGTAGATCCTTTTGAGATGTTCGATAAATTTGGTGCAGACGCGCTAAGATGGTATCTGCTTTACGTATCACCTTCATGGACTCCTACCAAGTTTGACATCGAAGGATTAAAGGAGGTGCAGAGCAAGTTTTTCAACACCCTTAAAAACGTCTATGCATTCTTTGCTCTTTATGCAAATACAGACGATATAGATCCAAATGATTTCTTCATTAAACACGACAAAAGACCTGAAATTGATAGATGGATAATCTCTAAATATAACAATCTGCTAAAAGATGTTGAAGAAGAAATGGAGATTTTTGACCTTACCCGAGTAGCCAGAAAAGTGCAGGAATTCGTAAACGAGGATCTATCCAATTGGTATATAAGAAGAAACAGAAGGAGATTCTGGGCCAAAGAGTTAACAGATGATAAAAAAGCGGTTTTTAACACCACTTACGAAGTGCTTACAGGGCTGGCAAAGCTGATAGCGCCATTTGCTCCATATATCGCTGAAGAGTTATACACAAAGCTCACAGGTGAAGAGTCTGTGCATCTCTCCGATTATCCAAGATGTGACGAGAGCCGCCTAGACTTAATGGTAGAGGAAAGGATGGATACGGTCAGGACCTTGGTAAGCCTTGGAAGAGGGGCAAGGGAAGAAGCCCAGATAAAAGTTAGACAGCCCCTGAAGCAGATTTTAGTAGACGGAAAATTCAAGGATTCCATAAGCTACCTGGTTCCGCTCATAAAAGAAGAGCTAAACATCAAGGAAGTAAGCTTTGAAGATAATCTAAACGAATTTTTGGATTTCAGCCTTAAGCCTGATTTCAAGGTTGCAGGACCCGTATTTGGACCTAAAGTAAAATCCTTGGCAAAGGCGCTTGCTCAGGCAGATGCCCAGGAGATAGTCGCTACAGTTAAATCAAAAGGCAGCGTTACATTGAGAGTTGACGGAGAGGATACACTTATAAAGGAAGAGTACCTTGATGTAAGAATATCCGCAAAAGAAGGCTTCAATGTGCAGATGGAAAATAATATATTCGTTGTACTGGACACTGCTCTTGATGAAAAGCTTATAGCTGAAGGCTGTGCAAGGGAGATAATATCAAAGGTGCAGCAGATGCGAAAGCAAAACGGCTATGAAGTTTTAGATCAAATAGTTCTATATATCAACGGGGATGAAAAAATCCAAAAAGCCGTCGAAACTTTTAAAGACTTCATAAAATCAGAAACCTTGACCGCAGAGCTTGTTCTTACTGATGACGAATTGACAGTGCAGAGCATAAACGGTCACGAGACCGGAATCAAGGTGGAAAAGAAATAAAATAAGTATAGCAGGCGGTTCTTTAATAAGACCGCCTGTTTTGCTGAAATTATGAAAACGACTACGTAGCAGTAGGGTATGGTAAAATGATCCCATTAAATATACAATATAAATACAATCAAAAACAAAGGGGATGAGTTGATGAGTTTGTTGAAATTGCAAAACGGATCTGACGTCAGAGGAGTTGCTTTAGAGGGAATCGAAGGGGAAAAGGTGAACCTGACGCCGGATATAGCCAAAAGAATATGTGGAGCATTTGCTGTGTGGCTATCTGAAAAAACCGGGGAAAAAGATTTGACCATAGCGGTAGGCAGAGACAGCAGGTTGTCGGGACCGGATATAGCGAAAGGTGCCATAGAGGGACTGGCACTTAAAGGGTGCAAGGTGTACGACTGTAAAATGGCCTCTACACCAGCTATGTTCATGACGACTAAGGACGAAGAGATAAATGCTGACGGAGGAATAATGATTACTGCCAGCCACTTGCCCTTCAACAGAAACGGACTTAAATTTTTCACCAAGGAAGGTGGAGCAGACAGCAAAGATATCAAAGATATATTGACTATTGCAGAAACAGTAGAGTTTGCTGCTATAGATAAGGTGGCAATCGAAGAATTTGATTTCATCAGCAAATATGCACAAAATCTGGTTGATTTGATAATTGAAAAAACCGGACAGAAAAAACCCTTTGAAAATACGAAGATCATTGTGGATGCAGGTAACGGAGCAGGTGGCTTTTTCGCCTCCAAGGTTCTGGAGCCTTTAGGTGCAGATACTGACGGAAGCGTATTTTTAGAGCCGGACGGCAACTTTCCTAATCATGAGCCAAATCCTGAAAACAAGGAAGCGATGGAAGCCATTCAAAACGCCGTCAAGAAGAGCAAGGCGGATCTAGGAATAATATTCGATACGGATGTAGATAGAGCCGCAGTGGTGGATGGCAGCGGAAAGTCAATAAACAGGAATCCATTAGTTGCGCTAATGGCGGCCATAGTGCTGGAAGAAACCCCTGGAACCACCATAGTAACGGATTCAGTAACATCAAATGGGCTAACTGAATATATTGAAAACCTTGGAGGGAAACACCACAGATTCAAAAGAGGCTATAAAAACGTCATAAACGAATCAATAAGATTAAACAACGAGGGAATAGATAGCCAGCTTGCCATAGAGACTAGCGGTCACTGTGCATTTAAAGAAAACTTCTTCCTTGATGACGGAGCATATTTAATAACTAAGGTCCTTATCAAATTTGCAAAGCTAAAGACCCAGGATAAGACTCTGACAGATTTGATCTCAAATTTAAAAGAACCTGTAGAAGCGGATGAATTCAGGACAAAGATAAAAGCAGATGATTTTAAGAGCTACGGTCAAAAGGTGTTGGATGATTTTACGGCTTACGTACAAGGACAAGCAGGTTGGAACATCGTTACTCCCAACTTTGAAGGAGTAAGGGTCAATTGTGCCGAAGAAGAAGGATGGGTTCTCATAAGACTTTCCCTTCACGATCCTGTAATGGCCATTAACTCAGAATCTGATAAAGCAGGCGGCTGTGGGGAGATAAAAGAAAAGATGATGGAATTTTTGCAAAACTACAGCGAATTAAGCTTTTAAAATCCCTTAAAAGGGTGTATAATGAACAAAATAATCAAACTCGATGATTGAAAGTAGTAAATTGCATATGATCTTAATAGAGAGCCGGCGGTGGTGGAAGTCCGGTAAGATTAAGCTTTTGAATGGATTCATGAGAGGATTGGCGAAGTTAGTAGCCAAGGCCGGCATCCTCCGTTAAAGGGAACGGACCTTACAGTCCGGTAGAGACGAGTAGAAATTTGCTCAAGTCAGGTGGTACCGTGGATATTGCTTCCGCCCTGGCGCACATGCGCCAGTGTGGGAGTTTTTTTATTTTAATATTAAGGAGGAATCAGTTTGGAAAACACTTTGCAATTTGGCAGGTTTGGAGGACAATTTGTTCCCCCGCCTGTTGTGGAAGCATTAAAGGAACTGGAAGCTGAGTTTGAAAAGGCGATAAAAGATCCCGGGTTTTGGGAGGAATACAATTATATCTTGACAGAATATGTAGGAAGACCAAGCCCCCTATATTATGCAGAAAACATGACCAAGGACCTGGGCGGGGCAAAGATTTACCTGAAGAGAGAAGATCTCAATCACACAGGGGCACATAAAATTAATAATACGATCGGTCAAATCCTTTTAGCAAGAAGAATGGGCAAGAAGAAGGTTATTGCGGAAACAGGAGCAGGACAGCACGGGGTAGCATCTGCAACAGCTGCAGCAATGTTTGGCATGCAGTGTGATGTATACCAAGGAAAAGAAGACATCATAAGGCAAAAGCTCAACGTATTTAGGATGGAGCTCTTAGGAGCGACGGTCCATCCCGTTGAAAGAGGAACCCAGACACTAAGCGATGCTGTAGATGCAGCGATTGAGGCATGGGTTGAAGATGTGGAAAATTCATTCTACCTTCTAGGCTCGGCTGTAGGGCCGCATCCATACCCGACGATAGTCAAAGAGTTCCAAAAGATAATCGGTCAGGAGGCCTTAAAGCAGATAAAGGAGAAAGAGGGCAGGCTCCCTGATTACTGCATCGCTTGCGTAGGAGGAGGAAGTAATGCAATAGGGCTTTTCGACGCCTTTGTACCCTACAAAGAAGTCAAGCTAATAGGCGTTGAGGGTGCAGGCAAGGGAGTGGATACAGAGCTTCATGCTGCAACAATGACAAAAGGAACCGAGGGAGTTATCCATGGGATGAACACAATAGCTATTTTTAAAGAGGATGGGACGCCAAAGCCTGTGTATTCTATTTCTGCAGGGCTGGATTACCCCGGAATAGGACCTGAGCATGCCTATCTTAAGGATATCGGCAGAGTTGAGTACGTACCTGCAACTGACGACGAGGCAGTAGATGCATTCAAATATCTATCGGAAAAGGAAGGCATAATACCGGCGATTGAAAGCTCCCATGCAATTGCGTATGCAATGAAATTTGCCCCAGCTCTCAATAAGGATGAGGTTATAATATTGAACCTTTCAGGTAGAGGCGACAAGGATGTAGAGGTAATTAAGGAATATATGGATTCAAAAGAATAAAGTCGCGGCCATGGAGATTATATCCATGGCCTATTTGAATTCTGTTAAATCTTTACGGTATTTAAGGGGCACAAAGCTCTTTTGCAGCTTTGGATTGATGCGGTCTTTTATTGGTATATGATCAAAATAGGTTTTCCAAAGTTTAGCCACAAAGTCGCTTTTAGCATCTTCTGGGAGGTCGCCATTTTGAAGAGGGATCAGCAAAAAATCGCCACAGCTTGCGACCAATGCACAATTTCGAGTCACATCATGGATGATTATCTTTTCCCCATTATAGCGGTCTGCAAAATGGTCGCCAATTAGAGAGAGGATGTTGTACTCTGGGTGTATAGAACTGTATAGGTATTCGCCCATCTGAGAGAATCGGACATATCCGACATATTTATGGGTCTCGTTTTTGACCTTTCTCACCCTGTCGTCAAAGGCGGAAACTATTGGATGTGTATGAAACCCTGCATATTTAGAGCCTTTTTTAAAGCATAGGTCTACGAATCGCAGTATTATATTTTCAGCACCTTCCTTTTCATAAAGGAAGCATTGATATATCTGGGATGATACGAGCGTCCCCAGATATTGCTTTAATTTTTGATCCATATAGTAGGCATATTTTTCAATAGAAGGAATCTCTTTGAATGAATTAAGCATATGCCTCTGGTAGATTTCTTTCTTATAAATGCCTGATGCAGATTCTTTTGAGAAGTTGCAGTACAGACAGCATAATAGCCCTTCAAAGGTCCCGTCGTATATATAATCCATATTTATCACCCGAAAAAACTTATTTGTTGACAATCTTCTTTGTGGACAAGACGATTGCGTATGAAATCGCCTTCTAAGTGCTCGCCGAAATATTTTCCTTTGCAGGTAACGAAGTACTTGGCTTTTCCTATCACGCATCCGGTCTTTTTTAAGTTGTCAAAGCCAAGATGAGCTACCCGTCTCTCTCGGATTATCCTGTATGCAGAGGTATGGCCGATTCCTGGAATCCTAATAAGTTCTTCGAAGGATGCACGATTTATTTCCAAAGGAAAGACATTAAGGTTTTTAAGAGCCCAATATAGCTTTGGATCCATTTGGATATCTATATTGCTTTCATCCGATGAGAAGAGTTCCTTGACACTGAAGTTGTAGTAACGCAGTAACCAATCGGCTTGATAAAGCCTGTGCTCCCTTAAAAGGGGTGGAGGAGTGAGTATAGCAGGCAGATTGGTGCCTTCGTTTACGGGCATATACGCTGAATAGTATACTCTTTTCAAGCTATAGTCACCGTATAGCTTTTCGCTGACGCTAAGAATACTTTTATCAGAATCTAAAGTAGCTCCGATGATAACTTGGGTGGATTGACCGGCAGGCACAAAACTAGGAGCATTGCGGTAATGCTTTCGATCATCGGAGTTTTTAGCTATGCCGTTTTTTATCTGTGCGATTGGAGGCATTATCTGCTTAAAGCTTTTTTGTGGTGCCAACAGCTTTAAGGATGAAGATGAAGGAAGTTCGATGTTTACGCTCATTCTGTCTGCCAGGTATCCACATTTTTCGATAAGCACCTGGTCTGCTCCGGGAATTGCCTTTATATGGACGTAGCCGTTAAATTCGTAAGTTTCTCTAAGAAGCTTTAAGATTTGATACATTTTTTCCATTGTATCGCTTGGGTTTTTCTCGATGGCGCTACTTAAAAATAGTCCCTCGATGTAATTGCGACGGTAAAACTCTATAGTGATAAGCGCTATCTCTTCAGGGGTCATAGCTGCACGTCTCACATCATTTGAGCTTCTATTTATACAGTAGCTACAGTCGTAGATACAGTTGTTTGTCATCAACAGCTTGAGAAGAGATATGCAACGACCGTCAGCAGCCCAGGTGTGGCAAATTCCAAAGCTTCGCGTGCTGCCGATGCCCTTGCCCTTGCTTTTTCTCTCTGTGCCGCTTGAAGAGCATGACACGTCGTATTTTGCGCTTTCTGCCAAGATAGCAAGCTTATCTATTAGTATTTCGTTCATAAGATCACTCCCATAAAATAAATATAGCATAAAAAGGGGGAAAAAACAAACATATGTTCGAGTTGGCGGGTCTGGTTTGCAAGGGGCTGAACTAATAATAAAACCATAGGAGTTTGGATTTTATCAAATTGTGTTATAATGTAATCATCACCCTATAGGGGAAAAGGAGCTGAAGACATACATGCTTTATTCATTTTTTTATCACTTTTTTCTCTATTCATTTTTAGGATGGACAACTGAGGTGATATATGCCTTCATTTATCATAAAAGATTTATCAACAGAGGTTTTCTCTATGGACCGCTGTGTCCGATCTACGGTGCAGGCATGGCGATTTTGCTTTTGATATTTGACACTTTAAATCAAAATAATATCTTTGATTTCTATAGCAGCTATGTAGGGATCTTTATCTTTGTATTCTTCTTTTCCTCCATTGTGGAATACATAGTAGGCATGACTTTGGATAAGATGTTTAATACGAGATGGTGGGATTATTCAGAAAGAAAATATAACCTGAACGGATTTATATGTCTCAGATTTTCAATTATGTGGGGTATTGGAGGCATACTCGTGATAAAAGTACTCAACCCTATGGTAGAGGCTTTTATTGATATGATTCCCACTCAGACCGGAGAGACAATTCTAAGAATCTTGCTCGCCTATCTATTGATAGACATATTGTTTACCATTAAGGCATTGGCAGACTACAAGGTCATTATTGGAAAGATGCAAAACTTGTCGAAGGATATATCTGAAAGCATATTGGAAAATATCGAAGAGCTAGAAGAAAAAGGACTTTTATTTACAGAAGAGATGTACGCAAGGTTTCAGGATCTTAAGTCTGACATAAAGTCCCAGACTGAATATTTTCACGATCAAGTTTATAAAAAATACATCACTTATATTGGAAATATCAGCATCAATGAAATCGGAGATGAGCTGAAAAAAGATTTTATGGAGCTAAGAAGGGCTAGGAGGGAAAACGGAAAAAACAGCTTAAGCATTTATAATCAATTGAGGACCAGGTTGTCAAAATCCCACCTCACTAAAGCTTACCCAAAGGCTAAATCAAATCGATTTGCAAAAACTCTTAAAAGCATCAAGGAATATAGAAATGGCAATAGGTAATAGCTATAAAATTATTTCCGGCAGCTCGTCTGAAAACTTTTCAATAGATTTTTCAACGGCTTTAATCCACTCATACTTATCCTCAGAAGCTAATGGGAGATGCATCAGATGGATTTTTTGGGGTTTTATGCACTCCTGTATAACCCTTCTACCAGATGATAGGGTTATATAGGGAAAGTCAAGAAGAGCGATGCTTACATTCAATTCAGCTACTCCGCAATTTTTGTAGTTCTCAACCGAATGATGGGCATCTCCACAGTGGAATACTGTTTCGCTGTCAATATCCAGAGTGTAACAGTAGTTTTGTACATCCTTGTACTGATCACCTGAATGGAGAAGACTGGTCCCGTAAAAGGAGATGCCGTTTATATTAAAAGAAAGCGTCTTTTTTAGAGGGACCTCTCCAAAGTATATCTTTTTTTTAAGTTCGGATGTGCAGCTGCTGTGGGCTACGAGGATCTCATAAGCTTTAGGCGTAGAAAATACAGCAGACTCCGGGTGGGATTCCAAGATCTTTAGGGTGCTTTCAGCGTCAAAGTGATCCTTGTGATGATGGGTAAATAAAATCAGATCGATGCATTCAAAGGGATGATTGCCTTCTATCATGTCCTTAAGGGTCGACTCAGGCAAAGAGGTGAAAGGATAAACCTTTCCTGTATTGACGGCATCGATCAAAATTGTCTTATCTTTTGATGTGTTTTTTAGTAAAAATCCTGTATTTGCCAGATGGATGATTTTCATAAACTGCGGATTACTCCTCTTCCTTCTTTAAGGGCTTTACGGTATAGTCATTGAAGTCAAGCTCGCTTTTATCTGGCAGAACGACAGCGCAGATGATGTATAGAAACAAGCCTGCTCCACCCCAAAAGAAAGTAATAGCCCATATCACTCTGACAATGGAAGGATCGATGTCGAAATACTCTGCTACACCCTGACAGACACCGGAAATCTTGCCCTGTGCCTTGTTTTTATAAAGTCTTTTCATTTAATTTCATTCCTTTCATGGATTTGATTTTATTATCTTTCAGTAGTATTAAATACCCATTATCCCCAAATTAAAACCTCATTAAAATGGGCATGTTGCCTGTATCTGCTCGCTGTGGTAGGATTGAATCAGTATATAAGCTGGAGGTGCGCGATGAGAAAGATAGATTTGCATGTTCATACTAAAGCTAGCAGCGATGGAGAGCTTTCTCCCGATGAGATACTAAGGTTAGCCGTGAAGGAAGATGTCGGAGTAATCGCTATAACAGATCATGACTCGATTAATAGCGTGGCGGAAACTATGGAGAAGTCATCAAGTTATGGAATCGAGGTTCTCTCTGGGACTGAACTTTTCTGCAAGAAAGGTGAAAAGTTCTTACACATGTTGGGTTATTGTTTTGAGCCTGATGCTGCTGAAATCAACAGACTCGTTCATGACATTGCAAATGACAGGGGAAGATGGCTTGAAGAGCAGATTAACCTATTTAGAAAAAATGGACTTTATGCCGAGGAGGCTAAGGCTGGGGAGTTTTGCAGAGACACCCCACCACTTTTTTCATCTGCTGCATATGCGGTGTTTTACGATGAAAGAAATAAAGATCATCCTCTCATAGATGAATACAAGAAATACGAAAACCCGGTTCATCAGATGAGCGTGAGGCTTTTAGCCTATGGAAAACCATTATATACGCCCCATTATATCCCGGACACATCAGATTTCATCAAGTCAATCAAGGAAAGTGGAGGAGTACCTGTACTTGCGCATCCCGGATACGATCAGATGAGGGTGGATTTTAACGACACAAAGTTTATGGATTCCTTGGTTGCAGAAGGGCTTGAGGGGGTAGAAGTATACTACATTACCCATACTGAGGACGATATCAAGACATACCTTAAATATTGCTTGGAAAGAGATTTAATCTACACGACCGGAAGTGATTTTCACGGAAAATACAAACCAAGTATTAGGCTGGGGCAGCTTGGGATTACAGATTATGAAATCGTTGAAGATCTTAAAAAAAGGAGAGACAAAATCAGAGGAGATAGATATCTCTGAGCATAGTCAAAAAATGATAATAGGTCCATTGAACTTAATGGACCTATATATTTTATACCAAATATTTAGGAGGAAAGCAAACTATGACGAAAATGTTACTCAATGATTTGACTGTCCGTGATGGAAATCAGAGCCTTTTGGCCACCAGGATGGAAAAGGAAGACATAATCAAGCTTGTCACGGCACTTGACAAGGTGGGATACAATGCGCTTGAGGTGTGGGGAGGAGCTACATTTGACACAGCACTTCGTTTTCTCGGGGAAAGCCCGTGGGAAATTTTAAGAGAAATCAGGAAAGCTGCCAAAAACACCAAGCTTTCCATGCTCTTAAGGGGCCAAAACCTAGTTGGCTACAGGCATTACGACAATGATACGCTGGAGCGGTTCATAAGACTGGCCATAGCAAACGGCATAGATATAATAAGGGTGTTTGACGCCCTGAATGATATGAACAATATCGAAAATTCAGTTAAATTCATAAAGAAATACGGTGGACATTGCCAGTGCGCAATCAGCTATACTACAAGTCCTGTTCATACAGAAGAGTATTTTGTAGATCTGGCAAAGAAGATGGTGGCTATAGGAGCAGACTCCATATGCATAAAGGACATGGCCGGAATAATTTTGCCGGATGCGGCGTACAGCCTGGTAAAGGCCCTTAAGGCTATAACAGATATTCCAATAAATATGCACAGCCATACCACGGCAGGGCTGACAAACTTGGTTATGCTTAGGGCGATGGAGGCTGGAGTAGATATCATAGATACAGCTATCTCCCCATTTTCAGGGGGCACAAGTCACATCGCCACTGAAACCATAATAGAGACGGCCCAGGATATCGGCAAGTCGGTGCAATACGACGAAGATGAGCTGGACAAGGCATACGATTTGGCAGATAGCTTAGCTCAAAAATACATTGATAGTGGCCAATATGAGACCAGGGCTCTAATGGTAAATCCCAAGATACTTCACTATGAAGTTCCCGGAGGGATGCTGTCTAATCTCATGAGCCAGCTGCAGGATCAAAAGATGTTTGATAAGCTAACTGAAGTATTAAGGGAAATCCCAAGGGTGAGAAAGGACATGGGATATCCTCCACTGGTAACGCCTTTATCTCAAATGGTGGGAACGCAAGCAGTGCTGAATGTTATAAGCGGCGAGAGGTACAAAATGGTCCCTAATGAGATTAAAGTATATTTAAGAGGGGGATACGGCAGATTTCCTTCCCCGGTAGACCCGCAGGCAAGAGAAAAAATACTGGGAGATGAGCTTGAAGGAAAGCCCCATTCAATCGCAGGTCTTAAGCCTGTATTTGATGAAGCAAAAAAAGAAATGAGCGATAAACTGGGCAGAGAGGCTAGCGAAGAAGAGGTGATTTCATATATTTTATTCCCTCAATTTGCAGTGATGGAGAATGAAACAGGCAATGAATCCGAAGGACCAGTTGAGTTTACGATGTATATAGAAAGGTAGGTGAAAAATGGATATCCAAAATTTCGAACTGTTGGATGGAGTGCAGCTGTCTATATTTGCAATGCTAGTCGTATTTTTGATACTAGTGTTGTTGCAGTTTATAATCTATGCATTTAAATACCTTCCAAAAGAACAAGCTGATAAAAGCAGTGGAGCAGTGAAGAAAGCCGTTTCAGAAGATTCATCAGCGCCGGATGAAGAAGAAATGGTGGCAATGCTCGTTGCTTCGATAATGGCAAAGGACGAGTACAAAGGTGACGTTGTAATTAAATCCGTGAGACGCATAAGTTAAGGAGGCAACACAAATGAAAGAATACAAGATAAAAGTAAATGGAAAAGAATATTTGGTAGAAGTGGAAGAGGTAAAGGAGGGGACGATTGCCAGGGAGAAAAAGAACTCTGAAGAAAAGAAGACACAAGCTTCGTCAGGGAGTGTTAAGGTAGAGGCACCTATGCAGGGCAACGTTTTTGTGTGAGAAAACCATACGCTGTGCGTATGGTTCAAAAAAGCTTTAGCTAT
>CAZOTE010000032.1:0-20884 GCA_964582705.1 uncultured Eubacteriaceae bacterium | reverse complement strand
TATCAATTATTATTCAGTTAGCACCATTTTTTAACGTCTGATACCAAAGTCAGGTTCTATTATTCTACCACTTGACTATCTTTATTTCTATAAATAATTTTTAACACAGCTTAAATTATAAGATTTTGGGGAATAATAGAGAGTATCACAGGATGTGATTATCGCATATCTTAACCTGATGCTTATCTACAAAGAAAGGATGATCGACATGTCTGTCATTAATGGCGTCATTATTCAGTTTTTTCATTGGTATACCCCAGATGATGGAAGTCTTTGGGATACCCTATCTCGCGAAGCGAAGAACCTTTCCCAAGCAGGCTTTACCGCCATTTGGCTTCCTCCTGCATACAAAGGCGTAGGAGGAGGAATGGATGTTGGATATGGAGTTTATGACCTATTCGACCTTGGAGAGTTCGATCAGAAAGGCAGCATACGGACAAAATACGGTACTAAAGAAGCATATATAAAAGCAATTGACGCTTGCCACGAACATGACCTTCAAGTATACGCAGATTTAGTTTTCAATCACAAGATGGGTGCCGACCGGGAAGAAGAGCTTGAAGCCAGACCGTATAGCCATGACGACCGTCACAAGCCTATCGGCGAGATGCAAAAGATTAGAGCCTGGACAAACTTCACTTTTCCAGGCCGAGATGATATGTATTCTTCTCTAAAATGGCACTGGTGGCATTTTAATGCCGTGGATTACAACGCGTTAAACGAAAAAACTGATGCTGTATATTTATTTAAAGATAAGAGCTTCGACGAGCAGGTGGATGAAGAGAAGGGAAACTTCGATTATTTGATGGGCTGCAACCTTGATATGAACAATCAAGACGTTATTGAAGAGCTCATACATTGGGGGAAATGGTACATTGACACCACCGGAGTTGACGGGTTTCGTTTTGACGCTGTAAAGCACGTCAAGGCAGACTTTTTTAGGCATTGGCTCCATCAGATGCAGCTTCATGCGAGCAAGGAACTTTTTGCTGTTGGAGAATACTGGTCTGGGGACAGAGTCTCCCAAGACAGGTTTATCGAAAACACCCAAGAAAAACTGATGCTATTTGATGTCAATCTCCATTATAATTTTTCCGATGCCAGCGTAAAAGGCAAGGAATACGACTTGAGGCAGATTTTTGACAATACGCTTATAAAAGATCGCCCGAATCTCGCAGTGACCTTCGTAAGCAATCACGACTCACAGCCCCTTCAAGCATTAGAATCCGTGGTCGAACACTGGTTTACTCCGATAGCATATGCTATTACACTTTTAAGGCGTGACGGATACCCCTGCGTATTTACAGCAGACTATTACGGCGCTACCTATGCAGATGCTGATTATAAAGGTGAAATCCATAATATAGAGCTGCCTAGCCACAAATGGTTGATCGACAAATTTTTGCATGCAAGGCGCCACTATGCATATGGAAATCAAATTGATTATTTTGAACACCCAAACTGCATAGGTTGGGCTCGCACAGGTGATCGCGACCATCCTTGCGTCATGGTCGTCGTCATCAGCAATGGGGATGAAGGCTCATTATTTGTTAAAACCGGTACAAAAAACACTTCATTCATTGATCTTACAGAACACATCTCGGAGTCTGTCAAAACCAATGAAAACGGAGAAGGGACCTTTCCATGCCCCGGCAGATCAATGTCTGTATGGATTGCGAAGTGTTAAAGTCCCAATACATAGTCCCTTCCACTTTTTATGGCTTCTACATCCAAATTAAAGAGCTCCTCGCTCAAATTTCCAAACACCTGCTTTAAGGATTTCTTTACCGAATTTGGCTGAAGGCACTTTGTTCTTTGTATCAAAGCCCCCATCATGACCATATTGGCAACTTTTTCGTTGCCGAGGGCTCTGGCAATTTCAGTGGCAGGAACATATAGTGCCTTAGCTGTTTTATCCGTTGTTTTTTCTTTTACCAAGGAGCTGTTAATTAAGAGTTCCCCTTTTTTGTCCAGAGACTTTTCAAACTTTCTCAGTGAAGGAAGATTCATCGCGATAACTGAAGTCCCTTCTACTATAATAGGAGATGCTATTCTTTTCTCGGATATTATTACCTGACAATTTGCGGTGCCTCCCCGCATCTCAGGACCGTAAGAGGGAAGCCACGACACGAACCTGCCTTCACTCATCCCGGCATATGCCAGAACCTCTCCCATGGAAAGTATTCCCTGGCCTCCAAACCCAGAGCAAATTATCCTATGTTCATACATGTTTAAACACCCTCTTTCCAATTTCGAAAATTACCCAGAGGATAGTAGGGCATCATAACGCTTTCAATCCACTTAAGAGCTTCTTCAGGTTTCATTTCCCAGTTTGTTGGGCAAGAGGATAAAACTTCTACGATTGAAAATCCAGCGCCTTTTATCTGTGCTTCAAAAGCTTTCTTTATAGCCACCTTTGCCCTTCTTATATTGCCGGGGCTATTAGCCGCAACTCGTTCCACAAAGGCCACACACTCCAAAGTAGACAGCATCTCGCTGATTCTGATGGGACTTCCACAGCCTTCAATAGTCCTTCCTTTAGGTGTAGTTGTCGTCTTCTGACCGATCAGCGTAGTGGGAGCCATCTGCCCTCCTGTCATTCCGTAAATGGCATTATTTACGAAAATCGTGGTAATCTTCTCTCCCCTTGCCGCGGCGTGGACTATCTCTGCGGTTCCTATTGAAGCAAGATCCCCGTCTCCCTGATAAGTAAACACCACCGAATCGGGATGAACCCTCTTAATACCAGTCGCCACAGCGGGAGCCCTTCCATGGGCCGCTCCTATCATATCGCAGTTGAAGTAATCGTAGGCGAAAACAGAGCATCCAACTGCCGAAACTCCAATCGCGTTTTCTATGAGATCCATCTCTTCAAGAACTTCGCCGACTATTCGGTGTATGATGCCATGAGTGCATCCCGGACAAAATATGGTGTCTCTATCAGTCAGCCCTATAGTTCTGCTGTATATTGTTTTCAATTGTTTTCAACTCCTTCGATAACGCACTTCAACCATTTTGCAATTTCAACCTGGGTTGGCACCATTCCTCCGGTTCTGCCATAAAAGAAAACAGGCAGTCTGCCGTTATTGGCAATTTTTACATCATCTATCATCTGACCCATGCTCATTTCAATGCCTGCGATTCCCTTGACCCCATCCGGCAACCCTTCGAAGGCTTTATTGGGGAACGGCCACAGTGATATTGGCCTAACGAGCCCGACTTCTATCCCTTCGTTTTTTAAAATTTCTATAGCACTCCTAACGATCCTAGCCATTGTTCCATAGGCCGCTACTATAAAAACAGGCTTTTTCATATTGTACAGCTCGTATCTGGTTTCATTTTTTTCAATCAGGTCGTACTTTTTCTTAAGTTCCTTGTTTTTGCCTTCCAGCTCCTCAGCATTTAGGTAAAGGGTAGTTATTATATTCTTTTCTCTCCTCCTTCTGGTTCCCGTTAGAGCCCAACTTTTGCATTCCATCCTTTTTTCTTTTACCGGAGTCATCAAATCAACAGGCTCCATCATCTGCCCCAACATGCCGTCTGCGGAAATGATAACAGGATTTCTGTACCTGTCTGCGATGTCAAAGGCTTTTATCATTACATCAGCCGCCTCCTGTATGCTTTCAGGGGCATATACGATAGTTCTATAATCTCCGTTACCTCCCCCTTTAGTGTTTTGATAATAGTCTGCCTGAGAAGGCTGTATGTTTCCAAGCCCCGGTCCTCCTCTTGATACGTTGACTATCACGCAGGGAAGCTGAGCTGCTGCCAGATAGCTTATGCCCTCTTGCATCAACGCGATTCCGGGAGAAGAGGATGATATAAGGACTCTGCTCCCTGCAGCCGCAGCACCATAAACCATACTGATTGCGGCAACTTCGCTTTCTGCTTGAAGAAAAGTTCCTCCCACTTTATCCAGTTCTCTTGCCATGCATTCCATCAATTCGCTTTGTGGAGTTATTGGATATCCAAAATAATGCCTGCAGCCCCCTATGATTGCGGCAACACCTAGAGCTTCATTTCCCTTCATTAGCTTTTCAGTCATAACCTCCACCTTCCTTGCCTTCTAAAAGTTGAATCGTTATGGCGGCGTCTGGACATACGACTGCACAGTTGCCGCACCCGAGGCACCTTTCCATCTTAATCACCGAGGAGGGATGATATCCTTTTTTGTTAATCTTCTCTGTGTCTATTTTCAAAATACTTACCGGACAAAATCTTAAGCACAACCCACATCCCTTGCACCTTTCCTGATTAATAATGACATTAAATCTTTTTGCGCTCATAGCTACCCCCGACCTTTAATCAATTATAAAATCATCACAGTAAATTTTTGCTTCTACAGCTCCTTGCAAAACCTCAAGAACTCCTTTCGCCAGTGCTTCCATTTCCATTTCTCCTGGATAAACCCTCACCGGCGCTATCCAGTCCACCCTGCAAGATACCATCCTTGTAAAATCATCGTCGCCCGCCAGGCCTCCTGTCATTGCGATGCAGTCCACTTTGCCTTCAAGAACCGTTGATAGCGCCCCCACAAATTTCGATACCTGATAAGCCATGGCGTCGTATAAGAGCTTTGCCACCTTATCCCCTAGATCGACTTTTTCCTTGACTCTTATCATGTCACTTGTCCCTAAATAGGCATATACTCCGCCTTTTCCAGTAAGTTTTTTTTGCATCTCTTCCAGGGTGAATTTGCCGGAATAACACATCTTGACGAGATCACCAGCCGGCAAAGTTCCAGCCCTTTCCGGCATTATCGGCCCTTCCGAATCATAGCAGTCGTTGACATCTACCACCTGACCGCAAATATGGGCTCCTATTGAAATCCCGCTTCCCAAATGAACTACGATAATTCTGGCTTCTCGATAACTCTTTCCTAGTTCATTTGCTGCAGCCTTAGCGCACTCTTTTTGGTTCAAAGCGTGAAACCTACTTTTTCTTTTTATTTCGGGCAAGCCCGTTATCCTGGCCAACTCACCCAATTCATCGACTACAGGTGGATCTACCACAAAAGCCGGAATACCAACCTCATCTGCAATCTCCTTGGCAATAACAGCACCTAGGTTTGAAGCATGATGGCCGCCCACGCCGCTTATACAGTCTTCTATCATTCGTTGGTTGACAACGTAGGTTCCGCTTCTAATAGGCCTCAAGGTGCCTCCTCTTCCCGCCACAGCCGCCAATTCATTTATTGGCACTTTCCACCTGTCTAACAGGTTGATCACTGCATTTTTTCTTAATGGACACTGTTCCATAACGCTTTTGCATGCGTTTAACTCTTCCTTTGGATGATTTATTTTTTCTCTAAAAAGCTCTGTTCCATCTTCATAAAGCGCCAATCTTGTGGATGTGGAGCCTGGGTTAATAACCAGTATCTTGTACATAAAATTCCTCCAAGGCAATTTATTTTTATGCAACCCTCCTATATTTAATACCCATGATTGAAAATACATACTCATTGCAGTATTAAAACAAAGGAGCGGTTCTTTTTTTAAGTTGACAAGTCAATCTTTTTGATTTATTATATACATATGCATATATGTGTATATGTGCATCAATATGAATGTGAGGTGTTCATATGAACGCAATGATAAATATTTTCAAGGTTCTGTCGGATGAAACCCGTTTGAGGATTTTGCTGCTTCTAAATTCAAAAACCCTGTGCGTGTGTCAGCTTCAGGCGATAATGGATGAAGCACAACCCAAAATATCCAAAAACCTTGGTAGGTTGAGGGACTTAGGACTGGTCACGGTCACTAAACAAGAAAAGCTTTCCTTCTACTCCTTGGATGCTTCAAGCACCGCTTTAACCGATATCCTTAATATAACTTTTGAAAACTTAAAGTCTGATGAAACCATAATGAACGACATGGAAAGGTTAAACGATGTGGACGGATACATCCAGGTCAAGGACTTTGCAAATTAATGCAAAAACATCAAATACAAAGGCAGGTAGAGAAGAATGCTTGAATTTATAAACGACGCATGGAGCTTGCTCACAAGCATGCTTAAGTTTGAATGGCTTTACAATTTAACAGAATCACTGGTAGAAAACGTATTTAATTTGTCTATGGAGACGAAGCTTGGTTCAGCAATACATTTTTTCATTTACGATGTAATCAAAATTCTCATGCTCCTTAGTGTAATGATATTTATAATCTCGTATGTGAGAAGCTACTTCCCTCCGGAGCGGACTAAGAAAATGCTTGAAAAAGTCAGTGGCATAAAGGGAAACATAATGGCATCGCTCCTTGGCACCGTCACACCCTTTTGTTCATGCTCATCTGTGCCTATTTTCATAGGTTTTGTAGAAAGCGGCGTACGACTGGGTGCCACCTTCTCTTTTCTCATCACCTCTCCTCTTATCAATCAGGGGGCCATAGTGGTTTTGTTGGCGGCATTTGGCTGGAGAGTCGTGGCTTTGTATATACTTATGGGTGTTTTAATAGGAATTATCGGGGGTACCTTAATAGGCAAGCTTAACCTTGAAAACGAAGTCGAAGGCTATGTCTATGAGATATCTTCAAAGGAAGTTGAAATACAACAAATGACCAAAAGAGACAGGGTGGAGTATGCTGTTGAAGAGGTTAAGAACATAGTCAGCCATGTCTGGATTTATCTGTTGATCGGAATTGGTCTTGGTGCTGCAATACACGGCTGGGCTCCGGAAGAGATATTGACAAGATACGCAGGTCCTGACAACCCATTTGCCGTTCTTGTAGGAGTTGCGATTGGGATTCCATTATATGCCGATGTCATCGGAACTATACCCATCGCTGAAGCTTTGATTGCTAAGGGGATGGGGATGGGCACCGCGCTTTCTTTTATGATGTCGGTTGCCGCCATGTCCGTGCCTGCCATGATACTTCTTAGAAAAGTAATAAAGCCAAAGCTTTTGACAGTATTTATCATCATAACAGGCTCAGGAATAATTCTTGTAGGATATTTTTTCAATTTAATACTTCATTAGAGTTTATATCTATAAAAATTCAGGAGGGATAAAAAAAATGGAAATCAAAGTTTTGGGAACAGGATGTAAAAAGTGCAAAACACTCGAGGAAAATGTAAAAAAAGCACTCAAAGCTGCTAACTTAGAAGCCAGCATTGAAAAAGTGGAGGATTTAAAAGACATCATAGAATACGGTGTCATGAACACTCCTGCACTTGTAATAAATGGCGAGGTTAAGAGCACAGGCAAAGTATTAAAGCCTGCAGAAATCCAAAAATTATTTTAACAAACCCCCAATCTTGCCCTTGCAATAGAGGTTATGATTGGGGGTTTTAGTTACAAGCAAGAATCTATCAATATTTTTGTGCACTCATTCTTCGGATTTGATATTATTTCGTCCGGTTTTCCTTCTTCCACGATCTGGCCCTGATGCATGATAATCATCCTGTCGCAGATCTCCTGTACCACCGCTATGTCATGACTGATGAACAGGTACGCAGTATTGTTCTCTGTTTTTAGTTTTCCAATCAGCTTGATTATTTGAGCCTGTACCGTAACATCCAGGGCGCTGGTTGCTTCGTCGCAGATCAGAAGGCTTGGATTTACCGCTATCGCCCTTGCAAAAGACGCCCGCTGGCATTCTCCTCCGCTGACTTGATGGGGATACCTTTCTGCGTATTCCTTCGTAAGCCCGCAGATTTCCAAGTATTCTCCAGCCCTGTCACGAGCCTCTTTTTTACTGATCCCACGATTTATCATCCCTTCCATAATGCTGTTTCCAAGCCTTTGTCTCGGGTTAAATGAGGTTACAGGTACTTGATAAACCATCTGCACCGTTTCGCAAATCCTCTTGTATGAGTTTTTATCTGCTTTAAGTATTTTATTGCCTTTAATATAAATTTCTCCTCTGTCTGCAGGCTCAGATGCTGTTATGAGTTTTGCAAGAGTGCTTTTGCCGCAGCCGCTTTCACCTACAAGTCCGAGACACTCTCCAGGAAAAATCTTAAACCCCACGCCCTTGACTGCTTGCACAGCGCTGTTGTTTCTGCGATAGCTTTTATGGATATTCTTAAGTTCCAGTACAGGTATCATTCCTTACCCCTTCCTGATTCTTGGTACGGACTGAATCAATTTTTGTGTGTAGACTTCTTTGGGATTATCAATAACAGAGCTAGCATCGCCATATTCCACAAGTCGTCCCTGGTGCATCACGGCTATTTTATCGGCAATCTTTGACACGAGTCCGATATTATGGGTGATAATAACCATGGATATCCCATATTCTTCCCTTAAACTGGTTATCTCCTCAACGACCTTGGCTTGTGATATCACGTCAAGCGACGAGGTAGGCTCATCAGCGATCAGCAGCTCCGGTTTGAACATCATCGCCATGGCTATTCCCACTCTTTGATTCATTCCTCCGGAAAGTTCAAAGGGATAGCTTTTTAATATCCGATTGCCATCATGCATATTCATTTTCTTAAACATCAAAACTGCTTCTTCTCTGACATCTTGACGATTCCTTTTACCATGCTCATGTAAAGCCTCAAATAATTGATCCCCTATTGTTCGAAGAGGGCACAACGCACTTTCGCAGTTTTGGAATATCATCCCCATATGGGTTCCTCTTAACCGTCTTAAAGACTCTTGGGGCATATCCAATAGAGCTTTTCCTTTAAAGATGATGCTTCCTTTGGTTACGCTGCCTTCGCCTCCCAAAAGACCCATGGCTGCCTTCGCCAGAGTGCTTTTTCCACTGCCTGATTCTCCAACGATTCCAAGTACTTCTCCTCTGTCAAGTTTAAGATTCATCTCAAAAACCACAGGTTCCCCATTATAGCTTACCTCGACTTGACGCATTTCGAATAATGGCTTGGTCATTTATCTATATCCAGTTTTGAAGTGATTTCATAGTAGTCCGATGGATGTGCAGTAAAACCGGCAACTCCATTTCTCATTACGAAGGACATCTTTAAATGTGACGCGTAAATATATGCACGGTCATCTAATACTTGCTGTGCAATTTCAACTGCAAGCCCGCTTCTCCTCTCCGTATCGAACTCTTCTCTCAACTTCTCTACCAGTTTTTCTACGTTGTCATTACGATAATACCCTCTGTTGTAATCCGAGCCGTCTACAACGTGGGTGGTGAAGTAGTACTGTGGATCGCCGGTTGGGGCAGCTACGAAGGCGCTTGCGTATACATCGTACTCTCCAGATTGGAGAAAGTCCCTAAAGTTATCCGTAGCATTTACCAACACCTCGATTCCTGCCTCTTTATACGTTGCCTGTACTGATTCTGCCAATAGCGGAAGCTCTTGCCTTGAGGTGTATGTAAGCCACCTTATCGTCAATCTCTTCCCATCTTTTTCACGTATCCCGTCTCCATCAGAATCTATCCAGCCTGCATCTTCCAGAATATCCCTGGCTTTGTCAATGTCGTACTCATCAGCCCTTACCGCATCTCCGCCGAATGTGAAGTTTGCCGGATACGGCCCGATTGCAGGAGATCCGTTTCCTTGAAGGAGAACGCTTGTAAACCCTTCCTTATCCATGCTCAAAGCCATGGCCTCTCTCACTGCGTCATCTTGTATCAATTTAGACCGAAAGTTTAAAGCTGCCTGATACAACCTAGAGGTATTGGTAGAACTGATCGTATAATCCGGGTCATCTTGGAACAATTGAAGGCTTACATAAGGAAGCCCTTGTGCTGCGTCGATATCGCCGCTTTGAAGCGCCATCGTCAATGTATCCCCATCTGTAATGCTTTTTACATTTATATTATTTACAATTACTTCTCCATTCCAATAATTATCATTGGATATCAAATTGATTTCAGTATCAGTGACTCTAGTGGCAATATATGGGCCTGTCCCCACGACATTTTTATCTTCAGTGACTCCAGCTTCCATATCAATTATCGTTCCATATGGATCACATAAGTAATTGACCAATCCGGGTACCTTTATATTAGAAGTTATCGTGATGCTTTGTCCATCTGCTTCTATGGATTTGATTTGAAGATCTGAAGGCGCCCTATCGTGAACTGCTATTAAATTTTCCAAGCAGTCCTTAACAGCCTCTCCCGTCATCTTGTTTCCATTAGAAAACGTCACATCGTCCCTTAAGTTTATTCTAACCGTATACTCGTCAATCTGTTCATAATCGGTTGCCAACCAAGGTTCTAATTCCATGGATTCGTTGAACTTAAACAGGGTTTCACCCACACCGTATCTGATTGTTGACCACCCGCTATATCCTTCATGTGGATTTAAACCTACATTTCCCATAGCCACTCCATAGGCCATCGTTCCGTAATTAAAAGTTTTTTCCTGTGGCGTCGAGCCCGTATTTACACAACCGGACAACATCGCCAAAATCAATATTGAGGTAATAAACAAACTGAAAATCCTATATCTTTTATTCATGTCATGTCTCCTTTTATTACATTTTAGTTTTTGGATCTAATACATCTCTAAGGGTATCTCCCAGCAGGTTAAACAGCATCACAGTTACAAATATGGCAAATCCGGGTGCCAAAACCGTCCACGGGGAGGTTTGCAGCATGCTCCTTCCGTTTGACATCATCGACCCCCACTCTGGAGTCGGGGGCATTGCCCCTAGTCCGAGAAAGGATAGGCCTGCCAGCTCCATAATTATCGTTCCTATATCAAGGGATGCTGTTACCAAAATCGTTCCCAAAATGTTAGGCAAAATATGCTTTATTATTATCTTCATTGAATTCGATCCACTTAACCTTGCCGCAGATATAAAAGGCATGTTCATTACCGATAGAACCTGTCCTCTTGCCAGTCTTGCGTACTTTGGCCAGGAAATACATGCCAGAGCAATTACAGCGTTCATGATGCCCCCTCCCAACAAAGATGCAACCGCTATGGCAAAAACCATGCCGGGAAAAGCAAGAAAAATATCGGAAATGCGCATGACAAACGAATCGAATTTACCACCTTTGTACCCACAAGCAACCCCTACAGCCGTTCCCACAGAAGTTATTATGCCTACAAGCAATAGGGAAGTAAGTATAGTGGTCTGCCCCCCAACCAATATCCTAGAGAACATGTCCCTGCCGAAGCGGTCTGTACCAAGCAAATGGGCATTGCTTGGCCCCTGAAGTGCTTCAGATAAGTTCTGCTCGTAGGGATCAAAGGGAACCAATTTAGGTGAAAAAAATGTAACTAAAAGCAAAATCCCCGTTAATGCGCACAACAAATAAAGCTTAAAGTAAGCTGTCTTCTCTTTTTTAATATTTAAAAATCCTTTCGATGAAACTTCCATTGCATTTGTGTCTTTCATCTAATCCTCCTGATTCAAGCGGATGCGAGGATCCAAATACTGATAAGCTATATCGGCGATTAGATTTACTGCCACATAAATAAATGACATCCATATGACATAGGCCTGTATCATAGGGTAGTCACGCATGGTTATAGAATCTACCGCCAATTTACCCACGCCGTCCCACATAAATATTGATTCGACGATTGCCGTTCCCCCAAGCAATGATCCTATTGATAACGCAAGCAGTGTTATTATAGTCAGCATTGAACTTTTGAGGATGCTGCGATAAAAAATCACATTATCCCGTATTCCACGAGCTTTTCCACCTAAAACGTAATCCTTGTTCATTTCTTCCAGTACCGTAACCCTTATTTGGCGCAAATACTTTGATGCCATGGATATAGTCAGCGTCAATGTAGGTAAAATCACGCTCACCAAAGGGCTTCTGCCGTATCCCATGACAGGAAGTACCTTTAGTTTCAATGCAAAAAAATATATAAGCAAAAGGGATACGAAAAAATTTGGCATCGAATTCCCCATAAAACTTAAGAACCGGATACAGTAATCCAGAAGTCGGTTTCGATACCTAGCTGCTAGAATTCCAAGGGGAACAGCAATAAGCAAGGTTAAAACTATTGACGTTAGCATCAAATAAATCGTTGCCGGCAATTTTGATATGAAGGTTTCAAACACCGGTTTACCCGAGATATACGAAATCCCCATATCTCCTGTTAAAACCCCTTTTAGCCACTTTGAATATTGAACCATAAATGGTTGGTCTAATCCCAGTTCCGCTCTCCTCTCTTCCTTGATCTGTTCTGAAACCCCACTGGAATTGCTGTCATAAAGGGTATCTACTGCATCTCCTGCAGCAGTATGCATCAAGGCAAAAGACAAAAACGTAATCCCCAATATAATTGGTATTATTTGAATCAATCTTTTGAAAATAAATTTTTTCACTAAAAGGAATCCTCTCTTGCGGTATAACATCGAGTGTTGATTACAAAAAAAAGAGATTGCAATCAACGGCAACCTCCTGGTTTCATCCCACAAACTACAAAAACATGCATCAATGATGCAAGCTTTGCAGGTATCTGCGATCAAGCTTTCATAGCTTGTATATGTACGTACAATTATAAAGTTTTGTTATTACCATGTCAAGCGGTTTGAGATTACTCTTGGAGGTTTTGTGGCTTTATTCTTATCCCAACCAATTTCTTCACATCCTCAAGAATCTCTCGATTTGTCACCTTTATCATCAGCCATTTTCCCATTGCTGAAAAAACTGTGGCTTTGTAAAGCTCAGATACATAAGGCGTAAACAATCCCTCATTGCAATAATCCTTTACGGTTTCTTCTTCTCTTTTGCCTACTACCACCAATGCGATAAAGTACCCATCCATCGGGTAGATTGTACAAAGTGATTTCCCGCTTCTTTTGTATTTTATATTCCAACCGGGTTGGGCTGAACACCGGCTGTAGTCAAAATCCGGTTCAACTTTATAGCTATCCCTTAAGTGGTCAGTTAAATCGTCCCACAAGACGACTCTATCTCCTATGAACCCCCTGATATCCTCGATATCGGGGACATTATCAGAATCAAATCTATCATTCCACTTCAAGGTTATCACCTCCCGATAAAATAAGACGAATATGAAAACTATTTTAATTTACCTCTTCCGGTACCACTACTCCTGCGCTTACTATCAGCTTAAGTCCTTCCTCTACGCTCATATCCAAGTAAATCACATCATTCCCAGGAACCAAAATAAGCATCCCTGAAGTGGGGTTTGGGGTAGTGGGTATAAAAACGTTAACCAGCTGGGCTTCCGTCTTTGTTTGGACCTCGCCACCGCTTTCTCCTGTCAAGAATCCCACGACATATAACCCTTTTCTCGGGTATTCAACCAACACCACCTTGTTGAAAATATTCTTTCCCTCGAGGGTGAATGCATTTATTATCTGCTTGATGCCAAAGTAAACTTTAGGTACTACAGGAATTTTGTGAAGCATCCTTTCCCCATAATGGAAAAGCCTTTCGCCCACCACATTTGAAACAAGGCTTCCTGTTGCAAAAATCAATACCAGTGTGGCTAGTATTCCTATCCCGGGTATCGCTATTCCGAAAAGTCTTTCGAAATACCTGCCGAGAAGATCATCCATGAACCTAAACATCAGCTGTATAAGATAAAGAGTTGCAGCAATCGGCAGCAGGGAAAATAATCCTCTTATAAATATTTGTCTAATCCTTTTCATGTTTAACTACCTCGCAACCTAAGAGAATAGCCGATAGTCGCAGCTATTTTCTTATTTATTTTTTTTACAATAATCACATGCTGTAATACTTTAGGGACCTTTAGCCGGCAAGTTCTCTTTTAAAGTAGTGCCAGCACCACATGACTTCCACAAGCTCCCAGCCTTCCTTGCCGTATTCATTTAACCTTCTAGCCGTACTTTCACCAAGCCCCCAGATGCATACACATTTGTATTCAAATCTTTTCAACGTATTCATCTCCTTGTCAGTCATAAAAAATTAGTAATTCTTGATTGCCCCAAGATTAGTCATCTCTTTGCAATTACGAGCATTTCAAAATCTTTTATTCCCAGCTTGTCTTTTCTCGAGAATGCTCCTAGCTTTGCTCCATATATGTCTATCTTTTCAAAGCCTAAAGACTTCAAAAGCCAGGTTATCTCACTTGGAAGGTAATACCTTTCATCACATTTTAATTCATGCTCTACCCCGTCATCATCTGTAAATGTAGTGACGTTATAGTCTCTCATAGTCATCAGATCGAAACCACTGCTTTTGTACTTAGCTCCCTCTTCTTCGGCATTTGCTTCATGAAAATCATCTATTAAATTAAATATCGGAAACAAACCGTTTAGAGTCGTAAATATAAATCTGGAAGGGCTCTTAAGTGATTTCGAGACGTTTTTTAATATCTCAAAGTTCATATCATCTGTCTCCATCAAAGGAAATCCTCCCTCACAAAGCATAATGGCTAAATCGAACTTATCTTCAAAGGGCAGGTTTCTGGCATCGTGCTTAAAAAAATCGATTTTCAGGCCTTCTTCCGTTGCTTTTTACCTGGCTTTATCAAGTTGGTTATCAGACAGATCGATTCCCGTTACGTCGTATCCTCTCTTGGTAAGCTCAATGGCATGTCTGCCCGTTCCGCAGCCCACATCTATTATCTTGAGGGATTTGTCATAATTTATTTCTTCTTCGATAAAATCGCATTCACCTAATGTTCCCTTGGTGAACACTTCCTTGTCGTAAGTATCTGAATAGTTTTCAAAAAGCTTTTCATACCACTTTTTCATATAAACCTGATCCCCCTTGACATCGCTTTTAGTCTGAATCACTATCATCACTTAAACCGAAAATCTAAAACAAAGTTCTCTTATAATTATAGCATATTTCATTCCATAAGATATTTGGGGGCGATTTTTTTGCAAAAAAATGGCGCCTCCGCGCCCAGTTATTAAAGATGTCTTTCAAATTATAATACTTTTATGCAACAACTACTCTATTAACTATTTCTTATTTTGCAGATTAAAATAATCGATGCAAATACAAGCGTGACAGCATTAGCACCTATCACGGCATGATCATTGATTTTAAATCCATGAACCATCCATAAGAATACTCCCAATACAAACATACTATACATCATCAAGGAAATCCCTGATGTGTCTTTAGTTTTTATAACCTTTAGTGCTTGAGGAACGAATGAAAAGGTTGTTAAAATTGCTGCGACCATACCGAACATGCACTTCCTCCTTAATTATTCAATAAATAACAGCAACTCTTTCAGATTAATAAAATTCAATCTGAAAGAGTCTGTTATAATTTCAAACCTATCTATGCTGCTTTTTTGCTCACTAATTCAATATTTTCTTCAATTCCTTGTTCCTTCTTGTAAGTGATTTCATCTTGCTTTTTAACGAATGGATAATATATTGCCGTAGACATTGCAAGTATAGCAATTTGTAGCAATGCTCCTCTCCATCCTGCT
The DNA here is from genome assembly GCA_964582705.1 of uncultured Eubacteriaceae bacterium. GTDB lineage: Bacteria > Bacillota > Clostridia > Eubacteriales > Alkalibacteraceae > Alkalibacter. The sequence continues at coordinate 5,614 of CAZOTE010000032.1, read as the reverse complement.
ACCATAAACCCAGAAATTATACCTGGTGTACTCCATGGAAGTAGCACTCCTGAAAAAGGAGCTAGGAACCCAGATGCAATTGATATGTAAACCATCAAGCTGGCTACCACCGGCACTGAAATAAATGGTATGAACATCAGAGGGTTCAGTACAACAGGGAATCCAAAAATAACAGGCTCATTGATATTGAAAATTGCTGGAAATACTGATAGTTTTCCTAAGCTTTTATATTGTTCTGACTTTGCTGCAAATAACATGGCAACAACTACACCAAATGTTATACCTGAACCTGAAAGTATTATAAAGCTGTCTAAAAATTGCTGGGTGACTATATGAGCACCGCCTTCAAGTGTAGCTGCTCCCGTTGATCTGAGCATTTCTGCATTTGACATAGCATTAGCAGTTAAAAGCGAAAATACTATGCCGTTTACAATCGACTGGCCATGTACACCAAACCACCATAAGAATGAAATAAAGAACGCAATACCAATAACTCCAGGCAATGAATCTGTCAGCCCTTGAAGAGGCAACTGCAATATTACATAAATCCATTCAATGAATGTTGTATCAAATCCAAATTTGAATATAGCGTATACAATCAAAGAAACTGTAAAGATAAATGTTGCCGGTATCAAGGCAGTAAATTGATTTGCAACAGATTGTGGAACACTGTCAGGCATCTTAATGACTATTTTCTTTCTTAAAAACCACGAATAAGTAGCACCCACTAATAACCCTATGATGATTGCGGTAACAATACCTTGACCGCCTGTCCAAGCTTTGGATATTACATTTGTGACGACCACGCCATCAGCATTTTCTGCATATGAGTTAGTAACTATGAAGAAAGATGCTACCGATAACACCCCCGCCGGCAAAGCTACAAATCCTTCATTTTTAACGTAGCTATATGCTATCGAATAACACGCAATCAACCCCATTATTGCAAATGTACCTCCATAAACCTGCATAAAAGGTTCTGTCCAGTTTGGACCCAACACTCCTGCAATGGCGTTGTTGATATTTTCAGAAGGAATCTGGCCAATAACCAAAAATATCGAGCCTATAACGGTCAACGGAAGAATACTGAGCATCCCTTCTTTTAGTGCCGTCACACCTTTCATGTTTACAAATTGCATAACCAAAGGTATGACTTTTTCACTGATGAAATTGCTTTTGTTTGACATCTCTTTATCTCCTTTTCTTTAATTATTAAACTGGCTAGATTTATCTAGCCTAGTTATTTACTTTCTTCAATCAAGTCTAGTGCAAAGTTTAATACTTTTTCGCCGTTCATAGTACCATAATCGGTCATTGGTATAACGCCGATTGGGACACATTTCTCATCACATATTTTTTTTGATTTTGGAAGCGTATACCCTACTTGCGGTCCAAGCAATGCTACATCTAGATTCTCCAAACATTTCCCCAGTTCATGCTGTGAACATGCTTCTATATCCACTTCAATCCCTTTTTCCTTTGCCGCTTCTATCATTTTGTCTACTAACATTCCGGTAGAAAATCCTGCAGCACAAAACAATTTGATTTTTATCATTTCAACCCCTCCATAGCTAACTGATCTTTTAAATGGTTCATCTCTATACGCAAATCAAGTATCTGCTCTATTAAGTTGATTTCAGACATGGATGTCATAAGATGATCCTGCGCATGAACGAATAATGCGGTAATTTCAACTTTCTCTCCAGCTGCTTCTTTATGAAGAAGGGATGTCTGCGCATTGTGTGCAACTATAAGCGCTTCATGAGCCAACTTCATCAAGTTTTCAGCCTCTTTGTAGTTTCCCTCTTTCGCCTCCCTTAACGCTTCGTGAGCTTTCGTTTTTCCATCGCCTGCATGTATGATTAACTGCATGATCACCGTTTCCATTTCGCTCAAATTAATTCTCCTTTCGTTTTTTCATTTTACACATAATTATAAATGCAAGTACCGTGCCAATCACAAACAATCCTATTAAACCAAGCATTTTATATAATAGAAACACTAGTGTTTATAAGTCAAACTGTTGTGTTTATGTATTTCGACTTTGTGTTTATACTGTTTTCTCATATATTCAACACAAATATATGTTTGTGTTTCATTTTATAAACTTTCCTAGACTTTTAATCTAAACAATCTTATAATATATATATGATATTATACTATTTTAGGAGTGTTTGAATTGACCAACCAAGAAAAGATATATAATAAATTGATAGAGCTATCGTATGAAAACGGAATCACCGCCCAAGAGATTGCTGATATGTTGGGCCTAAGCAGAGCCAATGTCAGCCATGAACTCAATAAACTATGCAAGGCAGGAAAAATCCAAAAAACATCTAGCAGACCTGTTAGATTCTTATTGCCTGATATCAGTTCAAGTACATCGGTCAATGCGTTTGATGAATTTGTGAAATCAAATATCAGTTTAAAAAACGAGATAGAGCAGGCTAAAGCTGCTATATTATACCCTCCAAACGGATTACCTTCCTTGATATTTGGGGAAACCGGGGTCGGAAAGTCAATGTTCGCTTCCATGATGCATAGCTACTCTGTAGATATAGGCGCCAAAAGTCAAAAATCTGAATTCATAGTCTTTAACTGTGCAGATTATGCGACAAATCCAAGCCTATTATTGAGTCAACTTTTTGGCACTAAAAAAGGCTCCTATACCGGATCCATCGAAGATAAAGCCGGTTTGGTGGAACTGGCAGACAATGGTGTGTTGTTTCTAGACGAGGTTCACAGACTCCCTCCTGAAGGTCAAGAAATGCTTTTCACCTTAATGGATACTGGAGAATATAGGAGACTTGGAGAAACAGACAAAAAAAGAAAGTCTACTGTTCTAATAATATGTGCTACCACAGAAGATCCTGAGTCCAGCCTGTTAAACACTTTCATTAGGAGAATACCTATCACCATTAAGCTTCCTTCACTAAGAGAAAGAACCTTAGATGAAAGGTTATTTCTAATTAAGAGTTTCTTTAAAAATGAGTCCATAAAATTAAATAAGGAAATCTATGTATCCTGCAACACGATACGAGCTTTTTTATCTTATGACTGTCCAAATAATATTGGTCAGTTGAAAAGTGATGTGCAATTAATTTGCGCAAAATCATATTCAGAGTTTTTGACAAATATCAAGAATGATATTCGGATAAATAGCAAAAGTCTCCCCCAATACATTCGAGACGGCTTGTTAAAAGAAAAAGAACACCGAAAGATATGGACTAGACTTACCGGAGATGAGGTTGAATACTTTAGATTCCACCCTAATATGGAGTCATTTTTTACTTCTTATGAGGACAACGATAATAGCATCTATTCTTTGATAGATGAAAAGCTCATCCAGCTTAAAAAAAGAAATTTATTAGACGAGGAAATAGAAAGTATTTTAGAGAAAGACATCTTCAGCCATTTTAAGAAATATATTGGTGGAATTACTGATGTTTTAAAGAATAAAGATGTTTCAAATCTTCTGGATAAAAATATTTTAAAATGTGTTGATCAAGTAGCAAGCTTTATGACAAGCCAGCTCAACAGACCTTTAGACAACAATATATATACAGCTCTAGCATTGCACATAAATACTTTGACAGAACGAATAATGTCTAGCAAGACAATCATCAATCCTCAACTTCAGAAAATTAAAAATCTATACCCTAATGAGTTTCAAATTGCCTTAAAGAGCAAAAATATGATTTCAGAATATTTAGGTTATTATATTCCTGAAGACGAAGCCGGATATCTTACTATATTCCTTCTACCGGAAAACGAGCTTCCAACCATGATTCAGGAAAATGTAAAAATTATTGTGATAGCCCATGGTGAGTCTACAGCTTCATCTATAGCTAATGTAGCAAATCGGCTATTAAATAAGAGTAATGTATTAGCTATCGATGCATCCTTGGATTTTAGTCCTTCGTTTGTGCTCGATAACTTAAAAGAACTTATACAAAAAAACCTAGACGCCACAGGATTTTTATTGCTTGTCGATATGGGCTCTCTTACCACATTTGCCGAAATAATAGAGACTGCATTTAAAATACCTTCAAAAGCAGTCCCGATGGTTTCTACATTACATGCTATAGAGGCTTCTAGAAAGGCAATCTTAGGATTTCCATTAGCTGAAATATATAAAGATGTTAATCTTGTAAGTTCTTATTCAGATTCATTAAAAATTTCAAATACTGATGTGAAAAACAATAACAAAGTAGCTATTATCACAGCTTGTCTTACAGGTGAAGGTGGGTCAGTGGCATTAAAAAGCGTTTTAAACAACTCATTAAATTACGACAATGATCTGTTTGAGGTAATACCTCTTAACTGCCTTGATAAGAATTATTTCAGAAGCAAGATTCAAAGCATCCAAAACGAACGGGAGATACTTTTCATCGTATCATCATTTCCAGTTTCTGTTGATATACAACAATACAACATGTACGACGTGATCAGCATGAAAGTCGTAGGTGAATTGCAGGAATTGATTGATATCAAGACCACACTGCTTAAACTACCTGCGCTATTAAAAGAAAATATAGATAATTTTGATGGCTCATTATTGTTTGATGATATCAGTTTATTCGTTAAAAACATTGAATCCGTTATGAAGCTAACGCTTAAAGATGCAAAAAAAGTCACATTGATTTTGCATACCGCCTTTATGCTGAGCCGTTTGGCTAAAGGTGACAGTGCCATCCCTTATCCCGACAAAGATGTAATGTTAAATGAAAACATTGAACTTTATAATATAATCAAAAGCGAATATTCTCTCTTAAAGCAAAGATACAATGTCGAGTTAAACGACGACGAGGCTTGTTATTTAATCAGCTACTTAACAAGCCCCATGTAATATAATTAATTATAAAGAAAAGGAAGTGACTAAATGATTACAGGTAAGAAAGCGATAATCTTTGATTTTGATGGAACTTTAGTTGACTCTTTATGGGTTTGGGATCGATTGGATGAGCTGTATCTCACTCCACGTGGAATTGAGATTCCTAAAGATTTTCAGCAAAATCTTGGGGGTATGAGCATCAAGGAAACTGCATCATATTATAAGGAATACTTCGACCTTAGTGATGATCCTAGTGAAATACTTGCCGAATGGAGAAACCTTATCCACGAAATATACATAAAGTCAATCCCATTCAAAGATAGCGGAAAGGATCTATTGTTAAATTTATACGATAAAGGTTATTTGCTTGGGCTAGGTACTAGCAATGATAGAACTATTGTAGAAGATTACCTTGCCCTTCACGGAGTCAAAGATTGCTTTTCATCAATACATACTACTTCAGAGGTAGGAAAAAGCAAACCCTATCCTGATATATTTTTACGAGTACTATCTGATTTTTCATTAGAAAAAGAAGATTGCATAGTAATCGAAGATACATACGAGGGGGTTATGGCAGCCAAAAATGCCGGAATGAAAGTCGTAGCTATCAAAGACCCTTACCACTTTACTAGAACAGATGATATCGCAAGAGAAGCTGATTTCCTAATTGAATCGCTTTCTGAGCTAGCTTACTAATGCAAATCAAAGGGGGTAATCGGGAAATGACCGATTTTACCCTCACAAACAAAAAATGAAGAGAACCCTTAAGATCCAGGGCTT